>DJYQ01000007.1:44162-44410 GCA_002450165.1 Prevotellaceae bacterium UBA6974 | reverse complement strand
CTTATCACTAATGGTGTTATCCTTGTCAGGATTACGGCTCATCAAGGAAAAACAATAAAAAAAGGTTAGCGTTTACCGTTTACTGTTTAACTTCCCTCTGCCATCAGCCTTCTTCCCTCGTAATTTTTTTTCGGTTTTGTCTGTAGTTGCATAGCAACTGGTTATGATGTCATTGGTTTGTGCAAGAACTTGTTCTTAGGCATAAACCAATGAAAGCAGAACTGAGGTTCATAGAACCGAGACATCAG
>DJYQ01000007.1:34145-44053 GCA_002450165.1 Prevotellaceae bacterium UBA6974 | reverse complement strand
GTCAAAAAATAACGCCGTTGTTTTAGCCTTTCTACGCCGTTGTCGAGCAATTTGTACGCCGTTGTTTTTGTCCGCGTACACAGAACAAAAGAAGGCCGGCGCTAAGCGTCAGCCTTCTTGTCATTATTTACCTACTACTTTGAATATTGACCTAGAAGATCCTCTTCTATTAGGCTTCTTTCGGATAGCGTTGTGCTATCTGGTTGTGCATTTCTTTTATTTTCCTCACCTCTTCTTCGCAGTTCATCTGCAAAGATTTCGATTCTGCAACCTTCCTTAAACATCTTTCCACCGATTCCTTGTGAAACCTATTCAAATAAGTCATGGTTAATTGTTGAATGTGACTTTTGCAATGTTTTACGCAGACAAAAATACAAATAATTATTGAATATCAAAACGGAATAACAATATTTACCTTCAAAAATAAAACAACAGCAGCTACAATCACATTCGACTGCAGCTGCTGTTATCACTTGTCGCTATATCAGTTCCTCGTATCGGAACAATTTGATTTACCAGATATTCTCCCAAACGGAACCGCGATTGTTGTCGCGAGATAGGTCACCTCCGGTTTTACCGCCCTCACTTGGGTCTCCTGCATCTGGGTCAAAGTTTTCATTACTATATGTGTCACCAGCCTGACTGGGTGGAATTAGAATACCATCACGAAGTTTAATTACGACAACATCAGTTGCAGGACTTATATATATCTTTTTCATTTTCGTAGAATGTTTTTCGTTAGAAATACCTGTTTCGTATTATTGAACCATAACCTTTTTACCGTTCACGATATTGATGCCCTTCCTGTACGATGATAACTTACGGCCATTCAAGTCAAAAATATCAACATTGTCATTTTCTAAGCCCAGAGCCTCGACGATACCTGTAGGATCGCTGTCGCCATCAAAGACAATGGTAAAGTTACGAGCAGATGAACTGTCATCATGAATCCAAGCTTTGAAGCCAGCCAAATCACCGCTTTTGGTATAGAAGCCTACCTTGCTAGGATATGTGTCACCAGATGCTGTCCATGCCCTAAGCGAATAATATGTACCGCTTCCCATTGCTTCGGCGGCAATTGTTCCATAAAAATCATCACCACTTATTCCCTCACCATCGTAATCCGAGATTACAAATGAGGCTTCATAATCATCACCTGCAGGATCTAGTCCATCATCTACATGCAACAATACAGGTGTGTTTGCAGGAATAACATAGTATTCGCCATCCTTAAGATTATCATGATGAATCTGATACAATTTAATCTTGGTCCCGTTAATTTTAGAGACATAAGCGCTGACGCCACTTGGAATCTTAACTGGCACAGGACAATGGAATGTTGCATATCCAAGACCAGCTGCCTTGAAGGTTACAGGCAGGGAGGTTACTTCTGTCAATTGCCAGTCGGTACTTGGAGAAGAAACACTTGCAGCACGCCCAAGTGATTCACCTCCTCCATCAGAGAAGTATTCGTCTACCGTTCGTTCATGAACTGTTGAGGCATTTGACTGGATTGTGTATTTACCTGTGCTCCCACCTTCCGAGAAGGTAAAGGTATTAAGCGAAGATGCATTTTCGGGTGCAGCAAATGCATGTGTCCAATAGAGCCCCAATCCATTACTGTAGCTTATCAGTTTCTTGTCGCTCGTAAGATAGAAAATAGTGGTTGCGTCATTAGAACGTGACATCTGTGCAACATTTGTCGCGGTGTTTGCAGCTACATACTTATCGGAATTTCCTCTTATGCGAAGGAATGTATTTCCAGCAGGCAGATTCAAATTAGTCAAACTTTCTTTAATATCTTTTAGAGTCAAATATGACAGGAATTTTGCACTGCCATCAGATCCGCTATAAACTGATTCTGCATCACTCAATGCAGTCGCAATCTGGTTTGGAGTATAGCTATCGCTGGTATATTTACCTAAAGAGTTGCCGCTGTAATAATTCACATAAGTATAAGCATCTTCAAGAAGTGAGGACGGATCTACAAACGAGCATCTGCTTGAATAGTAAATTGCCTGCCACGCATCATTTGTTGTAGCCGCTGCTGTTTCTAAGGCACTACTATACTGGAATCCAGTTGAAACATCCATCTGATGGTTGATAAATAGACCATATTTTTGCAGGTTGAAATTATCCCCATTCTTCGTTCCCATATAAATATAATAGGTTTGGCCACCATGCAGGAACTGGTCGGAATCGAAAGTAAACGTAAAGACCTTGCCGTAATTTGCAGAAGGAACAGAATTGGAAGAAATAGCAGTGAAGCGGCTGGGAGCAAAAGTTGTTGATGTTGTTACCCCAATTCCTGTAAGACATTCTTTACTTAACAAAAGATATGTATTGGCTACGACATCACTATTTCGTAAACTTAATGAGAACTGATTAAACTGCACAACTTTGTCAGACGTCCCAGGAGCTGTATATTTAATATATGCAACAGTAATATTTCCACCAGAGGTTTTATCGCCATCATTGATGCCAGACCATATGTAATAATCGTCTGGGACAGTTTGTGGATAGTCATGACTAATGGAGTAAGTACAAGAATATTGGCATTGGTAATTACCGCATGACGTCTCACTCGTTGTATAATTATTACCTTTACAGATTATAAGTCCTGATGCTTTTCCGATATTTTTTACCGCAAGACCTCTTTGTCGCAGATTATATGTACCATCTACATTCTTTGAAACAAAACAAACATACACATCAGTGTTTCCGTTAAGTCTAACTGTTTCATCAAAGACAAACTCCTTAATATTTGCAGTAGCACTACTATGACCGGAAATGGAATTTGAGGAAATTGCCAAGAATTCACTGGCCTTATGGTTATTTTGTTCCGAAAATTTTCCTTGAGAAAAAGCCAAGTATGTTTCAAGCTCAGTATCATGTGTTCCATCAGAAGCTATGCCTAATGTAAAATTATCAAGAAAAACATCGTCAGCATTAGGAGTCGTCAACTTCAGATACCATGTATCGGAATAGTAGTTACCATTACCACCTACTCCTGTAACCCCCGAAGTCCAAGTAGAACTACTGACATATGTAACAGTAAACTTTGTAACCTTAGCGAGGCTGTTTTCGCCAGTTAATTTAAAGTATGCCGCACGTGTATTCAACCCCGTAACTGCCACAGTTGCAGATCCAGTTCCTTCTGCAGTTACGCCACTTTTCCCATTGGGGGTTATAGTTTGGTTATGGCTACCATCGGTGTTTACATTCTCGAATTTAATTTCATAACCTGTTATCAAGTATCCGTTATTAATTGAGATAGTGAAATTTCCCGTTTTAGTACTACTTGAACCAATATAACCCGTGCTATTCTGTAGGAGCCACGTATGAGCAGAAACCGTTATTTGCGGTGTCGTGCTAGTAGAAGTCCATGATCCCTTCCAAGTTGAAGACCCATTATCACTACTGTATGAGCCATTGGTCCAAACGCCTCCAGAAGCATCGTCAATAATGGTATACGTCGAATCTGCCCACGAACTCACAATGCCCAGTACGAGCATAGTAAGAAAAATAAAAAGTTTTTTCATGTAGTAAAGTATTTTTGTCGTTTTTTGTCCCGTTTCAGGGTGCAATTTGTGCAAATTGCATAGCAAAGCTACTAATCTTAAATAACTTTGTAAATTTTTGCCCCCCCTGAAACTTAGTTAAAAATACTTAAAACGTATAATCGGTACAGCAAACTGCCCATGAAATGGAAAAATAAATGCAAAACAAAAACAAAGAAAACCCTGGTCAATGCTGCCTGCTCTGTGAGCAATAATTATAAAATATCGTACAAGAGCTTTATAAACAAGCTTATCAATCCTTGTCCGACATCTTATAACAGCCTACGGCTCAGCAGCACATCCCAGAAAAACATAAAAAAGGTGTTTAGCGCATTCCATCGCAATACAGGGATATTTTTTAGCGTAAGCGGGGTTTTTCATTTCTGTCGTTTCAGCCATAGGGCTGTTTTGATACTTTGGTTACTACGTAGAAATCGGATAAAAATATAAGCGCTTGCTGAAGTGATTGGTCAGCAAGCGCTTGGTTATCGGGGGCAGGTATGCCCTGATGCTTGTACTTATTCGTCGAAGAATCCTAACTGGGAGATGGCGGTCATCATCTGTTGGACGTAATCCCACGGGGTGTCTTTCCAGTGGAAGTTATTCTACGTCAAAGATACTGAGGAATCCACTCATGCGGAAGATTTCTGCCACGTCCTCGTTTAGGTGGGTTATGCGGATTGTTCCGCCTTGTGTCTCGGTAGCCCGCTTGACCTGCATGAAGAAGCGGAGACCGGCAGATGATATGTATGCCAGTTGGGAGCAATCTATCTCCAATGTCTTGTCTGCCAGTTCCAATACTTTGTTCAGTTCGCTTACCTGATCGGTGGTTGCTTTCGAGTCCAATTCGCCCACAAGGCTCACACGGACAACTTGATTGTCGGAAAAAATGTTTATCTGCATAATTATAATAGGTATTTGATTAATTCCAATTGATTGTTTCCATTTATACGCTGATAGTGAAGCTCGTCCGAAATCTGATGCATCAGGCTGATTCCAAGGCCTCCTAACTGACGTTCGTCAATGGCTTTGGATATATCGCATTCGACATTGGTAGGATCAAAGGGTATCCCGTCGTCTGTAAGCTGGATGCTGACTGACTGGGTTCCAGTATGGCTGATGACCAATTCTATTTGTGTTGCATGCGAATAATTGATAATGTTGACGACGGCTTCCTCGAGGGCTACCTCGAGTTTCTTGAGTGTATGCGCCTCTATGCCAATACTTTCTCCGTACTGGTGCAATGTTTGCCTAAGCAAGGGCAACTGATTTATGTCATTAGGTACAATCATGACCGTAAAATGATTATCTATACAGATCAATTATTGGCTTTCGGTCGATAAAGTTATAAAAAAAATGTCCGCGCTACAATAGCACGGACATTTTTTAGCATTTTCTTGAGAAGATTTGCTTATTTGCTCCAATCTTCCTGTGTCTTGCGGATGTAAGTCTTGTAGCGACGCTGTGCTGCGGCCTTGCAGGCATCGTACAATTCCTGGGCTTCGGCTGGTGCTGCCTTCTTGAGTGAGAGGAAGCGCACCTCACCTTCGAGGAAGTCCTGGAACTTGTCCCAATCGGGCTCCTTGGAGTCGAGTTGGAACGGGTTCTTTCCCTCTTCGGCCAAAGCTGGATTATTACGCCACAGATGCCAGTAACCGCACTCGACAGCCTTGGCTTCCTCGGCCTGACTCTTGCCCATTCCACCTTTGGCCTTGAGACCGTGGTTGATACATGGGGCGTATGCAATAATCAATGAGGGACCATGCCATGCCTCGGCTTCGCGGAATGCCTTGAGGCACTGACTCTGATCGGCACCCATTGCTACCTGTGCTACATATACGTTGCCGTATGTAGCCTGCATGAGGCCAAGGTCCTTCTTGCCAACTCGCTTGCCGTTGGCTGCGAACTGCGCAATTGCGCCGATTGGAGTTGCCTTGGATGCCTGTCCGCCTGTGTTGGAGTAAACCTCGGTGTCGATAACGAATATATTTACGTCCTCGCCACTGCCTATGACGTGATCGAGACCTCCGTAACCAATATCGTACGAAGCACCGTCACCGCCAATAATCCACTGGCTGCGCTTAACGAGGTAGTGGTCAAGTTCCTTGAGTTGCTTGCATATCTCGCATCCCTTTTCTGCGCCTGCTGCAATGAGTGGCTTGAGGGCTGCTGCGGCTGCCTTGCTTGCCTCAGCATCGTTCTGACCTTCAATCCAAGCCTGTGCTGCTTCCTTGAACTCTGCAGGGGTCTGTCCGTCTGCGATTGCACCGTTGAGTAGGTCGGTGATGCGTGCCTTCATCTTCTTGTTGGCAAGAACCATACCCATACCGAACTCGCAGAAGTCCTCGAACAGGGAGTTTGCCCATGCGGGGCCCTGACCCTTTTCGTTGGTTGTGTATGGGGTAGATGGGATTGAGCCTGAGTAGATTGATGAGCAACCTGTGGCATTTGCTACCATCTCGCGATCACCGAACAACTGGCTGATGAGCTTGACATATGGGGTCTCGCCGCAACCTGAACAGGCACCGGAGAACTCGAAGAGTGGCTTGGCGAAGCCTGCATTCTTCGGGCTTTGCTTGATATCAACCAAATCTTGCTTGTTGGATACCTGATGTACGCAGTATTCCCAGTTGGCTGCTTCTGCAGCTGCCTTGGCCGAAGAGTCGTCGTAAGCGACCATCGTGAGTGCCTTGCCTCCCTTCTTGGGATTGCCAGGACATACGTCGGCACAGTTACCGCAACCGAGACAGTCCTTGACGCCAACCTGCTGTACAAAGTGCATGCCTTTCATGGTCTTGGGTGCAAGCATCTCAATGGTCTGACCGGCGAAACCTGCCTTCTCCTCGTCTGTGAGGACGAACGGACGGATACATGAGTGAGGACATACGAACGCGCACTTGTTACACTGGATACAGTTGTCGGGATTCCACTCGGGAACGAAGGCAGCAACACCGCGCTTCTCGTATGCGGCTGTACCCTGATTCCACTGACCGTCCTCGATGCCCTTGTATGCGCTGACTGGCAACAGATCGCCGTTTTGTGCATTGATGGGACGTACCAGATTTGAAATGAATGCGGGCTCATCCCGTACGACTGCCTCGTCAGCAGGAAGGTTCTTCCATGCTGGATCGACAGCAAGTGTCTTGTACTCACCGCCACGGTCAACGGCTGCATAGTTCATATCAACAACGTCCTGACCTTTCTTGCCATAGGACTTGACAATGGCCTTCTTCATCTGCTCGACGGCGAGTTCGACAGGAATTACCTGTGTAATGCGGAAGAAGGCGCTCTGCAGGATGGTATTGGTGCGGTTACCAAGACCTATCTCCTGAGCTATCTTTGTTGCGTTGATATAATAAACGGTGATGTTGTTGTCGGCAAAGTACCTCTTTACATTGTTGGGGAGGAAGGATACGAGTTCTTCTCCTTCGAAAATAGTATTGAGAAGGAACTGGCCGTTGGGACGCAAGCCGCGCAAAACATCGTACATACGCAGATATGCCTGAACGTGGCAGGCAACGAAGTTTGGTGTCTTGATCTGGTATGTAGAGCGGATGGGGGTATCACCGAATCGCAGGTGTGAGCAGGTGAAACCTCCGGATTTCTTGGAGTCATACGAGAAGTATGCCTGACAGTACTTGTTTGTATTGTCACCGATAATCTTTACGGAGTTCTTGTTGGCGCCTACTGTACCGTCTGCGCCCAAGCCGAAGAACTTGGCCTCGAAGATTCCCTCGCCGCCCAGGGCCATCTCTTCCTTCTGGGGAAGGCTGGTGAACGTAAGGTCGTCAACAATGCCTACTGTGAAATGGTCCTTGGGCTCGTTGAGCTCCAGATTCTCGTAAACGGACAGTATCATGGTAGGTGTGACATCGGCGCTGCCTAATCCATAGCGGCCTCCGACGATGACGGGTGTGCGACCGCTTCCGTAGAAGGCGTCCTTGACGTCGAGCAACAGAGGCTCGCCGCTCGCTCCGGGCTCCTTGGTACGGTCAAGGACTGCTATGCGCTTGACTGTCTGGGGTACTGCATTGAGGAAGTGCTTGACCGAGAACGGACGATACAGGTGAACTGACACCAAACCGTATTTCTTGCCGTTGGAATTGGCGTAGTCAATTGCCTCGCGTGCTGCTTCGGTTCCAGATCCCATCATTATGATAATTTCCTCGGCATCCTGTGCACCATAATAGCTGAACAGGTCGTACTTGCGTCCCGTGCGCTGGCTGATTGCTGCCATGTATTTCTCTACTATTGCAGGTACTGCTTCGTAGTAGCGGTTGCATGATTCGCGGTGTGCGAAGAATGTCTCGGGATTCTCGGCCATACCCTTGGCTACGGGATGCTCGGGAGTCATCGCACGCGAACGGAATTCGCTGAGTGCCTTCTGATTTACAAGGTCACGTACATCATCGTCCTCGATAAGCTCGACCTTCTGATATTCGTGAGATGTGCGGAAACCGTCAAAGAAATTGATAAACGGTACGCGGGCTTCGAGTGCCGAAAGGTGTGCTACGGCTGAAAGGTCCATAACTTCCTGAACCGAACCTTCGGCAAGCATTGCAAAACCGGTCTGACGGCATGCCATAACGTCGCTGTGGTCACCGAAGATACAGAGTGAGTGTGTAGCAACGGTACGGGCGCTGACATGGAATACTGAAGGCAACAGTTCGCCAGCTATCTTGTACATGTTGGGTATCATGAGCAATAGGCCCTGAGAGGCTGTAAAAGTGCTGGTCAAAGCGCCTGCTTGCAGGGAGCCGTGAACAGCACCCGCTGCGCCTGCCTCGGACTGCATTTCCTGTACCAAAACGGTGTCGCCGAAGAGGTTCTTACGACCCTGAGCGGCCCATTCGTCAACATGCTCTGCCATTGGGGATGACGGAGTAATAGGATAGATAGCGGCTACCTCGGAGAACATATAGGCTATGTGTCCTGCACAGGTGTTACCGTCCCATGTCACAAATTTCTTTTCTTTTGCCATTTTTATATTTATATGTTTTTTATTGTATTTGTTTCTGTTGTTTTTTTAATATAGGAGACCATACAGCCACAGGGGAATCTCCTGCTCGCTGCCTTCGGTTATGTCTGCACGGACGTATATCACATCGGTTGCCTTGCGGCGGGGAACCTCGTCCATAATGCGGAAACGCTGATTTCCGTCCACCAGGAAAGTACAACTGCGGTCACCCATCTTGACATCATGTCGTCCCCACAGGGCATTCTGGAAGAAAGTCTCGAGCATATCCTGCCGGTTTACCTTGCCAGGAGTCATTGCGTACATCAGGTTGGTGTTATGCATCATGACACGTGCAGGCTTTTTGGGAAATTCCTCGCCCTTGCGGTAAACCATATTCATCAGCCGTGCATCGCTGAGGTACTTGATATAGTTCATGATAGTGGCACGGGAGGTCTGTACGTCTCCTGCCAGCTGACTGACATTGGGCGCTCCTGTTCCACTGATTGCCAACTGATAGAGCAACTTCTTGATACGGTCAAGGTATTTGAGTTCTATCTGCTTGATAAGGAGGACATCGACCTCTATCATCATGTTCATGACCTTCAGCAGGTTTTCGCTGAAATTGGTCTTTTCGAGAAAGAAGGGGTAGTATCCGTGGTGCAGGTATGATGCAAAGTGCTTGGCGGGGGCGCATACTGCCATTACTTCGCGGGCTATGCGTTCGTGTCGGTTCTCTATCTCTCGCAGGGTATATGGGCGCAAGTTGGTGCCTGCCATCAGGTTGAGATACTCGCGAAAACTGAAACCGCGCAGATTATAACTGCTGCATATTCCGTTCAATTCGGGATTTTCTTCCTTCAACCGCATGACGCTGCTGCCTGTGAATACTATTCGCAACATTGGGAATTTGTCATAGCACTCCCTGAGCGACTGGCTCCAATTGCTCTGTTTGAACACCTGGTCTATCAACAGGACCTGACCTCCTGACTTGTAGAACTGCCCAGCAAAATCTACAAGACTGTGTCCCTGGAAATAGAAACTGTTCATGTTGATGTACAGGCACTTGCGATCACGAAGTGAGAAATTTTCCCGGGCATACTGCAGAAGGAAAGTGGTCTTTCCTACCCCACGGCTGCCTTTTATACCTATGAGTCTGTCACGCCAATTGATTTCGTCCATTAATGCACGACGGACAGGAGCATCAACGTGCTCGACAAGGTACTGATGTGTTCGAAAGAGTGATTCTAACATATCTAAATCGGATGATTTACGGTGACAAAGATACAAAAAAAGTTACGAATTGCAATGCCTACATGGCAAAATTTTGGTTATTTGGCAGGAAAAACATCTATATGACGCATCTGTACCATTATCTGGGACTGTCGTCTGAG
>DJYQ01000007.1:0-34030 GCA_002450165.1 Prevotellaceae bacterium UBA6974 | reverse complement strand
CAATTTGGGCGTGTCAACTGGGAGGCGGGGCGACCGAAGTTTTGCCAGGCTACGGCGTCAGCACCGTAAATGCCATCGCCCATCTCGACGGAATTAAGATAGACTTCCATAATACGGTGCTTGCCCCAGATTAGTTCGATGAGCACAGTAAAATATGCCTCCAATCCCTTGCGAATCCAAGATCTACCCGGCCACAGGAATACGTTTTTTGCTACTTGCTGGCTGATTGTGCTTCCTCCCCGGATGCGCTTGCCTGCGGCTCTTTCTCCGATGGCCTTGCCTATTTCTGTAAAATCGAAACCATGATGTTGAAGAAAACGCTGATCTTCACTGGCCATAACTGCAACGGGCATATATATGCTCATCTCTGTATCCATCGGGACCCAATGGTGTATCATGCGTATCTTCTCGCCACGGGACATTTGCTGAGCTGCCCTGATGAACATCAAAGGGGTTACGTAAACGGGACACCATTTGAGTACAACAACGCTGAGAATTGTGCTTGCGAAGAAAAAAACAAGCAACATGCGCAGATATTTCTGTATCTTACCTAACATAACTTGTATTTTTGTGGTGCAAAAATAATGATTTTGCTTGAAAAAGTGTATCTTTGTGCGCAAATAAAAAACAGTACATTACACAATGGCAAAAGAATTGGATTTCCTGACAAAGAGGAGCGAGGACTACTCGAAATGGTATAACGAACTGGTAATTAAGGCCGATCTGGCTGAACAGAGTGACGTACGCGGCTGTATGGTTATCAAGCCGTACGGATATGCAATATGGGAAAAGATGCAGCGTGCGCTGGATGACAAGTTCAAGGAAACCGATGTACAGAATGCATACTTTCCATTGCTGATTCCCAAATCATTCCTATCGCGCGAGGCTGAACATGTCGAGGGATTTGCTAAGGAGTGTGCCGTGGTAACACACTATCGCCTGAAGACCAATGACTCGCATGACGGTGTTGTCGTTGATCCTGCTGCCAAACTGGAAGAGGAACTGATTATACGTCCTACATCCGAAACAATAATATGGAACACATTCAAGAACTGGATTCACTCGTACCGCGACCTGCCTCTGCTGGTCAACCAGTGGTGCAACGTAATGCGATGGGAGATGCGCACACGTCTGTTTCTGCGTACGGCTGAGTTTCTGTGGCAGGAGGGGCACACAGCACATGCGACTAAGGAAGAGGCTGAGGCACGCGCACAGCAGATGCTGAAGGTGTATGCAGACTTTGCGGAAAACTACATGGCTGTTCCTGTAGTGCAGGGTGTGAAGAGTGAAACGGAACGTTTTGCTGGTGCCCTGGACACATATACGATTGAGGCCATGATGCAGGACGGAAAGGCTCTGCAATCTGGTACGTCGCATTTCCTGGGGCAGAATTTCGGCAAGGCATTTGATGTACAGTTCCTGAACAAAGAGAACAAGATGGAGTATGCCTGGGCAACCTCATGGGGTGTAAGTACACGTTTGATGGGTGCTCTGATTATGACTCATTCGGATGACAACGGTCTGGTTCTGCCTCCTGCATTGGCTCCGATTCAAGTGGTCATCATTCCTATAGGCAAGGCAGATCAAATGCCCATGCTGAACGAGAAGGCGGAGGCGATTGTAAAGAATCTGCGTGCAATGGGTATCAGTGTCAAATATGACAATGCCGACAATAAGCGCCCCGGGTTCAAGTTTGCCGACTATGAGCTGAAGGGTGTGCCTGTACGTCTGGTATTGGGTGCCAGGGACTTGGAGCAGGGACTTGTAGAAATCATGCGTCGGGATAATCTTGAAAAAACTAATGTTCCAGTTGATGGTATTGAAGAGCATATCAAGAATTTACTGGATGAAATACAGGCCAATATCTTCAAGAAGGCCAAGGATTTCCGAGACGCACACATATATGAGTGTGACAATTACGAGGAATTCAAGGAGCGTGTAAAGGACGGCGGATTCTTCCTGTGCCATTGGGACGGTACCGCCGAGACCGAGGCCAAGATCAAAGAGGAAACACAGGCTACTATACGCTGTATCCCATTTGGATTTGAACAGACTGCCGGTGTGGACATGGTAAGTGGCAAACCGAGTGTAGCACGTGTCCTTGTCGCCAGGTCATATTAAAGTCTGGACGGCCACCCTTTTCGCAGCCGAGGAGATTCCATCGGCCATGGTGACTTTCGTTTCCCTGCTAATGTTCCTGCAAATGCGGACTCCTGTATGGGAATCAACCTTGTTTGCTGCATTGCTATTCATCCCATGGGTTATGAAATCATGGGTTCGAAGTTATGTACGGCGTGCAGGTCATTACAGGCGTTTCATACAGCTTGACGAGGCTTTGCTGACAATTGCATTGGGCACATTGGCCTTCACCTTGCCGCATGGAAGGTTGTGGACGCTTGCATGCCTGTTTGTCGTCAGTCTCCTTTGTGCATGGCACGAATTGCTTGCTCGGACATACTATGAACGTATGCTACGGCCGGCAGAACAGGACAGTATCCGTGGGATAAAGATATTGGCGTCGCAGATGGCTGTGGTGCTTACTTATGGACTTATGATTATGAGTGTCGGTGTATTGCAAATTTATTTCAGGCAGAAATCCATATCATATTCCTGGAGTCTAGGATGTTTCTTGGTAACTGGCGTTCTGCTGCTATTTACATTGCTGCACCTCCTGATTTTGGAAAGGCCCTTCGGTGAGGATTCGGTATCGTCAAATTCTGTGAGCGGTTCATTTAAGGCTGAATACCATGTTATCGAACGAATACGCCGCCGTCCGATGTGGTGGCGTGATGTCCTGACCCTGTTCCTGATGTTGTTGCCGCAGAGCCTGATGTTCTACACACGCACCATATTCTTTCTGGACAAGAGTGCGAATGGAGGATTGGGATGTACATTGCAGGAGGTGGGCTTTGCACAGGGAACTATCGGGGTTATTGCGTTTCTCTTTGGTATAAGTGCAGGAAGGTGGTTACGAAACAACTTGGGAGAGGACAAAGTGCGCTGGCCAATGACCATATCTTTAGGACTATCTCCATTGTTGTACCTGATTATGAGCTATTCGCATCCCGACAATCTGGCTTCGCTGTGTGTTTACACGTTCCAGGCACAGTTGTTGTTCGGTTTCGGGCTGAATGTCTGCCTGGAATATGTCCGTAATATTTCGGGAGAGAGGTACAGGAATACGGTCTATCTGTTGTATATTCCCATCGTCAGCCTGTGCATGGTGCTTCCGCTTGCTGCAAGCGGGTTTATCCTGGAGCATCTGGACTATAGGACATATTACCTGATTGACACCTTGACAGCTCCGTTAGGATGGGTGATTATAAAGGGAATCCATGATTATTCAAATAAAATAATATATTAAGTAGTATTATTCAGTACATGATTGCTATGATTTCAAACAAACCTGTAAGTTGGGTTCCAACATTGTATTTTGCCGAGGCCCTGCCCTATATGGCAGTAATGACTTTGTCTGTTATCATGTACACAAACATGGGGCTGACCAACACCGAATTGGCCTTATATACATCATGGCTTTATCTGCCGTGGGTGATAAAACCGCTGTGGAGCCCACTGATAGACGCTGCTAAAACAAAGCGCTGGTGGATATTGGCAATGCAAATTCTGATAGGAGCCTCGCTGGCTGGAGTTGCACTGACCCTGCAGACTGCCATATGGCTGAAGTTGTCTTTGGCTCTCTTTTGGCTCATGGCTTTCAGCAGTGCCACACATGACATTGCAGCAGACGGTTTCTATATCTTGGGGCTAAATGAAAAGGAACAGGCATTGTATGTCGGATGGCGCAGTACATTTTACCGTATAGGAAGCATTTTCTGTCAAGGTGTTCTGGTAATTCTTGCCGGTTATCTGGAAAAACGCTACAATGTTCCACTGGCATGGAGTATAACAATGGGATTACTGGCTGTCATAATGATTATGCTGTCTGTATGGCACGGGGTCGCACTTGCCAGACCTACTGAATCTGTTGTCGAAAAAGAGGATGTGATAAATGCGTTTGCAGGTACATTGCGAACCTTCTTCTCGAAACCCAACATAGTTCCGGCAATACTGTTCATGCTATTGTTCCGCTTTCCCGAGGCACAACTGGCAAAAATGGCGCAGCCGTTCATGCTACGTTCATTAAACGATGGCGGCCTGGGTCTGGAGACGGCAACTGTAGGTTTTGCCTATGGCACATTGGGTGTCATAGGACTTTTGGCTGGTGGAATTATTGGCGGATGGTTAGTCAGCAGGAATGGCCTTAAACGCTGGTGGTGGCCAATGATAATGGCTATATCGTTACCTGACGCTGTTTACATTTACCTGAGTATTTGCCAGCCAGACAATATCTGGACAATAAATTCGTGTGTTTTCGTCGAGCAGTTTGGCTATGGTTTCGGATTCAGTGCGTATATGCTGTTTCTCGTGTACTTTGCCAAAGGCGAAAAGAGCACTTCGGTATTCAGTATATGCACTGCATTCCAGGCGTTGGGCATGATGATTCCGGGAATGTTTGCCGGTTGGATTGCCGATCAATTCGGATTTGTCAATTTCTTCTGGTGGGTAATGGCATGCTGTCTGGTAACATTTGCAGTGAGTGCAATGGTCAAGATTAAGGAATAATGCTGCTGATTGATATTGGAAACACACGCGTAAAGACGTGCCTGTGCAAGGACGGGCAATTGTATCCCTGCGACAAAATCACTGAGGGTATCAGTCCGAGTGATGACATTGTCATATGCAGCGTAGGTCCCTCGCATCCCGAAATAGAGAATCTTTTACACGGGCACAAGGTTTCACGGCTGACAACAGACAGTCCAGAGGCTCGGCGTTTTATCCCTGACATACCGGAAGGATATGGTGTGGACAGACTGGCGGCAGACATCGCTTGCACGTGTGCATTTCCTAAGTCATATACGGGTACTGTCCTGGTTATTGATGCAGGAACATGCATTACCTATGATTTACTGTCAATTAAGAATGGACAGGCTGAAATCCTGGGAGGAACAATATCTCCCGGAATAAGGCTCAGACTTGAGGCCATGCATAACTACACAGCAGCCCTCCCGTTGTTGTCCGCACAAGGGCCATCGCCTGTCATCGGATATAATACGGAAACATGCATGCGCGGAGGGGCCGTCAATGGTGTACTTTGGGAAATTGAGGGATATATACGTACTGTTCTGAAACAGTATCCGCAACTCAAGGTATTCCTGACCGGTGGGGATGCAATTGCCCTGCCTCAGGATTTACAGGATATTATCACGACTGATCCCATGCTACTGTTCCGAGGGTTACAATGTATGTTTGTCTCCAAGGAAAATGGGAATTAGAAAAATTATGAATTGAAATTCACAATATCATTATCCCGTTGAAATTACGGCCGGTATTGATTGTTTCGCGGCGTGCACTGTAATACTCCTGGTTTGTATATGTGTCTATGCCTGATATACTGATATTGCTGACACCACACTGTTCCAACACCCATCTGTTCGCCTCCCAGAGATCGATGTGCCACTTACTATTACAGATGGGTGATTTCAAGATACCTGAAGAATAACGCCTGGCTATCCTATCCATGGGGAAGCCGGATTGAAGGAACCTGTCATAAACTTCATCACCTACCTCGAAACTATTCTGGCTAATTCCAGGTGCGATAACGGCAATCAAGTCTGCAGGATTGGTTCCGCGACCAATCATCATATCAATAGTATTACGCACTATGTACCGGACAGTTCCTTTCCATCCTGCATGAACCGAGGCAACGACATTGCTGACTGGGTCGTATAACAGCACAGGAATACAATCTGCGGTCTTGACACATACGCACAAGCCGGGAATATCGGTAATAACGGCGTCAGTCTCCGGTTCGCGACCAGGGCAAGACGCCCATACGACATTTGACGTATGCGTCTGCCTTGGCAGTGCCAACGGGAGAAAGCCGTCAATCCCCCAGCCTAATTCGCGCAATTGTTGCGGAATGGTGTTTGTTGCAACAATATCATCTGCATCCTTCAAGGACAAGTCTTCGTTCCGTCCTGTCGTAAATGCCAGAACACGTGGGTGCAGATTATGAATAAGCATTATTTCCTGATTTCCTTGACACCGCCAGTGTACTGATGGAATACTACAGCCGTCGTGGCATTCTTGTCAAAATACGAGGAGCCCAGAATATCTGTAGTACCGAACTGCGCTACTGGAATGGTGGTACTGAGATACTGCCGCGATGCATCAAATATGGTAAATGTAGCAGGAACAGGCACATTACAGAATATTCCTTGCTGGCGTTTTTTCTCCTGATTTGCAGCAACTGCGGCAGAATCGGGCATACTATCGGCTCTTTTTATACTGACATAAACAGGTTCACCGCTCAGATCATCACTGCCAACCAGTCCAAAGAATTTGGAAAAACGGCACAAAAGCATCTTGTCAACCGGCGAACTGGGATTAAGTTGCATATGGTACACCTCGGTACTCTTGCATGTCTGGCCAGAGAACATTGCACTTAATGCCGCATCCTGATTATCAAGATTATTAAGCATTAATTGAAGTTGTTCACCGTCTTTGGGAGTATTGTCAGCCTCTCCTCGCACCAAATCATTGCGGCTGCTCCTAATATCATATATTTCCTCGGCAACCAGTTCTGCCAGTTTAGCTGTACTCGATGCCATAAGCATCTCCTGACTCATATACTTGCGGGCATCAAGCAAAGCAGGAGCCGGAACCGCCTCTGGCAGCGGTGGAAGGACATCCTCGGTCACATCGGCATTTACACCCATCAAAACACCGTCACGGCTAAGGCTGAGCATAGGGGCAACAGTGCGGTTCTTGAGTTTAATATTATATGCCTTGGTCTTGTCAGGAATACCATACGGCTGAAGTACTATGCTTTTTATCCTGTATTCCGTAGTCATCTTTGTAGGAACATTCTGCAAATGAAGATACTTGTACGCATATTTATTTAAGTCACCCGGTATTGTTACCGTCTTCTCGACAACAAATACGACACGAAATGCGGTACGCGGAAGAAAATATCTGACACCGTCCGCAGTGACGCCGGGAACAAACGGTTCAATCTCTGACTGAGCCATTACGCCCATTGCAGAAAATGCAATAAAAACCGCCAGTAAAATGTTTCGCATAGCTTATGAATTATTATTTTACTTGTTTTTCGAACACAAATTTACAAAATTTGCACCAAACGGCAAAAAACTCATAACGCAGAACCAACAACTCTTAACTAAATTTCTTATCTTTGTGAAAAATACATTAAATTCCCGACAATGAAAAGCATAAAAGTCCTGGACAAGGAATTCGTACCAATGATTCCCGCCGATGACATCGCAAATGAGGTTCGAAGGGTTGCAAATGAGATAAACAGGGACTATGAAGGCAAGACACCTTTGTTTCTGGCTATCCTGAATGGTTCGTTCATGTTTGCAGCTGATTTGCTGCGTGAGATCAACATCCCCTGCGAAATCACATTTGTAAAAATGTCATCCTACGAAGGCGTAAGCAGTACTGGCACCGTGAACGAAATCATAGGTCTGAACAAGTCTATTGAAGGCCGCGATGTCATCATCGTCGAGGATATTGTTGACAGTGGGGTAACTATGGCACATATGCTTGAAACGCTGAAAGGGCATAATCCCAAAAGTATGGAAATATGCACTTTCTTTGTCAAGCCTGAGAACCTGAAGATCGATTTGGACATACGCTATACTGCTATGGGCATACCTAATGACTTTATCATAGGCTATGGACTGGACTATGATGGTTACGGCCGCAACCTTGAGGATGTATGGGTACTGAAAAGCTAAAGACACAACAAAGAACTATACGACAATGAAGAATATAATCATTTTTGGTGCACCGGGTTCTGGTAAAGGCACCTATAGCGACGAGATTGTAAAGAAGTATGGTATGGGGCACATTAGCACAGGTGATGTACTGCGTGCACAAATCCAGGCAGGGACAGAACTTGGCAAGACCGCAAAGTCTTACATCGACAAAGGGCAGTTGTTGCCTGACAGTCTGATGATTGACATCCTGGCAGATACCTACGATGCCATGCCAGAAGGACAGGGGGTCATCTTTGACGGTTTCCCACGAACAATTCCACAGGCCGAAGCCTTAAAGAAAATGCTGGCAGAACGAAAGCACGACTTGGGAGTAATGATTGAACTGGTCGTTGATGAGGATACGTTGCTGAAGCGTCTGCTGAACCGTGCCGTAGAACAAGGTCGCGCTGATGACAATGAAGAGACTATAAAGGCACGCTTTGCTGTATATCATGCACAGACAGAACCTCTTGCCGAGTGGTTCGGGAAAGAAGGCATACGCCATACATTTACATGGAAAGGCGACAAGGATTTGATGCTCAGCGAGATTTTTACATTTCTGGACACACTTTAACCTGAATGGCAGAAAGTAATTTCGTTGACTACGTAAAAATCATCTGTCGCTCGGGCAAGGGCGGCAGGGGTTCTATGCACATGCATAGAGCAAAATACGCGCCAAACGGAGGTCCGGACGGAGGCGATGGAGGACGTGGTGGAAACATCTATCTGCGCGGAAACCATAATTACTGGACCCTACTTCATCTCAGGTATGACCGCCACATCTTTGCCACACACGGCGGAAACGGAGGCAAAAACGGCAGCACAGGTGCTGACGGAGAAGACAGGTACATTGACGTACCGTGCGGAACCGTCGTTTATAATGCAGAAACGGGCGAATATATTTGTGATGTGACCAAGGACGGTCAAATTGTGACTTTGCTTAAAGGCGGACGTGGAGGATTGGGCAACAGACATTTTGCAACAGCTACCAATCAGGCTCCGCGATACGCCCAACCTGGAGAACCAATGCAGGAGATGACGGTAATCATGGAATTGAAGCTCCTTGCAGACGTAGGACTCGTAGGATTCCCTAATGCCGGCAAAAGCACTTTGCTGAGCGCACTGTCCAGTGCCAGGCCCAAAATTGCAGGTTACCCGTTTACTACGATGGAACCTTCATTAGGCATAGTTTCATACCGCAACGGGCAGTCCTTTGTAATGGCCGACATTCCGGGAATTATAGAAGGAGCAAGCGATGGCAAAGGCCTAGGACTCAGATTCCTCAGACATATTGAACGAAACTCACTTCTACTGTTCATGGTTCCGGGTGATACTGACGACATCAGAAGGGAATATGAGATTCTCCTAAATGAAGTCTGCAATTTTAATCCGCAACTTATGGACAAGCAACGTGTACTGGCTGTAACCAAGAGTGACTTGCTGGACGAGGAGCTTGTACAGATGCTCAGTCAAGACCTGCCGCAAGACCTTCCTGTTATCTTCATCAGTGCTGTTGCACAGAAAGGACTTACCGAACTGAAAGACATTCTGTGGACAGCCCTCAACAGTGAAAGCAACAAGATTGCATCGATCACCCAGGAGGAAAGCATCGTCCACCGCAACAAAGATTTGGGAAGATTACAACAGGAACTGGAATACGAAGGCGAAGATCAACCCATTACTATCGATGACATTCAGGACATTGAGGATCTGGATGACGATGACATCGAATGGGTTGACCTCGAAGACTGAATTACTCTATCACAACACGAGTCCAGTTGTGTATGTCGGGCTCTATCCCATATTGGATATTACGTAATTTGTTATACAGTTTTGTACATATCGGACCTGGCTTTCCGTCCTTGCTGAAGACAAAGCTCTGCTTGGTGTCAAGGTCATCAATACGTTCTATAGGCGAAATTACAGCGGCAGTACCACATGCACCAGCTTCCTCGAACGTGGCCAGTTCCTCCTCAGGAATCTGACGACGCTCAACCTTCAGACCAAGATCCTGTGCAAGCTGCATGAGACTCTTGTTTGTTATTGATGGCAATATACTGGTACTCTTGGGAGTAACGTAAGTATTGTCTTTTATTCCGAAGAAATTGGCTGCACCACACTCGTCCATATATTTCTTCTCCTTGGCATCAAGATAGAATTCGCAGCTGTAGCCTAAATCATGAGCCATCTTGTTGGCACGCAGGCTTGCTGCATAATTGCCACCTACCTTATATATACCTGTTCCCAACGGAGCACTGCGATCGTATTCGCGTATAATAACATAAGGATTGGTACTGAACCCGCCCTTGAAATAAGGTCCTACCGGCGTTACGAATATAACAAACAGATATTCGCTGGCAGGATGTACGCCGACCTGTGCGCTGGTACCGATTAACAATGGACGGATATAGAGTGTCGCACCGCTTTCGTATGGCGGAATGAAGCGTTCGTTCAAACGCACTACCCTATCGACCATATCATTGAATAATTGTGTGGAGATTTCCGGCATCATAATTCCCCGGCAAGTGCTCTGCAGACGAGCTGCATTTTCGTCACTGCGGAAAACACGCACCTTACCGTCAGGGCAACGGTAAGCCTTCAGCCCCTCGAATGCCTCCTGGCCATAATGCAGACAAGTTGCAGCCATGTGCAGAGGAATTGTTTCCTCGCTGCATGTTTCTACCTCACCCCATTTGCCATTACGATAGTAACAGCGTACGTTGTAATCTGTTTTCATGTAGCCAAAAGACAGGCTGCTCCAATCAATTTCACTCATAATTAAACTATTTACCTTATTACTTTTTTTCCATTTATTATATATATACCATGAGGCAATGCACTTATGGTCGAACTGATGCGACGTCCGTTCAGGTCATAGACCGCATTAACGGATTCGACAATGTCCGCAGGAATATCATATATGCCAGTTACCAGATCCTTTAGCTCCTGAGGTACATTACCTGTTCTCTGCGTCTGCAGATACAAATCGTATTCATGCTTGGTAACATTCCCCCTCTCAACCAGGATATCGCCATAAGACAAGACGTCCTTGTCTGGAAGGGAACCCAGCTGATCCAGTACTTTCTGAAGATACCTGGTAAAATCCTTAACCTCGACAATTCTCCACGAACCGGGGTAATTTATCATTTTAGTTTCATTACTGGCCTTTATGTGAGCAGCTGTTCCGTCAGCATTTGCATAAAACGGCATAGAACCGTAAATGATGTTCAACACACCAGGAACATAATCATATTTACTATTTGCCACAGTTGCCTTGGAAACGGTGAACAAAGATGAACCAGACACACGCAGATTTCTGTTTACAAGATTTGTAACAGAGTATTTGCCCGCTGTTGACGAGGGTGCAAACTTCCATAGTTCATCACAATTATACTGCTGTGTATAGTGGATCCGTGCCGTTTCCGAATTCTTATAAATGGTAGCACCATTATAGTGTGCCTTGTAGTACGTACTGGCCGACTGGATTTCGTAGTACTTGCCAGCTTCGGGCAATGCCACGTCTGCAACCTTGAAAGCCGCAATAGCATCCGACAAGCCATCTGCATCTGCATTGCGCAATGCATCCACGGCATCTTGAGACGGATGTCCGGTTTCACCTGGTCTGACTTCTGCTAGCAGACGTTGCCGTTCGGATTCATCATTCTTCTCTATCCGAAAATGGTGCTTGGCATACCCAACACCCAGTTTATCCAATACCCGTGCATGATTTTGCATACGAGCCAGGAAATTACTGTAATTCTTACCATCGCTACTGCTCCATGCCACTTCGCTCAAAGCCAGGGCACGCGGGAAGAAGCAATGGTGCATCTCAGCCACCTCGGTACATGTTTCCGTCCACAGATTGCCTTGCGGTCCAAGCACCATATCAGGGGCATTTGTACCATCTGTCGGGTTTGCATTATAAACCTCGTCCAACGTATTTACATTTGTCTCGGACCATCCCCCGTAATAAGGTTCATCAAAATAACAGTTTTCCGGCAACTCCTGCATAAAGTCCAAATACAGTTTTTGGTATGGGACATATATGCTCTTGAATCCCTTATTTGCAGCCTGCTGCGTGTAATTACCGGCATTCCATGCCATTATCACCGGTTTTACCGTATTCGTTGCCGGCCAATGCGAAAGCAACTCATCCCAGCAAATAACAGTTTTGCCATACTCTGCGTCAAGCCACTTGCCAAGCTGTTCAAGCAACCATGGCTGTACGTCATTCACACTGCCTAAACCCTCCCTTTTAATCAAAGCCTGAACCTCGGGGCAATTCTGCCATGCATTAGTTGGGCACTCATCACCGCCAAGATGAATATATTTTGAAGGAAATACCTCAGCCAAGTGACCAAGGACACACTTCATAAAATCCATAACCTCGGTTTTGCCTACATTAAGCACATCCTTGGATATACCACCGTTTACCCTGACCTTGAATTCCGAACCCTCCATCGGAGTTTTAGAACAAGCAAACAACTCGGGATAAGAGGCTATTGCAGCAACATTATGCCCAGGCAAATCATATTCGGGGATTATCTCTATGCCACGCTCTTGCGCATACAAAACCACCTCCCGCAAGTCATCCAGTGTGTAGAACATTCCACGACCATATTCCGTATCATCATAGAATGTCGGATTTGAAGGCACACAAAAACTAGCCTCACGTACGGCACCTATCTCAGTCAGTCTCGGATACTCCGGAATCTCAACACGCCAGCCCTGGTCATCCGTCAAGTGCCAGTGCAGAACACTGAAATGATAAACTGCCATTGCATCAATCAGTTTCTTGACCGCCTCCTTGTCAAAGAAATGACGGGCAATATCCAACATCAAGCCACGATAGCCAAAACGCGGTTTATCCTTGATTTCCACGCATGGCAACGTACCATCCGAAGATAACAAACGCAACTGGCGCAAAGTCTGCTGCGCGTTGATAATTCCCTTATTAAAACCGTCTCCTTCCCCTGTTGGTCTGGTAGTTATTGTTATCCCGTTACTGGAAATATTCAGTCTATATTCCTCAACTGCCAGTTTCGTGTCCGTAAGATACGAGATTTCCGTATCTTCCGGCACCGTACCTACAACCCTCTTGATGCTACTAGGGCGCGGTATTAACGATATTGCCGGATCAGGATTATTCAACTCGTCATATTCCGCCTCGGATATTATGTACACAGGGCAATTATCATCCTTATGATTCCACAATCCCACCTGGTGACCTATGCCAACACCGCCCAGCTGATTCATCCAGACACTGGACGCCCCCTTTGGATACACGACAAACTGCCCACCTGTTCCATACGACTCGACTGTAAAATACACATTACTGCCGGCAGTTGACGATGCACTGAAGGTTCCGAGACTCGCCGTCGAGTTCGCATACAGCTTCAAGCCCGAACGCGACACGAACTGGTATCCGGAAGATTTCCCCCCTGTAATCCTCCACAACTGATTATCCGTCTTGGAAGGATCTGCCGGATGAGTTTCGCACACACCTCCTTCGCCCATGGCAGTTACGACATTCTGTCCACTTACGAACTGTAAATAATAAAATTTGTCAGCATCGAATGACTGGGCAAAAGCCGAAGCACCGCAGACAACAGAAATAGCAATTGTAAAAAGCCAAAATAAACAAATACGCCTCATCATACAAGTATATGTAATTATTCCAAACTGGAAAGAATCTTTTCAATCTTCTCGTCAACACGAGTTAACTGCGTACGGCAAAAGGCAATCAACCTCTTCGCCTCGGTTATATTATCTGCCAGTTCACCAACACCCATTTCACCATTTTCCATATTCCGCGCAATGGTCTCCAACTTTTGTATAGCTTCCTCGTACTTCATATTACAACACACATTCAACCTTGTCGGCATATTACCTTTGAAAAAATCTCTCCATGTTCCAGACGAGTTGTAATTACGTCACCGTCATTAACCTGCTCAACACTATGCAGAACCTTATCCCCCATCTTCGTTATACTGTAACCTCGCTTCAACAGAACCTCAGGATTCAGGGCCAGGATTCTCTGTTCCAGCATATCCAGACGGTGTTTAAGCCTTTCGTGCAAGCGACCTATCGCAACAGGCAACAACGAAGCTATCCGGTGAACACGCTGTTTTTCACTGTCAACGAACATACGTGCCATCTGCGGAATACGCACTGCCAAATCCTGCAAATGAGCCAGTACCTCGGCCTGATGATCTATAATGAATGCAGCTGCTGCCGTTGGAGTCTTCACGCTACTGTGCGAGACAAAGTCCAGCACAGTCTTGTCCCGTTCATGTCCGATACCCACAATTACCGGAACAGGATACTGGGCAATACAAGCCGCCAAAGGGTATGAATCAAATCCACACAAATCCGTTACGGCACCACCGCCACGGATAATAACCACAATGTCAAACGGCTCCGATCCATTCTCCGTCAGTACTACATTATCCTCTAATATACGCTGCAAGGCCCCGATGATACTGTCAGAAGCCTGCTGTCCCTGCATAATGGCAGGATATAACCTGCTCTGGAATGCAAAACCATACTCATTGCCCTTCAACTGATTACAGAAATCGCCATAGCCGGCAGCATTGGGACTCGAGACGATTGCTATGCGACACAACAAGGCAGGAAGAGGCAACGTCCTGTTGTCATTTA
Source organism: Prevotellaceae bacterium UBA6974 (assembly GCA_002450165.1). Lineage (GTDB taxonomy): Bacteria > Bacteroidota > Bacteroidia > Bacteroidales > Bacteroidaceae > Physcousia. Next base: position 19,529 of record DJYQ01000007.1, on the reverse strand, counting down.
TGATTCCGTCCTTCTCCAACTGACGCAATATCTCCTGACGCCTACGTTCCAGATCACCCAATGTATATCTTCCATCTATATCCAATATTGTAAGAGCATAGCCGTAAGCCTCATGAAACGACACCCTGGCCTTTACCAGGAGCTTCATTCCCGGTCGCAATTTCTGTCCCGTTTCATCCTGGAAACGAAGCGACAGGATACTGTATGTACGCGCCCAGATATTGATTCTGGCACGCGCAACAACAGTATCCGACTCCTCGTCACGTTCTATCAGTTCACCATAAAAATGTCCGCCAGGACCCTGCCTGCCTTCAGACAGTTCACCATGAACCCAATAAGTCTCATTCATGGCATCCTCCACGATACCACGAATCCTGCCATTCAATTCATATAAGGTTACTGTCTCCATTCTTATGAGAAATTTATCCCAGGAAGCTGAGCAAAATACCGGCAGCGACTGCCGAACCTATGACACCTGCAACGTTAGGTCCCATTGCATGCATCAGCAGGAAGTTACGCGGATCAGCCTTCTGTCCTTCAACCTGGCTTACACGAGCTGCCATTGGAACAGCACTGACACCAGCCGAACCTATCAGCGGATTTATCTTCTCCTTCAAGAACAAGTTCATAAACTTAGCCATAAGGATGCCACCTGCGCTTCCGCATGCAAAAGCAACGATACCTACAACCAATATACTGATTGTCTGGATATTCAGGAATGCAGAAGCAGTGGCAGTAGCCCCTACGGTAACACCCAGGAAAATTACTACAATATTGTTCAGCTCGTTCTGTACACACTTGCTCAGGCGCTCGACCACACCGCTCTCCTTCATCAGGTTACCCAGCATCAGACACCCTATCAGGGGAGCCGCACTCGGCAAGATAAGGCTCACCACTATCGCAACGATAATCGGGAAGATAATCTTCTCCTGCTTGGTCACAGTACGCAACTGAGCCATACGTATCATACGCTCGTTCTTGCTAGTCAGCAAACGCATGATAGGCGGCTGGATAACCGGAACTAAGGCCATATAGCTGTACGCAGCCACTGCAATAGGGCCAAGCAGCTCAGGAGCCAGCTTGGTAGTCAGGAAGATTGCCGTAGGACCGTCCGCACCGCCAATAATACCGATGGAAGCAGCCTGCTTGTCAGTAAATGTAAACGGAACGATGTCAGTAAACGGAATCGTAAAGTCCCACTGTGTTACAAGGAACGTTACAAATATACCAATCTGTGCAGCAGCACCAAGCAACAAGCTCTTGGGATTTGCTATCAGCGGTCCAAAATCAGTCATTGCGCCTACACCCAGGAATATCAGACAAGGATACACACCAGCCTTGACGCCAATGTACAAGATATCCAGCAATCCCCCATGGCTCATGATAAAGCCATAGTCATGATGATGAACACTACTCTCGTCCAAAAACTCATTCCACAACTCGCTATGGAACATACCGGCACCCGGCAGATTTGTCAGAATCATGCCAAAGGCAATAGGCAAGAGCAACAACGGCTCATACTCCTTCTTTATGGCCAGCCACAACAAATAGCAGCCAACAGCAATCATCACGGCATTCTTCCAACCATCGCCGGTAAAGAAAAAGGATATACCCATGTCACCCGTGAATTTTGCCAAAGCATCCGCAGGGTCAAACCCCATAGCCATACCAGGCACAGACACCACCATGAGCAATGCCATAATGACAAAAAACTTGATATTTCTCATAATTATCAGTTACGACTTTAATTTATGCCAGTTCCACCAAAGCCTGGCCACCATCAACCTGATCACCGACGTTCACCAAGACAGTCTTCACCGTACCGCCAAACTCAGCTGTAATACTATTCTCCATTTTCATTGCCTCCAGCATACAAACAGTATCACCGGCTGCAATTGTATCACCGACCTTGACCAATATCTGTGTTATCTTGCCATTCAGCGGAGCAATCACGGCGTTAGAGCCAGCACTGTTGGCAGGTTTGGCCGCAACGGGAGCCGAAGCGACAGGAGCAGCCTGAACCACAGCAGGCTTAACTACCGGAGCAGGAGCTTTCTTGCGCTCAGGCAGTTCAACGTTATAAATCTTGCCATCTACTGTAACCTCCAGTGTACCATCCTCGCGTTCGGACACGGTAGCAGCATAATCCTTTTCACCGATTTTGAATTTATATTCTTTCATTTCTTTGTTCAAATATTATCCATGTAATAAGTAAGATTAAAGTCTCTTGTTCAGCTCTTCATGCCAGCCTCCCAGCAAGTCATGCATAGGAATGGTCAAGACCCCGCTTTCCTCGTCATGCTGATTGCTGAGGTACAGGTGTATTGCCATTGCCACAGCTGCCAGACGCTCATCTTCCGGGCTGGAATCAGGTTCGCCTGCAGCCAAGGGATGTGCCGGAGCCTCGTTCACGTTCAGAACACGCGGAGAACGCTTGATATGACCCAAGCTGGCAATAGCGCTGAATATCTTCAGTACCACGACCAGCAGTATCAGGATACCCAGGACCACAAAAATACTGAATCCGGCCATCATCCATGTATCTGTTGTTATTGTAAGAAAATTCATAGCTGTCTGTTCTTTATTAGCCTACAAAGGAATATTACCATGCTTCTTAGCCGGGTTGGTCAGTTTCTTGTTCTGTAACTGAGCCAAGGCACGGATAATGCGGAAACGAGTATTACGAGGCTCTATCACATCATCGATATAGCCATACTTGGCAGCCTGATATGGGTTCGAGAACAAATTCTCGTACTCAGCAACCTTTTCATCAATATACTGCTTTGCCTCCTGGTCCTTGCCCTCCGTCTTCAGGGCCTTCACCTCCTTGGCATACAACACGGTAGCTGCACCGCTTGCACCCATCACGGCAATCTCGGCACTGGGCCATGCATAGTTGGCATCACCGCGCAACTGCTTGCAAGACATCACAATATGACTGCCGCCATAGCTCTTACGCAAAGTCACCGTCACCTTTGGTACAGTAGCCTCGCCATAAGCATACAGCAACTTGGCGCCATGCAGGATAACGGCATTGTACTCCTGACCCGTACCAGGCAAGAAACCCGGAACGTCAACCAATGTTACGATAGGAATATTAAACGAGTCACAGAAACGCACGAAACGTGCAGCCTTGCGGCTGGCATTGCAATCCAACACACCCGCCAACTGCTGAGGCTGATTTGCCACGACACCTACACTCTCGCCATTGAAACGGGCAAAACCGATGATAATATTCTTGGCGAAACGAGGCTGAACCTCCATAAACTCGCCATTATCCACTATAGCGGCAATGACCTGATACATGTCATAAGGCTTATTAGGATTATCCGGCAGAATCTCGTTCAGGAAATCTTCCTTACGGTCAATCGGATCGTCACAAGGAACCAAAGGAGTCTTTTCCAGATTGTTCTGAGGGATATAGCTCATCAGCTTCTTAATCAAGGCTATGGCCTCCTCCTCGGTACTTGCGGTAAAATGAGTTACGCCGCTCTTGGTAGAATGAACACTGGCACCGCCCAGTTGCTCCTGGGTAACCACCTCGCCCAAAACAGCCTTGACCGGACCGGGACCCGTCAGGAACATATAGCTGGTATTCTCGACCATCAGGGTAAAGTCAGTCAAAGCAGGACTATACACGGCACCACCCGCACACGGTCCCATTATAGCACTTATCTGAGGAATCACGCCACTCGCCATAATATTACGCTGGAATATCTCGCTATAACCTGCCAGGGCATTAATTCCCTCCTGCAAACGTGCGCCGCCCGAATCATTCAGGCCAATTACAGGTGCACCCACCTTCATGGCAATATCCATCACCTTACAAATCTTGCTCGCAAGCATTTCGCTCAACGAACCTGCGCTGACAGTAAAGTCCTGGGCAAACACATACACCAGACGACCGTCTATCGTACCACTGCCGGTAACGACACCATCACCCAGATAATGTTTCTTTTCCATACCGAAGTTGGTACAACGATGCTGGACAAACATATCCATCTCCTCAAAACTACCCTCGTCCAGCAACATGGCAATACGCTCACGGGCAGTGTACTTACCCTTCTCATGCTGCTTGGCGATAGCCTTTTCGCCACCGCCCAGACGCGCCTTGGCACGGAGTTCAATCAACTCCTGAATCTTTTCAGCTTGTGTACTCATTTTTGTTAGTTTGATTTATATATTTATTTTAACACATTACAGTGGGCAAAGTTACAATTTCTGGTTGTAAAACACAACACTGGCGCAACATTTTCAAAGAATTGGACCACGCGCGTACATTTTCTTGCATTATACACTAAATTTCTCGGCAATTTTCTATAATTTTACGCGACATTTCATGTAATACATGCCCCAGAAAGCACCTACCGAATTAGGTCAGAAACCCATTGGCAAACTATTAATCAGCTATGCCCTGCCCGCCATCATTGCGATGACAGCCAGTTCCCTATACAACCTCGTTGACCGATTCTTCATCGGACAAGGCGTGGGCGTACTGGCAATCCAAGGTCTCACGACCACATTTCCATTTATGAACCTCAGCATATCCGTAGGCGCCATGATAGGCGTCGGAGCCAGTACGCTCATAAGCGTCCGCCTGGGACAGAAGAAATACGATATCGCCAACCACGTGCTGGGAAACACCGTTACGCTGAACATCATTCTCGGTCTCACCTTCACCCTGGCGTGCTGGTTTTTCATGGACCCCATGCTATACCTGTTCGGAGCCAGCCAGGAAGACATATCATATGCCCGTGACTACATGGAGGTCATTCTCCTGGGCAATGTCATAAGCCACAGCTACTTCGGCCTCAACGCAGTCCTGCGTGCCGCAGGACACCCACGCATAGCCATGAGATGCACACTACTCACCGTTGTCCTGAACACCATTATGGACCCCCTGTTCATCTGGACGTTCAACCTGGGCATTCGCGGAGCTGCAATTGCCACAATACTATCGCAAACAATTTCACTTGCAGTCGAACTGTCCCTCTTCAGCAGGAAAGACCATGCATTACACTTTCAGCGCGGAACCTTTGCACTTGACGCCACCATTGTCCGTCAGACCCTGACCATAGGTCTATCCCCCTTTCTGATGAACATCTGCGCATGCCTTGTCGTCGGACTCATCAACAACCAGATGTCCAGATACGGAGGCGGACTTGCCAAAGGCGCATACGGCATCGTCAACGGCATCGTATTCCTCTTCCTCATGATAGTAATGGGACTAAACCAAGGCATGCAACCCATAGTAGGCTACAACTGGGGAGCACGACACAACGAGCGCGTATGGAAGACCCTGAAATACACCATCTACATAGCATCCCTCATCACATCCATAGGATTCTGTATCGGAGTATTCTGTCCCGAACCCATTGTCGGGCTGTTTGTCAACAAATCCGAACCACAATCTACCCAATTCATCGACATAAGCAGCAAAGGGTTCCGCATCTGCGTAAGCGTTTTTCCCATCGTTGGCTGCCAGATGGTAATCAGCAATTTCTTCCAAAGCATCGGTCATGCAGGCAAGAGCATCTTCCTCAGCGTCAGCCGCCAGCTGCTGTTTCTTATCCCATTCCTTATCATAATGCCACTGTTCTACGCCGAGCAAGGAGTCTGGATGAGCATACCGATGTCCGACATAGTATCATTCTGCTTTGCACTGGGAATGCTCTGGTGGGAAATCGACCACATCAAAGGTACGGCCAACAGCGAGATACCCAAGACCAATATAAAGAAGTTCCTGAACATCCAATTCCGCAAATCCGAGCAGAATGCTGTATCTCAAACACTCACTAACGACGTACACTGAAGCACAGCTGCAATGCGACATCCAACGCCTGCCGCAATGGCGCAGGGACAAGGCATTGCGCTACAAACACTTCAGCGGACAAGCCCAGTGCACCCTGTCGTACATCCTGCTTCTGGAAGCACTTGACCAGGAATACGGAATTACAGGCCTACCCACATTTGTCGAAAACGAACACGGCAAACCGTCACTACAAGAATATCCTCACATCCACTTCAACATAACCCACTGCCACAGCATTGTTGCATGCGCCGTGAGCAATACACCCGTCGGAATTGACGCCGAAGACTTAGGGCGATACAACCAACACGTAGCCAGATACTGCATGAATGACGACGAGATGCAGCAGATAGGCACATCCGACACCATATTCACACGCCTTTGGACACAAAAGGAAGCCGTATTCAAACTGCAAGGCACAGGAATACGCGACAACATAAAAGACATACTCCTGCCCCAGAATCTGACCAACATCAAGATCATGACAGAAGAACACCTCGAGGAAGGATACATATTATCAATAGCAAGATACACACAATGAAACTGATTTCGTGGAATGTAAACGGTCTCAGGGCCGTCGTAGGAAAAGATTTTGCAAAAACCTTCAACACACTGGACGCAGACATCTTCTGCCTACAGGAAACAAAACTCCAGGCAGGTCAGATAGACCTGCAGTTCCCCGGTTATCAAAGCTACTGGAACTACGCCGAAAAGAAAGGCTACAGCGGCACAGCCGTCTTTACCCGTCACACACCGTTAAACATAACATACGGCATGGGAATCCCCCAACACGACACGGAAGGCAGGCTCATCACCCTCGAAATGCAAGATTTCCACCTTGTCTGCTGCTATACCCCCAACAGCCAGAACGCCGAAGAAAAAGGGCAACTGCCCAAACGCCTTTCCTACCGTATGGAATGGGAAGACGCCCTGCGCCAGTACCTGATAAACCTGGACAGCACGAAACCCGTAATCTATTGCGGCGACCTGAATGTCGCACACCAGGAAATTGACCTCAAGAATCCCAAGACCAACCACCTGAGCGCAGGATTCACCGACGCCGAGCGCGAGAAGATGACCCAGTTGCTGGACAGCGGCTTCACAGACACATTCCGCCATTTTTACCCAAACGCACAAGACCAATACTCGTGGTGGAGTTACCGCATGGGTGCACGCAGCAAGAACGTCGGCTGGCGCATTGACTACTTCATCGTCAGCAACCGGCTGATACCCCAAATCCAGTCAGCATCGATACACCAGGAGATAATGGGCAGCGACCACTGCCCGGTCGAAATAGTAATGTAAGATTTCCAGCAGACACATATATAAAAAAAAGAGAGGACATCACCCACGATGCCCTCTCATTTTCTATATACAAATCTACATCACTTTATCATAACCTTCTTACCGTTCACTATGTACAAGCCAGGAGCAGTAATACTCTGCAACCTGCGTCCCTGCAAGTCATAGAAGCCACGATTCTCAACATCCGTTCCGTCTGCCTTCACATCACCAATACCAGTAATCACCTCGACCGGAGACTTCTTCATCTGGAACTTCTGTATTGTAAAGATGTTACGTCCCGACATACTGCCCACCAATACACCGAATGAAATCTGCTTCGTCTCGTCCACCAGGAACTGCATCGAGCACGTACTGCTACCGTCACCCGTCAGGCTATTGTAGCCAAGAGCCTCGTTCAGCTTATCCACATCCGGAAGCCCCAGGTCACCCTCAGCAGCAACCAGATAACTGTCACCTGCAGCACCATGCTGTCCAAAAGTCACCGTCAGCGTATAGAAGCCCGGATCAAACGTAGCCACCTGATAAGCCTTGTGGTTAGTCAGGTCTCCGAAGTCATCCCAACCAGTGGTGCAAGTAAAGTCACTGTTCTTTTTAAGATCCACATGTACACCAGTTGTAATACCACCATCGACAGTCGTATTCTCCAGCGTCCACCCAGTAATCTTGTAGAAACGCCCCGCAATCGTACTGTTGACAACCTCGTTGCTACGCGCAAATGCACGCTTGTAGTTAGACACCTTCTTGGTCGTGACATCCTCGGTAACAGGCTTGGTGAAATCAAGAGTAAAGACACCCATGCTCAAGCCCCACGCATCACCCTCGGGACCAAAGTTGTAACGCGTCAGGTCATTACCCAATCCCGTACGGTCAGGAATGACAGTACCACCACTCTGGTTAAAGTCATAGTATGCCAGCAGTTTCTCCGTCTTTGCCACCAGTTCATCAGCATCGTCAAGATGACGGTTTATATACTTCTGCATAGTCGTAGCAGTCAGAGACGAGCCCCAGAAACGAAGTTCGTCAATAGCACCCACAAACGGCTTGCCTGACTTGTTGCCGCCATCCTCGCTCAACGTACCGATTGAGAACGTCGAACACTCAGGCATGCCCGCATACGTACCCGTCTGCATAGTACCATACATCACACCATCGCGATAGAAGCTTACCGTACCCGTTGTCGTATGCCTTACACAATAGTTATGCCACTCACCCGGAATTATATAGCCAGCACTTGACTGAGCCAAAGTGCCGTTTGATTCCAGATACAGACAGCCATTCTCATCAGCATATATCTCCCAAACACCTTCCTTGCCCATTGCCAGACAATAATTCTGCAGCTTGTTGATATTTGCCCAGAAATCCACCGTATATGCAACCTGAGTTCCAACAGCAATCGGCTGCCTCTTGAAATCCGCACGCGCCGTCTTGTAGCCATCGCCAAACAGCAAGCCATTCTTACTGTCATCATTTGCAACGACAAAGACATTATCCTTGGTCGTACTATTATGACCCACATCGTTAGCAGCATTCAGCGTAATACTGTAGCGACCACTCTCCTCAGGCGTGTAGCTATATTCAGCACCCGCACCCTTGATAACAGTCGTACCCGAGTTGTTGGCCAGAATCCATTCAAACTCAGTAGGCTCATACTTGCTAGTGCTGGTCATAGTGATACTCTCACCCTTCTTCAGTATCGAGTTATCCACCTCGAAATCAGCAACAGGAGCCACCCTGCGCACAGTGATATCCACACTCGAGCTCGCCTTGCGTCCATCAGGAGCAGTCACCGTCAGCGTAGCCGTGTTCACACCCGCAGTCTTGTACGTAGCCGCAGCACTGGTACTGTTGACATCCTCGACCTCAGCACCCTCAAAATGCCACTTGTACGAACAACCCGGCTGATCGCTGTTCGGAATAAAGCTTACACGGTCACCAGCATTCACAAGGGTTGACGTAACCCTGAACGTAGCATCCACCGGCTCCTCGTTCCTGACAACCGTAACCTGTATAGTATGCGTCTTCTCAAGCCCCGCATAGTTCACACCATTCACAGTCACGTCAAACGTACCCTCGCGGGTGAACGTAACATTAGGCTCACGTGTTTCCAGATTCTCGATACCCAATTCAGGAATTGTCCACGAAATATTCTTCACATTATAACTGCGCGTAGCGCTGAGCGTTACAGGCAAGTTGGCATACACAGTACCAGGATTATTAACTTTCAGCGTTGTCGTTGTCGTCATAGGAAGCTTCAGCACCAGACTGTTATCAATTTCCTCGGCATAGTTATCATCCAGTAACCTTGCATGATGTCCACCCACGCAGTCACGCAGATATGTATTACCATCCTCGCCCTGGAAAGTATCACCCTTGTAATACGCCAGCAACTCAGCAGGCAACATATCACCGGTATATTCCACCTTCCCCGAATTGCCACCCTTCAGCTCCGTTGCCGTACGGGTAGTACTCCATATACGAATCTCGTCATACTTGGCAAACTGACCATTACCGCCATTAGTAAACACATACTCGCCAAATCCGCCAATACCCGAGAAATTGCTCGATGTCAACGAACCCACAGACGTACCATTCCTGAACAAGGTCAGCTTATTGCCATTGACCACAATCGCCATATGCTGCCAAGCCATGGTCATTGCCGAAGAACTCGTAATACGGTCGCTGCCCGTATTCCATCCACAATAAAACTTGGCGTTCGCATCACAATGCTGATTCCACGTACCCCAGCCAGGACCAGCCATACAGTCATAGTTCGAGAATTTCGTAGGCTTGATCAAGAACTCGATGGTACACTTGGCATATTTCGAAGCAAACACATCCGGGATACTGAAACCACCACCGCTGAACGTAATAACCTTGTTATCCGCACCCTGCGACTCGACAGGAGTCGAAATGCTCACCTTTGCCGACTCCGTACCATCCTCATAAACAGCAGTCACACTGTACAGGGCATCCCCCGTTGACTGGTCGAAATCATAGTAACGCTCAGTCGTCTCGGCAATCTTATACTGGTCATAGTAGATGTTATACCTGACAACCGAATGGCTACTCAGGTCAGGAGCCGACCAACTCAGACGGCCGTTCTTGAGAGACAGCGAATTAGGAGCATAGTACCCAGCACCATGCACGATGACGCTGATAATAGTCTGCTGACCGGCATTCTGCACCTCTATATCAGGATTCACACCAAAATCAAACGGCGTCTCAATACCCTCAGTATCATGCTCATAGTCCATCAGGCTTGCAGCCAGAATCTTGCCCGCACCGGCAGCCCACGACTTGGTATTGATGATAAAGAAATACTTCAGCGGCCTGTTACGGTCATAACCCGCAGTCAGGTCAGTCAGGTCATAGCCAAACTCCATAGCTTCGGGATGCAAGAGACCATCACTCCACTTACCCAGCATCGGAACCTCGGGTGCAGGATTCGTATTACCATTGTTACCGTCACCGGCATACTGGAAATGATGCATGTCAATAGTCCTGTCAGGCTTCGAAGCCGTCAGGTTATCACTTATGCCACACTGTAGCTTCAGCTCACTGCGACGGTCGTACTGCATTTTCAGCTTAATCGTACGCAACGGACGGTAGTTCTTGCGCACCTTGTACAACTCGCCCGTCCAATAGCCGCCCCAGCTGCCGCCATACTTTGAACCCGTAGGACCGGCATTTGCATACGGACAATAGATGAAACCGCCATTACACCAGTCACCCCACGAGTTTACGATAATCCAGGCACCGACCTCATCCTTGTCCACCTCGCCGGCAATACCATTTCCGTCCAGGTCAAACTCAATACGGTCATCCCAGCCGACCATCGTCAGCGCATGATCGACACTCGTACCCCAGGCATGCACATAATACATGTTCACAACACCTGCAGCAGAATTAGCCGCCGTATTCGGAATCCTCTGCCAGTTACCGCCACTGGCAACACCCAAACCAATCAAACCGCCACTGTGGAAATCCTCATCCCCAGCATGATTATACAGCCAGGCCTTAGCCGCCAGGCGACCCTCCTCGGTACCCAGGTGATAAGGAATGTGCGTAGGCTTCAGCATACGGTTGAAGAAACCCTCATACCACTTGTCATATCCCTGCATCCAGCCAAAGTCCTGGTCATTCGTATCCGCATTGCTGCCATATATGCTACTCGTAGTGATACCACCATACGTCTTGGCACTGGGCACACCCACATGCTGCACAAACTCATCCTTGCCACTGTTGCCATAGGTCAGCAGCCACACAAAGTGCGAAGGATAGCGATTGTACAGGTCCGACGCATCAGCATCGCGGAACGAGTTCATCTCATGAGTGAACATATAGCTGATACGGCTTGCCGAACCGCACGAGCCGCCACTCTGGTTAAATACAGCCGGGAAATGCTTGAAATCAGCATTATCCCAATGATCAGGGAACTCACTTGCAGCCGCCTTGCGCATAACCTTGGCACGAGCACTGTTGCCAGTCATCTGGCCGAACCTCAGCAAGCTGGGTTCAGGCTCCCACGCCTCCTGCGGATCGACATAGTCAGGATAAGCATTGCGATTGACAGGCACTCTGTCCACCTTCCCCGTTTCACCAGTACCCTGAGCATCAGCCACCAACGCAGTCACCAATGCCACCAGGAGCAGAAATAATGATTTTTTCATGATTGTTTGTACAGTTTAATGATTTTCCCGTGCCAAAAATAATAAAAAAGGTTGAAAAGTCGTAACTTTGCGCACAAAAATTATTCCAAAATGCAGCCAAAACACATACACATACAGGACTACAACTACCATTTACCCGACGACAGGATAGCCAAATATCCCCTGCAACAGCGCGACAGCAGCAAACTGCTGGTGTATCGTCACGGTGATATAACCCAAGACACATTCCGCAACATCCCCCACTATCTGCCCCAGGGAGCCCTGATGGTATTCAACAACACAAAGGTCATCCGTGCAAGACTGCACTTCCGCAAGCAATCATCACCCGACAACAACCAGCCAGGAGCACTTGTCGAGATATTCCTCCTCGAACCCGCCCTGCCCGCCGAATATCAGGAAAACTTCTCCCGCCGTGACCAATGCAGATGGTACTGTCTGGTAGGCAACAGCAAGAAATGGAAACAAGGACAGTTGCAGCGCACCCTTAACATAGACGGTCAGGATATAATACTCTCAGCCGAACGCATCAGCACAAACGGATCCAGCCAGGTCATCCAATTCAGCTGGGACGGCCTACACACATGGAGCGAAATCATCGAAGCATGCGGAGAATTGCCCATCCCACCGTACCTGAACCGTAAAACCGAAGCCAGCGACCTGCAAACATACCAAACCGTTTACAGCAAGATAAAAGGCAGCGTCGCCGCCCCCACCGCAGGCCTGCACTTCACCCCTGCAGTACTCGCAGCACTGGATGCACACGGCATCGAACGCGAGGAAGTCACCCTGCACGTCGGAGCCGGAACCTTCAAACCCGTCAAAGCCCAGGAAATAGGAGACCACGACATGCACACCGAACATATTGCCGTACATCGCCACACCATCAGCAAGCTCCTCGCCCACGACGCTGCAGCCATTGCCGTAGGCACGACCAGCGTCCGCACACTCGAGAGCCTGTACTACATGGGGCTGACAGCCCAGCAACTACTCCACTCGGGCAACGCAACGGGCGACGCCGCCGAACTGCACGTCCCACAATGGGCACCCTACGGCGACCACATGCCCACAACGACCCCGACCGAAGCCCTTACCGCCCTGCTCGCATACATGGACCATTTCGACCTGGACGTACTGCAATCCAGCACCCAGATAATCATAGCACCCGGTTACGACTACAAGATTGTACGCATGATGGTAACCAATTTCCATCAGCCTCAAAGCACCCTGCTGCTCCTCGTCTCGGCATTCATCAACCAGCCCCGGAAAGCCAACGGCGGCGACTGGCACACGATATACGACTACGCCCTCGCACACGACTTCCGCTTCCTCAGCTACGGCGACTCATCACTACTTGTACCATAGCAAGCACACGATGCAGACACAACACCCCCATTGCATGAAAAAACAACTCAACATAGTATTCCTGATTGCAGGCAGCGAGCCCTTGGGCTCGGCAGGCATGCAAGCCGACATCAAGGCAATCACCGCCTGCGGCGGCTATGCCGCATGCGCACTCACCGCCATCGTTGACGAGGACACCCGTCACGTCAAGAGCATCACACACCTGCCCGTCGAACTTATCGTTTCGCAGACCGAATCCTTCCTGGGCGACGTCGGCGCACAATGCGTAAAGACAGGCGTACTGCCCTCCAAAGCCATAATTCAGGGCGTGGCAGGCAAGCTGCGCGAATACCCCGATGTAATCAAGGTCATAGACCCCGTAATCGTAAACAGCGTAGGCGAGAAACTGGTGGACGACGAAGCAATCTCCGCCTATCGCCAGTTACTCTTCCCCCTGGCCACACTCATCACCCCCAACTACCGCGAGGCAGCAGTCCTGCTCGGTCACCCCGTCACAGACATCGAGAAAGACCTGCGCACCCTGTCCCAGGGCAGCTGTTCGGTAATCGTAAAATCCATCGAGCGCGACGGCATGCTGTGCGACTACCTGTACAACAGGGAGACCGATTGCATAACCGAATACCGCAAGCACAAAATCAACACCAACAACGTAAACGGCACCGGAGACTCCTTCGCCTCGGCCATCGCCACATACCTGGCCAAAGGCTACAATCTGGATCAGGCAGTAGCCAAGGGCGAGGAATTCATACAACGCGCCATTTCACTGGGCGCCGAATACGTCTTCGGGCACGACTTCGGTCCCGTCCACCCCTGCTTCATGGAAGACAAGGAGATGCACGACCGCATATACGACTGACCCAAAAAATAACAGCTTTTTGCCCCCGGCAATAGCAAGATACAATATTTTTTTATAACTTCGTGCAGTAATTTGACACAACAACCTATGAAAAAGAACCTGGAAACCATCTGCGTTCACGGTGGATGGAAAGCAAAAAAAGGCGAGCCGCAACAGCTCCCCATCTATCAGAGTACCACATTCCGCTACGAGACAAGCGACCAGATGGCACGCCTGTTCGACCTGAAGGACAGCGGATACTTCTATACACGACTGGCAAACCCCACCAACGACGCCGTAGCACAAAAGATAGCCGCCCTGGAAGGCGGTGTAGGCTGTGTGCTGACCTCCAGCGGTCAGGCAGCCAATTTCTATGCAATCTTCAACCTGTGCGAGGCAGGCGGCCACATCATCACCTCCAATAATATATACGGAGGCACGTTCAACCTGTTCGGTGTCACCCTCAAGAAACTGGGCATCGACTGCACCTTCGTTGACCCCGAATGGGACGATGCCAAGATCGAAGCCTGCTTCCGCGACAACACCCGGGCCTTCTTCGGCGAGACCATATCCAACCCCGGCGGCAAGATATTCGACATACAACGCTTCGCCGATATGGCACACAGGCACGGTGTACCCCTGATTGTCGATAACACCTTCGCAACCCCCATCAACTGCCGCCCCTTCGAATGGGGAGCCGACATCGTCACCCACTCAACCACCAAATACATGGACGGTCACGCAACACAAGTCGGCGGTGCCGTCGTTGACAGCGGCAACTTTGACTGGGACGCAAACAAGGACCGCTTCCCCGGCCTTACTACACCGGACGAGAGCTACCACGGACTCACCTATACCCAATCCTTCGGCAAGATGGCATATACAACCAAACTGATTGTACAACTCATGCGCGACCTGGGTTCCATACCCTCGCCCCACAATTCCTTCCTGCTCAACCTGGGCCTCGAGACCCTCGCCCTGCGTATGCGCCAACACTGCGCCAATGCACAGAAGGTTGCCGAGTGGCTGGAGAAGAACGAGAAGGTCGGTTGGGTCAACTACGCAGGTCTGCCCAGTAATCCACAATACCAGCTGGCCAAGAAATACCTGCCAAACGGAATCTGCGGAGTTATAGCCTTCGGTCTTAAGGGTAGCCGCGAGGAAGCCATACGCTTCATGGACAACCTGGATTTCATCTCGATTGTAACACATGTCGCAGATGCACGCACCTGTGTCCTGCATCCTGCAAGCCATACACACCGCCAGCTTACCGACCAGCAGCTGCGCGAGGCAGGCATATCACCTGACCTCGTCCGCCTGTCCGTCGGCATCGAGAATGTCGACGACATAATCGCAGACCTCCAGCAGGCAATGGCCAAGATGTAACAGCTATTTTACCGTGATTTCATCGACAAACAGCCATCCCGCACGCGGGATGCGCTGTGCCTTGATGCGTATATACCGCGTCCTTGTCTTCTGTTTCAGCGTATAGGTACGGATGCTGTACGGCCTGTCCGGTGCAGCATCGTGCTGCATGAGGATTCCGTTGCACCAAACCTGCTGCGGCAGGAATATTCCCGGCCCTGTAATCTGCATGAAAGGAAGCGAAACCTCGCTTACAGCCCTCTCACGACCCAGGTCTATGGTTATGTCCAAATTACAGCAGAAGCCCTGCCAACGGCCGTCGTTGTTATTCCACGTCCCCTGTATTCCGTCCGTCAGCGCATTGTCGCCCGATGCAGCATAGGCATCGCTATAACGGCAGTTTTCACCGAAAACAACCTTGCATCCACGTGCCAGATGCATTACAGGCTTGGATGCCTGCGGACGCTGTCCCAGCTCGTTCCTCAGGTCAAATGCGTTGACACCTGCCGCACGCAAGCTGTCCGCAACATGCATTGCCCATTTCCGGAACTGTCTTACCGGGCGCTTGCGATGGAAACCGACCTCTGCAATGGCCAATGCCCGCGGCCACAGCTGATATTGCAGCAACTCGCACGAAGGCACATATTCCGTAAACAGATTTGCCTGCACACCCAGCAAACGGCCCCGGGAATGCCCTTCCGGTATCAGGTCCCTTACACCCAGCACCCTTTCTATCGGACGGTAGCCACCCATAGCCTCGGGTTGCGTGGCAGGAGAATCCTGATAACTGTCCAGATAACAATGGGAACTTGGACACATGATTACATCATGCCCCATATCCATAGCCTTACGGGCATATCCGGCATCGCGCCAAACCATAATGACTATTGTGCTGTCAGTAGGATTATCCGTTAGCGCCTCGTCCCAGACAATCATCCTTCGGCCCATGCTGCGCACCATTTCATTCATCCTGCGTATTGCCGGTGGGTACTGATCCCGCTGTGTCGCTGTCTCATCACCTCCGCAATGAATGTATTCCGAAGGGAATACGTCCGCGACCTCCTTCAGTATATTGTACATGAACCGGAATGTCTCAGGATTTGACATATCCATCTCGGCATGATTGAATGCCACTTGCGGATAGGCAGCACATACCTCCTCGCTATGCCCCGGGAATTCTATCTCGGGCACTATGGTCACCCCTCGGGATTGGGCATACAGTACCAGTTGTCGCAACTGCTCCTGAGTATAGTATCCTCCGTAGCCGCTGATGCTGTCGCTGTAGGCACGCATGTTCCACCATTCCTTCCATAAAGCCCGCGTGCGCCAAGCACCGATTTCCGTCAAACGGGGGTACTGCTTGATTTCCATGCGCCATCCTGCTGCATCCGTCAGGTGCAGATGCAGTACATTCAGACCATAGTTGCCCATTATGTCAATCTGGCGATACAGTTCCTCCATCGGGAAGAAATGACGGCTGACATCAATCATCACCCCGCGCCACTGCATTGGATTAGCCATCAATACCGAACAGACAGCAAAAACAGTCAAAAATATACGCTTCATGACGCAAATATAATCAAAAATCACTATCTTTGTCGCATGAGACATATATTATTTGCCTTGACCCTGACATTGGCATTGGCCCTGAGTGCCGCAGATGCCAAGGCTCAGACATACACGCCCACAAGCGGAAATCTGCAGGCACGCAAGGAATTTGGCAACGACAAACTCGGCATCTTCCTGCACTGGGGCATATACAGCACATTTGCCCAGGGCGAATGGTATCTGCAGAACCACGTCCCCGACCGTAACGAATACGCCAAGGCCGCCGACGCCTTCTACCCACACCGCTTCGACGCCCTCGAATGGGTACGCGCCATCAAGGCCGCCGGAGCACGATACATCTGCTTCACCAGCCGCCACCACGACGGCTTCAGCATGTGGCACACCGCGCAAAGCCCCTACAACATCGTCGATGCAACCCCATTCCACCGCGACGTCATCAAGGAACTCTCAGACGCCTGTCATCGCGAAGGCATACGCCTGCACCTGTACTACAGCCACATCGACTGGATGCGCGACGACTACCCCATGGGACGCACGGGACGCCACTGCGGCAAGGACACCACAGCCGCCGACTGGCCACACTACTACCAGTTCATGAACAACCAGCTCACCGAGCTACTCACCAACTACGGCAAGATAGGCGCAATATGGTTTGACGGCTGGTGGGATCACGACAGCGACCCCACACCCTTCGACTGGCAGCTGCAGGAACAATACGCACTGATACACCGGCTGCAACCCCAGTGCCTCATAGGCAACAACCACCACATGAAACCCTTCGACGGCGAGGACTTCCAGATATTCGAACGCGACCTGCCAGGCGAGAACACCGCAGGTTTCGTGGACCATGCAGCACAGGTCAGCCGCCTGCCTCTGGAAACCTGTCAGACCATGAACGGCATGTGGGGATACAAGGTCGTTGACCAAAACTACAAGACCACCGCCCAGATCATACGCCTGCTCACCGAAACCGCAGGCAAGGGCGCCAACCTGCTCCTCAACATAGGCCCACAGCCCGATGGACAGTTGCCCGAGACAGCACTCAGCCGCCTGCACGAACTCGGTCTATGGATGGACACCTACGGCACCACCCTGTACAACACCACCGCAGGCCCCGTGCCGCCATGCGACTGGGGAGCCACCACACAAAACGATGCCAACATCTACGTCCACATCACCCAAGGCAGCACACCCACCGTCACCATACCCATGAGCCGCAGGCCCAGGGGTGTCACTAACTTCATCGACGGCAAGAAACTGCCATACACCTACCACAAGACACACGGTCTGCGCATCACACTACCCGACCGGCTTGAAACACCCGACCACGTCATTGTAATCAAGAAATAACAATACCGACAAACTAAAAATACAACATACACTATGGCATACATCAAGGCTATATCATACTACCTGCCCGAGAAGGAACTCAGCAACGAAGAACTCCTACAGGACTTCCCCAACTGGACAGGCGAAAAGGTACTCAGCAAGGTAGGCGTCGAATCACGGCACCTGGCAGGCAAGGACGAAACCGCAGGCGATATGGCAGAAAAGGCAGCCAGGAAACTGTTTGCCGAATACAACATCTCCCCCCAGGACATCGACTTCCTGCTACTCTGCACCACACAGCCCGACTACATCATGCCCACCACAGCATGTATCCTGCAGCACCGCCTGGGCATACCCACCACAGCAGGAGCATTCGACTACAACCTGGGATGCTCGGGATGCGTTTACGGTATGGCAATTGCAAAGGGACTGATAGCCGGCGGCATTGCCCGTAACGTACTGCTGCTCACATCCGACGCATTCAACAAGCTCCTGCACCCAGCCGACGTAGGCAACCGCACCATCTTCGGCGACGGAGCAGCCGCCTGCCTCATATCCACCGACGGCATAGCCCAGATAGGCGATTTCGTACTGGGCACCGACGGCAGCGGAGCAGAAAAACTCATCGTCAAGAACGGCGCCTCGCGCCACATGGCACCCACTGGAGCCGAATTTACCGACGCTGACGGTCACGTACATCGCGACGACTACATCTACATGGACGGCTCGGGCATATACTATTTCACCGTTGACAACGTACCACCGTTGGTCGAGAACGTCCTGAAGAAGAACAACAAGACACTGGACGAAATCGACTACTTCGTATTCCACCAGGCCAACAAGTACATGCTCAACACCCTGCGGCGCTCATGCGGCATACCCCGTGAAAAGTTCCACACCGACCTCACCCACAAAGGCAACACCGTATCGGCAACCGTCATGATAGGCCTCAGGGAATGCCTGGACAACGGCACCATACACCCCGGGATGAGCGTACTGGTAACAGGCTTCGGCGTAGGCCTCAGCTGGGGCGGCACCATACTGCAGTTCTGAATCTCACTAACAACCAAACAAACACCACTGGTGCTGCCACCACTGGTGCTGCCACCGTTCTGGTTCTCGCCACCGTTCTGCGTAGAATCACCCTCAGGATCTTCCACCTCGCCCGAAGTCGAAGTCACACGCTTCACGATGTTACCATCCTTGTCATATCAAGTGATGGAAATCTTGGTAGCAAGCAGCTCGTCCTTCACCTCCTTGGACGGAGTGAAAATCACACGGCGTA
>DJYQ01000039.1 GCA_002450165.1 Prevotellaceae bacterium UBA6974 | reverse complement strand
ATTAAATCTGATACCGGGGTAGAAACCTTCGAAGCTCTGATTACAAAATAGGGCTATTTTATGGTTTTCCCATACCGCAAGTCGTTGATAACCAGCTGTAATCCGTCAACGCCTATGTAATCTGTATTTGCATCATGACAGATTTTGTCCTACCTTTGCACTGTCAAACATTCAAAGGTAATGGATATGATGAGGACAAAACTGTTATTAATGGCGTTGGCAGTATGTGCATACAGTTATGCACAAGAAAGGCCACGGGTAGGCGAACAAAGTTCGGGAATGACCCATGTCATTGAGCCCGCTATCCTCGAAGTGCGTTACGACTCATGGCAGGCGGAATACGATGACTCCTACATTCTGAGGATTGGTAAGACTGCCAATCAGTTCTTCAGCTATTATCGCTATCGGGATGACAGTTTGATGTACACCAGCGAGGCCACGATGCAGATAGCCATACAAGAGTTCATAGACTCTTCTGGAAAGAATGTACCCCGCGCGAAGAAACTGAAGACCAGTACTATCGGCAACGAATGGCTCTACCAAGACTTGGCGACGAGCAAGTTGGCACTCTACAGTTTTTATGCCAGTGCCTATAATACCTACGAAGAGGTCATTCCCAAGCAGGAGTGGGCCATCAATATGGATTCTGTGATGACGATTCTTGGTATGGAATGCCACAAAGCCACGACAAAATTCAGAGGACGTGTTTGGGAGGTATGGTTTACTGAAGAAATCCCCATTAGCCTTGGTCCCTGGAAGTTAGGTGGCTTGCCTGGTTTGATACTCAAGGCTACGGCAGATAACAATTTTATTAAATTAACCGCTATCAGCGTCAAAAGCGACGGAATCAATCCCATTACATTCTATAACTGGGGCGATGAAAAGTTCTACCAGATGACGCGGGAGAAGTTCCTGAGGTACAAGAATCGTCCGAGGACAATTCCTTATACAGAGAAAGTCGTTCAAGCAAAACCTTATATAGAATTAGAATAATGAGGCAGATAAATTACTATAGTCGATTTTTGCTGCTATCCATGATTGCAGGAGGGGGGGCGGAAGTCATTGCAGATAATGTACTGGACCACGCATCCATAAAATGCTCTTATGAATATCGGGCTGTTAAGGACAGTACTACGAAACAACAGAGGGAAGATTTGATGCTGCTGTTAGTAGGCAGGAATTATTCTGCGTTTTACAGTTTTTACACTTTCCAGGTGGATTCGCTGAAACAGACACCAGACTACGTTACAAAATGGCGGCAGGCTTTCCTTGCGGCTCTCCAAAAAGACGGAGTTGCGACAACCAATTTCTTTTTTCGTAGGGCAAGTTATTATATTTACAAGGACTTTGCCAAAAACTCTATTACGACCTATGACGATGTAAACAACTCGCTTTTTGTCTATACCGACACTCTTGATGCTCAACAGTGGGAAATCACAGACTCGGCGAAAACTGTTCTTGGCTACACTTGCCAACAGGCCAAATGCTACTATCATGGACGTAATTGGGTCGCATGGTTCACTGAGGAAATTCCTGTGAATAACGGGCCGTGGAAACTTGGCGGTTTGCCAGGCTTAATCATGGAGGCTTATGACAATAACGAGGAGCATCATTTTACCATTAATGGGATTCAGCAGGTTGAAAAACTTCCTATAACGGATAAGGTGGCAGAGGAGAAATACAAAAAGACTACGCGAATCAAATTTCTCAGGGCAAAGAGAAAATTTGAGGAAAACGCAGCAATGATTATACAATCGCAGACTGATATTGATTTGGGAATGAGAAACTCAGAAAGAATGTTGCATCGGGATTATATAGAAACAGATTATAGATGATGAGAAAGACATTGTTATTATCAGCATGGGCTATATGTGCCATTTCTTATGCACAGGAGACCCATACCATTGAGCCTGCTGTTCTCGAAGTCCGCTATCAGGTAGAGCAGGGCAAGAACAAGGATGTGTACACCCTTCGTTGCGGAAAGAATGTGAGTCAGTATTTCAGTTTGAACAAATTGCGTGACGATTCTTTGAGGGCTTCGCCAGACCCATCAATTAGTGCTATCCCGCTGAATGAATCACTGGAAGCTGTCATGCATCGGGACGATCCGACTAAACAGCGGCCTGCTTCTCCTGGTCATGGTGATTTTTTGTATTGGAACCTTACGGAAGGTAAAGTGTCAGTCTATACCTGTATTTTTGGCAGCAAGTATCTCGTGGAGGAAGACATACCCGTGATGGATTGGGAAATTGCAGAGGATTCTGTACAGACTATTCTCGGCTATGAGTGCCATAAGGCAACAACCGCATTCCGTGGAAGGGTTTGGACGGTATGGTATGCCGAGGATATTCCCGTAAGCCTTGGGCCTTGGAAACTAAACGGATTGCCAGGTATGATATTACAGGCAGAGTGCAATAACTATATTATCATTACTGCAAGTAGCATTACGACGAGCCACCTGACACCCGTTACTTTCTACAATTTCCTTGGTCATAAGTTTGAACCTGTGGAACGGGAAAAATATATGAAGATGAAGAACAATCCGAATGCCTATCCTTCGGGAACAATAATGACACCGCCAATGGAATTGGAATGAAGCGACACCTTATTATTATATTATGCAGTCTCTTTCCGCTCTTGGCAATGGCGCAGATGCGGATAACGGGAACGGCCACCGACAAAAAAGGTGATCCGCTGACGGGTGTCATCATCCAACTACGCAGCAATGTCACGAACAAGATGATCCGTTTCGGCAAGACCGATGCCAAAGGCCAGTTCTCCATCGAAGCGACAGCCGACAGCTATCTGGAAGTCTCGATGCTCGGTTTCAAGAAACAGCGCTTCAGCAACCTGTCGGGGAAAAGCCCCTTGCGGATTGTAATGGAGGAGGAAGCCGTTGCACTGAAAGAGGTGACAGTCAAGGCCAGCAAGGTGCGTGAGCATGGCGATACGCTGACATACAATGTGGCGACATTTGCCGACCAGAACGACCGCAACATCGGTGATGTGCTGGCTCGCAT
>DJYQ01000009.1:43105-58748 GCA_002450165.1 Prevotellaceae bacterium UBA6974 | reverse complement strand
CAAGAAAGATTTTGAAGCCAATGCAAATGCGGCATTTCAAAAGGCTATACAAAATGGATGGATTAAACAGATGCCGTGGTTAACGCCATTGCCATTAGGGCCGGTTTCTATCTGGACACGTGAAAAGATTATTGATGAATCAAAAAAATATACTTCAAGAACAGAATTCGCTGAAAAGAGTCCAACAGCATATCATCATGCTTGTGAAGACAAATCTATATTTCAGGAGATGCCTTGGATAGTTGAAAAGAAGAAACCTGATGGATGGTGGAATGATAAAGCAAGAGTGATGGAGGAGGGACATAAATATACTTCAAGAACGGCCTTTGCAAACGGTTCTTATTCGGCGTGGAAATCGGCCAAGCTAAATGGATGGATAGATGAGATGGTTTGGCTTAATGGAAAAACCTTAAACGAAGATAAACTAGAATCACGGGACTGCGGTTCTTTGATCCGCTGAAGATGGATGATGTGAAATAATGCCGGAATAAAAACGTTATAGAAATATAGGTAAGACGAGATATGAGCGACGAAATAGAGAAAAGTAATGGTGAGATTATCATCTACCAGTCGGAGGATGGTAAGATAAAGCTTGATGTCAGACTGGAAAATAATACCGTGTGGCTGACACAAGAGCAAATTGCTATGCTGTTCAGTAAAGGAAGAACGACAATTACTGAGCATATTTCAAATATTTTCAAGGAAGGAGAACTATATAGGGAGAAGGTATGTCGGAAAATCCGACATTCCACTCAACATGGTGCTTTGGAAGGAAAAACACAAAGTCAGGAAGTGACGCTATATAACCTTGACATTATCATCAGCGTAGGTTATCGTGTAAAATCTATTGTGGGTACACGGTTCCGTCAGTGGGCTACTGAGCGTTTGGCCGAGTATATTATCAAGGGATTTACGATGGACGATGAACGACTGAAAAATCTTGGAGGTGGAGGCTACTGGAAGGAACTGTTAGATCGTATCCGTGACATACGGTCTTCTGAAAAAGTGATGTATCGGCAGGTGCTCGATCTCTATGCAACAAGTGTTGACTACGACCCACGTACTGATACCTCGAAGCTGTTTTTCAAGATGGTACAAAACAAGCTTCATTATGCTGCACATGGGCATACTGCTGCCGAGGTAATCTACCGTATCTCACGAAGAAGCTATGGACAAAGCCCTAGCTGAATATCGGAAGTTTCAAGTGAAGACTTTGTCACCTGTAGAGCAGGCATACCTGGAATCAATCAAAATGATTGAAAAGAAAACTAAGAGGAAGGGGCAATAAGGCCAGGTTAAAAGCGTTATACGAAAGATGGACAAAGAGAATACATTGTTATGTCATTTCAAACCCTATTGACTGGAGGGCTTGGTCCATTGCTTTTTCGTCCAGGTCGTGACCTGTTACCTGTGTCTTGCCGCTTTGCAGGTCGATGGTGACGCTTTCGACACCGGGACAGGAGCGGAGTGCTTTTTCGGCATTGGTACGGCAATGGGTGCAGTTCATGCCCTTGATGGTGAAGGAGAGAGCGGCTGTACCGTCGGTGTGGCAGTGTCCATGATGGCAGTGGTCATGGTGGTGCTCGCATGAGCAGGTATTGCGGTGCATGAGTTTCATGCGCAGGATATTGAGCAGCAGTATTGTGAGCAGTATGGTGCATGCCCATTGGATGGGGGTGCTGTGTGTGCAACCTCCGGCCGTCTGTATAATGGTGGGGGCGAACCATTCGTGTGGCATGAGATAGTCGATGCCGTAGCCGAAGGCAATGGCTCCGCAGATTATGCTCAGGAGGTAGAGGCACAGGGTCTTGCGTCCCAGTACCTTGTTGATGACCAGTATGCTGGCGGCGTTGCTGGCCGGTCCTGCCATAAGCAGGACGAGGGCTGCACCGGGGGTGAGGCCCTTGAGCATGAGGGCTACGGCAATGGGGATGCTGCCTGTTGCGCATAGGTACATGGGTATGCTGATGCACAGGACGAGCAGCATGGACATAAGGGTGTTGTCCTTGAAAGCGGCAAACATTGACTCGGGTACAAAGACGGTTATCAAGCCTGCTATGATGAGTCCGAGGACGAGCCATTTGCCTATGTCTGCCATCATTTCGACAAAGCCGTATTGCAGGGCTTCCTTGATTAGGTGGGTCAGTGTCTTTTTGTCCTGTGGGGTTCGTGTGGGGGCTTGCTGTGTGTCGTCTGAGGTGTCGCGGTCTGCCGAATTGACCAGTGCTCCGCCCATTACTGCGGTGACGAGTGCAGCTATGGGGCGTACCAGGGCGAAGGGAAGGCCCATGATGGAATAGGTTGCTATGATGCTGTCGATGCCTGTCTGCGGTGTTGCTATCAGGAAGGAGACGACGGCTCCCTTGGATGCTCCCTCGCGGCGGAGGGACATGGCGGTGGGTATTACGCCGCATGAGCACAGGGGCAGGGGTATGCCCAGGAGTGCGGCGTGTAGGACGGATCTGAATGTCTTGCGGCTGAGGTATCGTGAGTAGAAACTGCCTGGGATGAAGGCGTGCATGATGCCTGCAATCAGGAATCCGAGCAGCAGGTATGGTGACATTGAGTTGATGAGTTGTATGACTTGTTGCATGTTTTATTTTGTTTTTTGGTGCAAAGATAGGTATTAGTGATTGCAACTTGGTTGCATTTTTATATATTTGCAAAGAAAATGCTAAATTTTATGTCGGACGAGATGTGCAAAATCCTTTTGGACCACGGGATAAAGCCTACGGCTGTGCGTAGGCGTGTATGGGGTGCTGTGGAGCATAGGATGAAGGCTTTCGCGCTGTCGGACCTCGAGGACGAGATGCCTGAGATGGATCGTTCGAGCATCTTCAGATCGCTGAGGCTGTTTGCTTCGCATCAGCTGTTGCATGAGATAGATGACGGAACGGGGAAACAGAAGTATTGCAGGTGCAGGTGTGAGGATGATGGGCATCTGAACCATATTCATTTTTCGTGTGTAAGGTGTGGGAGGACGTATTGTCTGATGGATTATACCATTCCCAGGGTTGATTTGCCCGAGGGCTTTGTGCCTGATGATATCGAATATGTGGTGAAGGGTTTGTGCCCGTCGTGCAGTAAAGGATAAAAGGTAATGATATTCTATTATTCGGGTTGCGGCAATAGCCGTTGGATTGCCGAGCAGTTGGCTGCCAGGCTGGACGAGGAACTGGTTTTTATCCCCGATTTTTTGCGGGGGGATATCAGGGAGTATGTCGTCAAGGACGGTGAGTCCATAGGGTTTGTGTTTCCTGTATATTCGTGGGCGGCACCGCAGCTGGTGGAGAGGTTTGTACTGGAAACGAAGTGGACGGGAAAGGCCGGATATGTGTGGTTTGCGTGCACTTGTGGCGATGAAATGGGTTTTACGCGCAGAACTTTTGCCAGGACGCTGGAAAGGGCTGGATTGGTGTTGGATGCGTGTTTCCATTTTGTGATGCCCGAGACGTATCTGGCTTTTCCTGGTTTCCATCTGGATACGAAGGAGAAGGAGCAGGCTAAAATTGCTGATGCCTGCAATAAACTGGCTTGGGTGTCGGGTAAGATAAGCCTGTGCCAGCAGGTATGGGACGAGAAGATAGGATGGCTGCCTTATACCAAGTCATATCTGATACGCCCGTTATTCGTGCGTATGGCAGGTGACAGCAAATATCATGTATTGGATACCTGCATAGGATGCGGTAAGTGCCTGGAGGTTTGTCCGATGGGGAATGTAAGTATGGTGGACGGGCGTCCGCAGTGGAACGGGAACTGTACGCAGTGTATGGCTTGCTATCACTATTGTCCGCAGAATGCGGTGCAGTATGGTAGCTGTACCAGGAACAAGGGGCAGTATTTCTTTAGGGAGGGGGCTGTGTCAGAAAAAAATAATTCCGATTAAACCGCAGCATATCCCGACGGCAGTACCATCTAATACCTGTTTAAGGGTATGGCCTCGCAGTAGCATCCGGCTGCTCATGACTGCGCCCGAGAGCAGTATGCTTGCGCATAGCCACCATGTTGGGTTGAAGTGGAAGATGGTGGAGTAGGCGAAGATGCATCCGATAATGGCTCCTGTGCCTGCGGAATGTGCGCTGATGTGGTTCCATGTGTTGATGATGACGCATAAGCAGTTGACGAGAAGGCTGACGACAATGATTGCGCCCATAAAGTAGGGCAGGTTCATGTTCTTGCAGAAGCTGAGGCAGCAAAGGTAGCAGATAATCTTGATGATATATGCGATGGCTCTGTTGTGCTGCAGGTGCATCTCGTGGTGGGTCCATCCGTAGATGCGTTGTACCATCTTGTGTCCTAACCATGGCATTGCTATGGTGAAGATGTAAACGGCCGACAGTACCATCAACTTGAAGTCCCATGGCAGGAGGCTCATGTATGTGGCTGAGAGCAAAATGATGAATCCGACCAATGGGTAGAATGATGGTATGAAGATGCATGAGAGTATGCGTGCTCCGGTGATAAGGAGGCGTAGTGTCCTGATTTTCTCTTTGCTCATATCTTTCTCATTCTGCTTGTCGGTATGCCCATCTGTTCGCGGTACTTGGAAACGGTGCGCCTTGCTACGTCGTATCCCATGTTGTTCAGCTGCGTGGCTATCTGGTCATCGCCCAGGGGGCTGTGCTTGTCTTCGCTGTCGATGATTTCCTTCAGTGCATTGCGTACCTGACGGGTGGTGGTGTCGTCGTCACTGTTATGGACGGCTGTGGTGAAAAACCATTTTAGGGGACGTATTCCATAGGGGGTGTCAACGTATTTGCTGTTGCATACGCGTGAAATGGTGCTGGGGTCGAGTTTGGTAATCCTGGAGATGTCCTCGAGGCGCATGGGTTTGAGCTGGCTTTCGTCGCCTTCGGCAAAATAGTTTTTCTGGATGCGTATGATTGCCTGCATCGTCTGCATCATTGTCTGGCGGCGCTGGAGCATGGCACTGATAAAGAGTTTGCCCTTGTTGACGTAGCCGCGTACGAAGCTTTGGTCAATCATGTCTTGTGCATCGTCGGATATCTGCAGGGTGGGGATGTCGGCATCGTTCAGGGTCAGGCTGATGTGTCCGTCGGCATCGACTTCGACGGTGAAATCGGGGGTTATTGTTTGTGTGGCATTGTTGTCCTTCTCGCTCATGGCATTGCCGGGACGGGGGTTGAGGCGGCGCATCTCGGCTCGCAGGTTGTCTGTCTGCTGGGTGGTCAGACCGTATTTTCTCTGTATGTGCGACCATCGGTTGTGTGTGATGTCGTCCCAGTCTTGTATGATGATTTTTTCTAATTGCTGCAAGTGGTGCTTGCGGCATTGTAGGATGAGGCATTCCTGCAGGTTGCGTGCTCCGACACCGGTGGGTTCGAACTGCCACAGGACGTGGAGCATGCGCTCGACATCCTGGGGGGTGGTGTCGCACCAATGGTAGATGGTCAGTTCGTCGGCTATCTCGTGAAGGGGTTTCTGCAGGAGACCGTCGTCCCCCAAGCTGCCTATGATGTATTCCAGGACTTTGCGGTCGTGGTCATCAAGCTTGTATTCGCCTGCCTGTTCCTTGAGCTGGTCGTAGAAGCTCTGGCTGTCTGCAGCCTCTATGCCGTTTGTGTCCTCGGTATCTGTTCCGCTGGGGGTGTTGCGCAACATGTAGTCGGGGATGTCGTCCTCGTTCTTGTAGTCATTGCGCTGATCGTAGTTCTGATCCTGACTGGTGTGTGAGTCGTTGATGGGTTTGTCGGGATTGTGGCGTGTTTCCAGGTATGGGTTTTCGGCAAGTTCGGCTTTGACGCGTTCGCGGAATCCTTCCATAGGCAGCTCGGTGAGGCGTGCTGCCAGTACTTGCATGGCAGATTGCATCTGAACCTGCTCTTGCGTGAGCTTCTGTTGCTGAACTTGTGTGAGTCCCGTCTTCATCAGTTGGGTATTATGGTTTGCTGATTAGTTTGTAGTCGAGTTGCTTGTGGTACAGGTCGGCACGGGCTACCTGTATTGTTACCTCGTCGCCCAGGTTGTACTGGTTGCGGCGTCTGCGACCGCGCAGGCAGAAGTTTTTCTCGTCAAACTCGTAGTAGTCGTCATCCAGGTCGTTGAGGGGTACGAAGCCTTCGCATTTGTTGTCGTTGACTTCGACGTACAGGCCGAATTCGGTTACTCCGCTGATGGTGCCTGTAAAGGTTTCGCCCAAATGGTCACGCATGTACTCGACTTGCTTGTACTTGATGCTGGAGCGTTCGGCCTGTGCTGCTGTCTGCTCGGCATCGCTGCATTGTTCGCACAGTTCCTCGTATTTAACCGGGTTTACGCTGTGGCCGCCTGTTGCGTATTTGGTGAGCAGGCGGTGTACCATCAGGTCGGGATAGCGACGGATGGGGGAGGTGAAGTGTGTGTAGTATTCGAATGCCAGACCGTAGTGCCCGATGTTGTGTACGCTGTAGCGTGCTTTCATCATGGCGCGCAGGGTGACCATTTCGATGACGTTTTGCTGGGGCTTGCCGTGAACGTCAGCAAGCATCTTGTTCAGGTTGCGGGATATGTCGCTGGCGGTGCCTTGGGTCTTGAGGCTGTAGCCAAACTTTCCGACAAAGTCGCTCAGATTCATGAGCTTGCCGGGGTCGGGGCTCTCGTGGATGCGGTATGGAAGGCATTTGGCTTTCTGGTTCTTGGGTACCTTACCTATGCTTTCTGCTACGGTGCGGTTTGCGAGGAGCATGAATTCCTCGACCAGCTTGTTGGCGTCTTTGGCAACCTTGAAATATACTCCTGTGGGCTTGCCTTTGTCGTCCAGGCGGAAACGGACCTCGCAGCGGTCGAAATCTACCGAACCGTGCTGGAAGCGCTTACGACGTAATTCGCGTGCCATGCGGTTGAGGACGAGCAACAGTTGTCGTTCCTCGCTGCCTGGATTGAAGTGTGTCGTGGGTTCGTGGTCCTCGATGGGTGAGAGGAAATCACCGGGTGCATCGTAGTCCTGTTCGCTGGCTTCGTGTTCTTCTTCCAGTATCTGCTGTACCTCCTCGTATGTGAAACGGCGGTTGCTGCGTGTTACGGTATGCAGGATTTCGTAGTCCTTGACTTCGGCTTTTTCGTTTATCTTGAATAGTACGGAGAAGGTGAGCTTATCTTCGTCGGGGCGAAGGGAGCATAGGTTGTTGCACAGCCTCTCGGGGAGCATGGGGATGGTGCGGTCAACGAGATATACACTGGTGCCGCGCTTTAGGGCTTCCCTGTCTATTATCGAGTTCTCGGTCACGTAGTGTGATACGTCGGCGATGTGAACACCGACTTCGTAAAGGCCTGGTTTCAGCTTGCGGATGGATATGGCATCGTCAAAGTCCTTGGCGTCATGTGGGTCGATGGTCATTGTCAGTACGTCGCGCATGTCCCTGCGGCGGGATATTTCGTCTTCGGATATATCGGCCGGAATCTTGTCGGCAGCGGCTTCGACGGCCTTGGGATAGGTGTAGGGCAGGCCGTATTCGGCAAGTATGGCGTGCATCTCGGCATTGTTTTCACCGGTTTTTCCCAGGATATCGGTGACCTTGCCTATCGGATTCTTGGATTCGTCAGGCCACTCGACGATGCGTACGACGACCTTGTCACCGTTTGTTGCCTTGTGCATCATGGATTTGGGGATGAATATGTCGTTGGCGAGCGTGCGGTCTTCGGTCTGCAGGTATGCGTACCCTTTGCGTACGATGAGGGTGCCTACAAACTGCTTGTCGCTGCGTTGCAAGATTTCTGTGATTTGTGCTTCGCGAATGTGGCGTTTGCGGCGGGCCAGGAGTGTCGCCTTGACGCGATCTCCGTCCATGGCGTGCATTGAGTTGCGCTCGGCAACGAAAATGGGTTCTGTCCCGTTGTCGGGCTGGAATGTGTTCTTGCCGTTGGACTTGCGGTGGAACAGGCCTTCCATGACCTGTGTGGGCGTGTTAAGCTGGTATTGCTGACGTCCGACTTCCTTGAGATAATCGTCCAACAGAAGATCGTCGATACAGTCCATGCACAACAGCTTGGATGGGTGGGAGGTAAGTCCCAGTTCCCGCCAGATGCGGCGTGCATCCATGATTTCACCGGCGTGATTGCTGAACAGGTCAACAATCATGTGCAGGAGCTCTGTCTTGCGCAGATACCTGTTACCATGCTTTTTATTTGCCATATTTCGTACGTATTTATGTGCAAAAGTATAAAAAACTCTCAACTCTCAACTCTCAACTCTCAACTATTTTATACCTTTGTCGTGTAATTGTAATATCTGGATTGTAAAATGGCAAGGGTCTTGGTTACGGGTGCCAGTGGGTTCATTGGCAGCTATATAGTCAGCAGGGGGTTGGAGTTGGGATACGAGGTGTGGGCGGCTGTACGTGGGTCTAGTTCGCGTGTGTACCTGCAGGATGAGCGTATCAGGTTTGTGGAACTGTCTCTTGGTGACAGGGAGCGACTGGTGCAGGAACTGAAGGGGGCTGGTGTGAGGTTTGACTATGTCGTGCATGCGGCGGGTGCCACCAAGTGCCTGGATATAAATGACTTTTACAGGACCAACACGCAGGGAACGTGCAATCTGGTAAATGCCTTGATAGAGGCTGATATGGTGCCCGAAAGGTTTGTGTTTGTGAGTTCGCTGAGTGTTTTCGGTGCTGTACGCGAGACTCCTGTGCGGCCACGCCCCAAGGGGTATGGTAGGGGAGGTGTGATTGCTCCTGGAGAGTCTATATATGATCCTATCCTGCTTACGGATGTTCCGCAGCCTAATACTGCTTATGGCAAGAGCAAGTTGGCGGCTGAGGAATTCCTGCGCACATTGGATGCGGACAGGTTCCCGTATGTGATACTGCGTCCGACGGGTGTTTACGGGCCTCGTGAGAAGGATTATTATGTGATGGCCAAAAGTATAGCTGGGCACAGCGACTTTGCCGTGGGGTACAAGCCGCAGGAGATTACATTCATATATGTGATGGATGTGGTGCAGGCTGTATATAAGAGCCTGACATCGCCTGTTGCCGTGGGCAAGGCTTATTTCCTGAGTGACGGAAAGGTGTATGGTTCCAGACGTTTCAGTGACCTGGTGCAGCAGGAGTTGGGGAATCCGTGGGTGTTGCATATAAAGGCTCCGCTCTGGTTCCTGCGTATGCTTTGCTGGTGTGGTGACAAGTGGATGCACCTAACCGGCAAGTTGATTGTGCTGAATAATGATAAGTTCAATATTCTGTCGCAGCGTAACTGGAGGTGTGATATTGAGCCTGCACGCCGCGACCTTGACTTTGAGCCGGAGTGGTCGCTGGAGGATGGTGTGAGGGCTGCGGTGAAGTGGTACAGGGATAATGGTTGGCTGTAGTTAGGAAGAAAAAAATGAGGTCGTGTCAAAAAAACTGACACGACCTCATTTTTTGGGTGGTGGGGTGTTAGTGAGTATTTATACGAGATGGCGGATGATTTCCTCGCGATTGCCTGGCAGGTAGTCGATGACCGGAATCTCGATCATGGTATATGCTCCTGGCTGTTGTTTCATGCTGGCACGTGCGACGTTGACCAGAACCTGTGCGGTGAGGGCAGGGTTGTTGATTTTCATGTTGAACTCGAACAACTGGTTGTGTGTCGTGCCGCTCACACCTTTGCGTACGAGGTTGACGCCGTGACCTACGTCGTTGAGTGCATCCACGCTGTCAACGGCATATACATGTGTCTCGTCGCTGGCGAAATATGGGTCTGCCTTGATGGCTTTTGTAACTTCTGCCAGATCTGCACCTTCCTCAAGTTCAACATATACCATACGGCGGTGTATGCCTTCGCCTACGGGAATTGTCATCGAGAGTGCATCGCGGACACCTGCCTTGGACTTCACGCATACGCTGTGACCCATGCTGCGGCCAGGACCGAAGTTGGTGTAGGTGATGCCTTTGGGAGCAAGGGATTCCATAAGTGTGCGGACAACGGAATCCGAACCTGGATCCCAGCCGGCTGATATGATGCTGACCTTGCCTGCTTTCTTTGCAGCTGCGTCCAGTGTGCGGCGCAAATCGACTATTTGTCCGTGGATGTCGAAGCTGTCAACGGTGTTAATACCGAGTTCCAGGCACTTGAGCGCATATTCTTCTACCGAACGTGTAGGGGTTGCCAGGATTGCTACATCTACATGACCCAGTTCTTGGATATTGCTTACAACCGGATAGTCTGCCAGTTCGGCAGGCTTGTTCTCTGCACCTGCACGGCGTACTATGCCTGCGATTTCCATGTCTGGTGCTGCCTGAAGGGCCTGGAGGGCATATTTGCCGATATTGCCGTATCCTACAACGGCGACTCTGATTTTGTTCATTTTGTTAGGGTTTTAGTATCAGTTTTGTTGTTATCGGGTACAAAAGTATGACATTTTGTTTTAAATTACAAACCTTTTGCTTAAAAAGTGTCAGTTTGTTTGACATTTGTCAATTAATTACGGTTAATTCAAAAAATGTGAATTAAGTGTTTGCTATGTTTACATAATGTCGTATCTTTGCACACGAAACGAGAGCGGGTTGACCGCTGTCCGATGAATTTATTAACCACTATTTATATTTTAGCATTCTATGGAATTAAAGGATCTTCAACTTGACTTCAAGGGTAGTATCTGGAAGCATGAGATTGATGTGCGTGATTTTATTCAGCATAACTATGAACCATACTATGGCGACGAGTCTTTTCTGGCTGGTCCTGCCGAGAGTACCAACAAACTGTGGGCGAAGCTCACGGATATGTTTAAGGTAGAACGTGAGAAGGGCGTCTATGATGCTGAGACCAAGTTGCCTCAGAGTATTGATACTTACGGACCTGGCTATATTGACAAGGAACTGGAGACAATCGTAGGCGTACAGACGGATAAGCCACTGAAGCGTGCTATCTTCCCCAAGGGTGGCATCCGTATGGTCGAGGCTGCGCTGAAGGCTTATGGCTATGAGCTGGATCCAGCTACGAAGATGATATTCACAAAGTACCGCAAGACTCACAACGAGGGTGTGTTTGCTGCATATAACGATGATATCAAGGCGGCGCGTCATGCTCACATCATTACGGGTCTGCCTGATGCTTATGCCCGTGGCCGTATAATCGGTGACTACCGCCGTGTTGCCCTGTATGGTACTGCAAACCTGATTGAGGAGAAGAAGCGTTTCCACAAGCGTATCGATATCCAGGAGTTTACCGAGGAGATCGTGCGTTGCCGTGAGGAGATTACTGATCAAATCAATGCGCTGAAGGAATTTGAGCGCATGTGTGCCGGTTACGGCTTTGACGTGTCCCGTCCTGCACGCAATGCCCAGGAGGCTATACAGTGGACGTACTTTGCATATCTGGGTGCTGTGAAGGACCAGGATGGCGCTGCTATGTCTATCGGTCGTATTTCTACATTCCTGGATTGTTTCATACAGCGTGACCTGAAGAAGGGTATTATCACCGAGGAGCAGGCACAGGAGATGATTGACCACATGGTGATGAAGCTGCGTATCGTTCGTTTCCTGCGTACTCCTGACTATAACGACATATTCTCGGGTGATCCAATATGGGCCACATGCTCAATTGCCGGTATGGGTATTGACGGCCGTAATATGGTTACAAAGACCGACTACCGTATCTTGCATACGCTGTACAACATGGGTCCCTCGCCCGAGCCAAATATAACAATCCTGTGGTCTCCGCGTCTGCCCGAGGCATTCAAGCGCTATTGTGCAAAGGTGTCTATGGATACCAGTGCCGTGCAATATGAGAATGACGACTTGATGCGTCCTGAACTGGGTGATGACTATGGTATCGCATGCTGTGTATCTCCGATGAAGATTGGTAAGCAGATGCAGTTCTTCGGTGCACGCGCAAACCTGGCTAAGTGTATGTTGTATGCTATCAACGGCGGCCGTGACGAGATGCATGGTGACCAGATTGCTCCGCGATTCCGCCCCATCGATGGTGACTATCTGACATATGATGAGTTTTGGCCGCGTTTCGATGCCATGATGCGCTGGTTGGCAAAGACATATGTGAATGCGCTGAAGATTATCCACTACATGCATGACAAGTATGACTACGAGGCATTCGAGATGGCTTTGCATGACGGTGACGTTCAGCGTACACGTGCCACGGGTATCGCTGGTATCTCGATTGTTGCTGACTCGATAGCGGCAATGAAGCATTGCAAGGTTCGCATCATCCGCGATGAGACAGGTCTGGCAGTCGACTATAAGATTGAGGAGGGTGAGTATATCCCGTTCGGTAACAACCACGATGAAACCGACCAGATTGCTGTGATGATTACAGAGAAGTTCATGGAGTACCTGCGTCAGCACCGTACATATCGTGATGCAATCCCGACTCAGTCGCTGTTGACGATTACATCGAACGTCGTTTACGGACGTAACACAGGTGCTACACCTGATGGTCGCAAGGCTGGTGTTCCTTTCGCTCCTGGTGCAAATCCGATGAACGGACGTGAGATAAAGGGTGCTGTTGCTGCTCTGGCTTCTGTTGCCAAACTGCCGTTCCACCATGCAAAGGACGGTATCTCGTTTACCTGGGGCATCTCGCCAAGCGCACTGGGCAAGGAGCGCGAGGAGCGTGCAAACAACCTGGTTAACCTGCTGGATGGCTACTTCACACCGGATGGTGGTCAGCACCTGAATGTCAACGTATTTGACCGTGAACTTTTGATTGATGCAATGAATCATCCCGAGAAGTATCCGCAGCTGACAATCCGTGTATCCGGTTATGCTGTAAACTTTGTCAAGCTGACGCGTGAGCAGCAGCTGGATGTGATAAGCCGTACAATCAACAGTTGTATGTAATACCGAGACGGACTGCGGTCTATATATTAGGCACCAACAGCAATGTTGGTGCTTTTTTTGTGTTTTGTGGCTGTAGGTTGCGGTATTTTTGCTAAATTTGCGTTGTAATTTTTAAACTTGTTTGTGATGGAGAAGAATAATCCGTGTGGGGAGTTTGAATTCAGGAGTGGTTCTCTGAATGGGTTCTTGATGATTGCCATTGATATTTGTCTGTGGGCTTTGACTGTGTTTGTGCTGATAGTGGCTGTTGCACAGAGTCCTGGGAGTCTTGACTGGTTGTTCGGGGTGTTTGCGGTATTGCTGGTGGCAAGTATCGTTTTCAGCTGTGGATTTACAATGCTGGAGCCTAACGAGGCTAAGGTGATGACTTTCTTCGGCAAGTATGTGGGGACGTTCCGAAAGACGGGCTTTTACTGGCTGAATCCGTTCATGGGTTCCAAGAACGTGAGCCTGCGCGTGCGTAACCTGAATGCGGAGCCTATCAAGGTGAATGACAAGATGGGCAACCCGGTGCTGATAGGTCTAGTTGTGGTGTGGCGTCTAAAGGATACGTACAAGGCTATCTTTGACATTGATACGGATATCTCCAGCAGTGGTACTGTGGGGGCGGCTGCTTCGGTGCGTATGAACAAGTTCGAGAGGTTTGTGGCGATTCAGAGTGATTCTGCATTGCGCGAGGTGGCTGGCATGTATTCCTATGACAATGCGAACGATTTGAACGAGGTGACATTGCGTGAAAGTTCGGCTGAGATTAACGAGGTGCTGACTGCCAAGCTGAACGAGCGCTTGGACATATCGGGACTTGAGGTGATGGAGGCTCGCATCAATTATCTTGCCTATGCTCCGGAGATTGCTGCGGTGATGCTACGTCGCCAGCAAGCTGCTGCAATCATTACTGCGCGTGAGAAAATCGTGGAGGGAGCCGTTTCGATGGTGAGAATGGCACTGGATAAGCTTTCGGACGAGAATGTGGTGAGGCTGGATGAGGACAGGAAGGCGCAGATGGTAAGCAACCTGCTTGTGGTGCTTTGTGCCGACGAGCCTGCCCAACCTGTGATAAACAGTAGTTCTGTCAACTGATAGGTTTTGCCTAAATCGTCCATTCTTTCAATAACGGGCTCGGACAATACAGGAGAGTCGGGCTTACAACTGGATCTGAGGGTGATAACCGAAATGGGTTGTCATGCCTTGACGGTTGCTACGTGTATTGTGATGCGGGATGTGGTTAATTTTCCGGCGCATATAATACGCCAGCAGATTGTGGATGTTGTTGCCAAGTGTCATCCCAGGGCAGTAAAGGTTGGGTTGGTGCGTACCCCGGAGGCCGTGGGGGTGGTTTCCAATGGGATTGTGGGAATGCGCAGGATTGTCGTTGCTCCGGGAATCATGGCTTCGAACAATGTGCAGCTTGTTGACGACGATACGATTGATGCTATCAGGCGATGCCTGATTCCTGTTGCATCGCTGCTGGTACTGAGGCAGGTTGAGGCGGAAAAGATACTGGGCGTAAATATTGCAACGGATAGCGATATGGTTGCGGCTGCGCAGTCTTTTATTGACATGGGTGCAGAGTATGTTATGATCCGTGGGGGCAGAATAACCGAGGGTCGTGTAACTGCATTGCTTCTGGGGAATGACGTAAAACAGTTCTTTTCATCGTATAATATAGAGGGTTGGAAACGGCATGGCGTGGGCGGCGCTCTGTCAACGGCTGTCGCAACTCGTCTGGGTATGGGTGACAATGTGCCTGATGCCGTCAGGAATGCTCATGAGTTTGTGCATAGCAGAATTGTGTATTCGGTAAGTGGCAGCGGAAAGCGTATGCGTCCTGCTGACATTTACAATGCCTTCATGAACTTGTTGTCTAATAATTACCAAAGGGCTCATGACGTAGCTTTCTATGCTGACAGGCTATGCATCACGACGCGCTATCTGTCGCAGATAACGAACGAAAGTGTGTCCAAGTCACCGAAACAGATTATTGCTGAATATCTGCTGAATGAGTCGAGACAGGTGCTGGAGAACAGTCGGTTGTCGGTAAAGGAGGTAAGCGACAACCTGGGATTCCGGGCGGTTTCGGTGTTCTGCAAGTTGTTCAAGCAACAGACGGGCTTTACTCCCAGTGAATACCGCCGGCATATTGTCAGGTAGGAAAGTCGGTACAGGTGTTGTCGTAATCGGAACTTTTCTTTCTCAGTTTCCTGTTTTAATAATACTTTTGCGCCATAGGACATTGGATTTTATGGATTAAAAGTTTTACCGACTATGGAAGAAAGAGTATTGTTGAACCGCCAGTTGGCTCAGATGCTGAAGGGCGGAGTGATTATGGATGTGACAACGCCGGAGCAGGCGCGTATTGCCGAGGCTGCAGGTGCCTGTGCTGTAATGGCACTGGAGCGTATTCCTGCGGATATACGTGCTGCGGGTGGTGTGAGCCGTATGAGTGACCCGAAGATGATAAGGGGTATCCAGAAGGCTGTCACAATTCCCGTGATGGCTAAGTGTCGTATTGGTCATTTTGCAGAGGCTCAGATTTTGGAGGCTATTGAGATTGACTATATTGACGAGAGCGAGGTACTTTCGCCTGCTGATGATGTCTATCATATCAACAAGCGTCAGTTCAGGGTGCCTTTTGTGTGCGGTGCAAAGGATCTGGGTGAGGCTCTAAGGCGTATCAGCGAGGGTGCTACGATGATTCGTACCAAGGGCGAACCGGGAACTGGTGATATTATTCAGGCAGTACGTCACATGCGTATGATGCAGAGCGAGATTCGTCGCATTGCTGGCATGACGGAAGATGAGCTTTACGAGGCGGCCAAGCAGTTGCGTGTACCATTGGAACTGGTGCAGTATGTTCATGAGAACGC
>DJYQ01000009.1:0-42945 GCA_002450165.1 Prevotellaceae bacterium UBA6974 | reverse complement strand
CGGTATCTTCAAGAGTGGTAATCCCGAGAAGCGTGCACAGGCGATTGTCAAGGCTGTAACTAACTATAATAATCCGGAGGTCTTGGCAGAACTGAGCGAGGATCTGGGTGAGGCAATGGTAGGTATCAATGAGTGCGAGATACAGTTTTTTATGGCGGAGCGGGGTAAGTAATGACTATAGCGATATTGGCTCTGCAGGGAGCGTTCGCTGAACATCAGCAGATGCTCCAATGCATGGGTGTGGATAGTTTTTTTGTTCGCAACCTGAATGATTGGAAAAGGGAAAAGGATGGTTTGATAATACCTGGCGGAGAAAGTACTGCAATAATGCGTATCATCAGGGATGAGGCTTTGTTTGATCCTGTCCGTGAGGCGATTCTCTCTGGTCTGCCTGTTTTGGGTACCTGTGCGGGTCTTATAATGCTGGACGGTGAGCATCTGGGGACAATGAGTATCAGGGTCAGGAGGAATGCGTACGGAAGGCAGCTGGGAAGTTTTCATACAGTCGGTGGATTTGGTGGAATAGGTGCTGTTCCTATGACTTTTATCCGTGCGCCTTATATCGAATCTGTTTCTGATGGTGTGGAGGTGCTTTCTGTGGTTGACGGGCATATCGTAGCGGCGAAGCAGGGTAATCAGTTGGTTACGGCTTTTCATCCGGAATTGAACGGTGATACCCGTATTCATGAGTATTTCCTGTCCATGATGGGTGGGATGTAAAAACAAATTGCTATATTTGTCCTGCTAAACAAGAAACAGGCTATTATGATTGGTCGTATTCATTCGATAGAGTCTTTCGGGACGGTGGATGGTCCCGGTATCCGTTTCCTTGCCTTCATGCAGGGGTGCCCCATGCGTTGTCAGTTCTGTCACAACCCGGATACGTGGGATATACATGGTAACGTGCAGTGGGAGTGGACGGCGGAGGAGTTGATGGAGGAAACCCTGAAGTATCGAAGTTTCATACAGTCGGGAGGTGTCACATGTACGGGTGGTGAACCGCTGGTACAATCTGAATTTGTCAGGGAGTATTTCAGGTTGTGTCACGAAAATGGTATTGCGACTGCATTGGATACCAGTGGGGCGATATTCAACGATGCGGCTAAGGCTGTGCTTGAGGAGACTGATTTGGTCCTGCTGGACATTAAGACGACTGATGACAATCTGCATAGGACGCTGACGGGTGTTACGCGTGCCAACAACCATAGGTTCATGCAGTATCTTCAGGAAATAGGGAGGCCTGTATGGATTCGACATGTGGTGACTCCGGGTATCAATGATGATGACGTGCATCTGAGGTCTGTGGCGGAGTATCTTGCGCAGTATCCGGTAATTGAGCAGGTTGAGATTCTGCCTTATCATGACCTGGGTAAGTTCAAGTACGAAAAGATGGGTATCGAGTATGTGCTGAAGGATGTACCGCCTCTGTCTCAGGAAAAACAAAAGCATGCTGTGGAATTGTTCCGCAACATGCTAAAGTGTCCTGTCAGATAGTTTTCAAACGATTTATTCCTCTGTAGAGAACATCGGATCCCACGCTGGGAGCATGATTGGCTTCTGTGTGGTGAGTTTCATTATGTCCTGGGGAATGTATTTCTTGTTTACTACTACGCGGAACATATATTCGCGGAACCATTCCTCGGTCATAATCAGGTAACCATTGTGACCGTAGGACGGTCCCCATGAGTTTTCGACTTTCCACTTTGTGGCATTGCCGTCCTTGTCCAAATCGACTGCTACTAGTGTCATGGCGTGGCTCGAACCTGAGTCCAGCGTCTGTATGCGTTGTTTTTTGTTCATGCCGAATCTGGTGCCTAACAGGGATTCGTAATCGAAGTTTTTGGGGTCAAGCAGACCATTGCTCTTGTTCAGGTATTTGCCTACATCGCATGAAAAATACATTTGGACAGAATCGCGCAGCGATGCTATCGCGCATTTTTCCAGATCCTTGATGTCCAGATTTAGGTATAGCCAATTATGTCCGTTGTACATGTGACGGTCCATGTCTATCTCGTACACCTTGTTGTATTCGCGCGAGGGGTCGTTCATGAGCATAATGTAATCTGTCTGCAAGTTTCCTGCGTCTTGACACCACTCCTGGTAGAATTCCTGCGGTGTGTATTTGCGGGGTTCACTCTTGTATCTGCCTTTATCGTCACGGGGTGCCCATGTGAATTCCTTTACTGGTTGTCCGTAAGCCAGGGTCAGCATGTGGTAGATGGTCTTCATCTGTTCCATCTTGTATTGCTCAAGTTGTTTTACGCTTGCACCTGTTGAGGCTTTCTCGCGGATGTTGATTGCAATTTCGCGTAATTTGCGTTCCAGATGTGTGTTGAACTCACTGGTTGAGTTGCTGACGTATGTCTCGGGTTTTACATCGCTGGGGATTATGCCATATTTGCTTACCAAGTCAGCAACACCGGTGTATGTGCCTCCGTCACTCAGGGCATTCTTCATAAGCCACTGTACCTTATGGCTTTCCAGAGGCTGTTTGCGTGTATCTATGATGGCCTGCAGGAAGAGATTGGATTTCTCGAGTTGGTCGTAGAAGAAGAGGTATACCTGGGAGAACATGAGTCCCTCGTGATTCATCTTTTTTGCTGCTGCGTGGCGCAGGACGTTCAGGCCGGTGAACAGCCAACATCTGCCGCTGCTTTTCTGGTCGGTGATTCCTGTGTTGCAGATGTCGATGCTAAAGTATGTGTCCTGAGCAGTTGGATTGTTGTTCTGTTTTGCCATACCGGACAGTGAATTATTCTGTATGGCATTGCTTATGGCGCGGTCGGCTGCTGATGTTGGTTGGCTCTCCAGTGATTTCAATACTTCGGGCGTAATGTTTGTCTGGGCAATCATACATATTGTATAGAGCGAAAGACAGGCCGCTGATAGGATGTGTTTCATATTGTAGGTGTTATTTAATTTTTTCAAATTCGAATACATATTGCTGCTGGTTGCTTCCAGATGTTATGCGGTCACCCTCGCGTATCCAGAAATTGTGACCTGCATTGCCGTCGTTCTGAATGCTCCACTTGTCGTCTTTCCTGTCCAGGTTATAGGTGTTCCAATCAGGAGAATAGGGATTGTTTTTTGTGCGCCAGAAATTACCTAATTCGTTGATGTAGCGTCCGTCCTGCTTGTTGGTAATCCTGTATCTGCCGTTTTTGCTGTCCTGTTCAATAATCCACTGCTGGCGCTGTGGATTGATAACGTCGCGGTCCTTACGGAATACCGGCCAGTCACCGGTGCGATCTGCACTGGCTTGTGCATCGGTCAGGTATTCCCCGTTAACCTTTATGAAATACTCTCCGTCTTCCAAAATCTGTACAGGGAAATACTCCAAGCCGTAAGTGTGCTTCTTTTTGTACTCCTTTACAGCCTTGGAGATATGTTCAGTAAGCCATGGGGTAATGAC
Organism: Prevotellaceae bacterium UBA6974; assembly: GCA_002450165.1. GTDB lineage: Bacteria > Bacteroidota > Bacteroidia > Bacteroidales > Bacteroidaceae > Physcousia. The sequence continues at coordinate 39,533 of DJYQ01000009.1, read as the reverse complement.
GTCGCCACTGACAATGGGTTTTGCCTTTACGATGGAACCTGGGTAATTGCGGCTAACGATGGCTTTCTGCTTGCGCTCAAGTTCTGCCTGTGCACGGTAATGTCCGATAAAAGCTATAGTGTCTCCTGCATGCAGGGCGCATAACATGCTTACATACTGTTGACCGCGATGTCCCAGTAGGCGCATACTGTTGACCCATGGTGCGATCTCGTTCAGCATCTCTGGATGGTTAATGCTGTCGGCAAGTACGTTGTTGGCTGCCCATACAAGATATTCGAAGCTGTCTGCCATATCATCAATGTTGGTCGCAGTAAAGTTGGGGCTTTCATCCTCGCGTCGCAATCCGTGTCCGGTTGCGCCAAGGTCAACATTGTTTTCGCAGAATGCCTGAAATGCATCTGCGCATGTGGGCATGAGCGATGCCAATGCCCGTTCCCATGATGAAACGGAATCGTATCGGGGCATATTCCATGTGTAGTCTGCAATGCTGTACAGACTCACTTTGCTGGCTTCGGCATACTCCATAGGGTTTGAGCAAAAACCGCTGACCATATCATGGATATTGAGTCCGTTTCCGTATGTCTTGCCCATAAGCAGGCGGCTCTGGCAATAATCGTTTACGGGGTAGTTGAGCCAAATAAATGCCTTTCGCTTAATCTGGCTGTTAATCCATTGCATGTCGTTCTCTTCTATCATATCAACAACGCTGTTGCCTGTCCACATGATGCGAATCTCGGGGTACATCTTGGTTCCCAAAGTGGACAGATAGTCGCCATGGCTCCAGCTCTTGTTGTATTGTGTGGGGCACATTATCAGTGGTTCTACATCCTTGTGTTTGCGTACAAAGTTGTCGGTTATGTAGTTCAGCAGTCCCGCCTGCTTGTCGCCTTTTGCACCTTCGCCCCAGATATCGTCAAAGAATACTGCAAATGTACGTACCCCCAGATTGTACATACTCTCCAGTTTCCTTACGACGTTAACCGAATCTTCTTTTATCCACTTGATATCCACTCCTGGATGTATTGCCCATACAAACTGCACCTTGTTGCGATGTGCTGCCTGAACCAGTTCCCTGATTTTGCCGTTATGGGTCTCTGGATATGGCTCGCGCCATCGGTCACGGTGCCATGGGTCGTCCTTGGGACCATAGACATATATGTTCATCTTGTTCTTTCCGTAGAAGTCCAGTTGGCGCAATCGGTCGGTATGACTCCAGGGGTTTCCGTAAAAACCTTCGATGACACCACGGCAGCTGACGCTGGGATAATCACTTATTTCACATTGCATAACCTGTGGCTGCGACATAATCTGCAGCAGGGTCTGTATCCCGTAGAAGGTGCCGCTTGCATCACGTCCGGCTATGATTATTTCGTGTGGAGAGATTTTCAGATAGTAGCCTTCCTTCTGGGCAGGTATTTTCTTGGCAAACCTGCTTACGGCAGCATCTCCGTATTCGCCTATGATAAGGCTTACCGGAACTGTCAGACGGCCTTTGACTACCTTTTTTGCGTTGTATATGTTTATGTTTTTTTTCAGTATTGCAACAGCATCTGCATCGGCAGTTTTATCGCCTTTAATGGTGATTGGCTGATTGTTTGCAAATGCTTTTTCACCCCATGTTATTTTCTGCGGCAGGGGCGAGATTGTTACCTTCTGTGCAAATATCTGCGGTGTGAAGATGGTTGCCAATATAGTGGCAAGGAATAGGGTGTGATGCTTTTTCATTGTATGTGTGTGCTAAATACTAAGCACAAAGATATAAAAAAAACGATATGTTCGTGTATAATGTTTTTAATTTTGTATCTTTGCATCATAATTTACGCATAGATGAAACTTAAATACAGTTTTGTGTTCCAGCCTTTGCATACGCTCACTTTGGCTATAACTGTAGGCGATGACTCAAAGGTTTTTCCAGGTGTCATACAGTTGAATGATACTGGTGCCGAAATTATGCAATTGTTCCGGAAGGATATGACTGTTGACGATGCCGTGACTCACATGATGTCGGAATATGATGCAGACGAGGTTGATATCCGCAATGCTGTAGAGGGAATAGTTTCTATGCTGGAAGAAAAGGAACTGTTGGAATGACACAGGATGAGATAATTTTGCAGAGCGAGATAGAGCGTTGCGGCGAAGCCAGGTTCTATCCAACCAGCTCCAGTATGCGTCCGACGATAAATCCTCGCAAGGATGTCTGTATAATAGGACCGTTGCCAAAAAAGTATCTTAAACTTGGTACTATGGTGCTGTACAGGCGCAAGGATGGTTTCCTGACCGTCAACCGTGTAGTGCATCATGCGAGCAAGACGCATACATACAGGCTTTGCGGAGATAACCGTATGCATCAGGAGCGTGGTATTACTCGTAGCCAAATGGTTGGTGTCGTAACGGCAATTGAGAGTCGCAGGAGCGGTTTTAGGTTCAGAGCCAATGGCTTGCCAATGCGTGTTTGGACTTTTCTTATGCTAATCCGTACGTGGTTAGCTGTGCATTGGCTACTGTGGATTCAGTCTCCTGTCTCTACGGTTTACAGCGAGATGACCGCTCCGTTCAGGAAAAACAAGAGTAGTCATCACCATCATCACCATTTGGCAAGAGGTGGCGGAATACGTCCTCATTACAAGGTGGGCCGTGGTGCCTGGGGGGATTTTGTCCATTTCGTGAAAACGGCTTTGCCCAAGAAAAGGTCAAACCGTGCTCCGACGCTCGAAGAGCAAAACAGGGTCAGACGTAAGCGGGGGCCATGGTGGAAAAGAGTACTGGGTATCAGGGACAAGTCTGCTGCCCGACATGTCTCTAGAAGTCATTCCGAGTTTGGAGGCTATCATAGCCATCACCGTCACTCGTATCCCAGTATTACCGAGGACGGAAAGTGGCTGACCCAGCGCAACGGCAGGTTCTTCTTTATGGGATTCCGTATGCCTTGGGTTCCAGGGTTTATATTGAAGAGGTATGGATATAAAGTTCATAAGAACGTTAATAACAATTTTCTCACGTCGCTTGACTGGACAATTCCTACCAACGAATTCCAGATGCCGTATAATTTGCCGATGCAGACACTTTCCTTTATTGTGTTTGTCGTGCTGATTATGAAAATGTCGCTGGCAGTTGGATGGCTTGTTTATTTCTTGCTGTATGGTAACGAGAATTCGTCCAGGATATATATGTACAATCTATTGATTACTGCAACGTGGTTCCCCGTTACGCTGTTTTTCATTGCATATTATTACCATTTGAACAAGATAATCTATATGTCTATACAACGTATTTCATTATTTGCAGCAATTGTCAGCTTGCTGCGCACCGTGATTTTTATTTACAGGGTGGTATTCTCTTTCCAGTTTAACCTGGTCACATTATTCAACATGATGGAAATAGTATGTTGGATATGCCTTTCCGGTTTCTTCTTCATTATGCATTACAAGCTTTCGGAGCGCAAGGATTTTATTCCACGTTTCTGGCTTACCAAGGCACAGAAGAAAAAACGTTTAGAACGTCTTGAAGCCAAGGCTCATGCCCATCACGAAAAACGTAAACAGGAAATCAGCAGGGAATATGACATTGAGCAGGGTGTGCATATTGAGCATTAGAGCCGAGAGCGCACTGTAAACAGACAAATAAAATGGGCTGCCCTATTTCGGGGTAGCCCTTTGTGTTACTCTTGTCAAGAAGAGAGATAACCCTTTTACTTACGTAGACCTAATGCCTTGATGATAGCACGGTAGCGGTTGATGTCGCGGCTCTTGAGATAGTTGAGCAGCGCACGACGCTTACCAACCAGACCTGTCAGCGCACGCTCGGTGCTGTGGTCCTTACGGTTCTGCTTCATGTGCTCCGTAAGATTCTTGATACGGAATGTGAACAAGGCAATCTGGCTCTCAGCGCTGCCGGTGTCAGTTGCACCCTTGCCGTAAGTAGAGAAGAGCTCTACCTTCTTTTCTGAATTCAAATACATAGTGTACTTAATGTTTTGGTAACTTGTTCGACCGTGCAGCTTCCATACGTTCGGTTACCGCCTCCGGTCAAATGCGGATGCAAAGGTAAGAAAATATATGATACTTATTGTGCTTATCACTTAAATTTATTGCTTTAAGTCAGCGAAATAGTCAGTTTTTGTGTCAAAAACCGCTCTATTATACATTATTTGTATAACTTTGTGCGCGAAATTTACACAAAGAAGTTACGAAATATGGGTTCAATTAGGAATATTGCAATTATTGCCCATGTGGACCACGGTAAGACTACCTTGGTTGACAAGATGTTGCTCGCAGGAAATCTGTTCCGCGAGAATCAGCAGACAGGTGAGTTGATGCTTGACAATAACGAGTTGGAACGAGAGCGCGGTATAACCATTCTTTCAAAGAATGTAAGTATTACTTACAAAGATACGAAGATTAACATCATTGACACTCCTGGACACTCGGATTTTGGTGGAGAGGTCGAGCGGGTGCTCAATATGGCGGATGGCTGTCTGTTACTCGTAGATGCTTTTGAAGGTCCTATGCCCCAGACTCGCTTTGTGTTGCAGAAGGCCTTGGAGATAGGCCTGAAGCCAGTTGTCGTAATCAACAAGGTAGATAAACCCAACTGCCGCCCCGAGGAGGTTTATGAAATGGTCTTTGACCTGATGTGCGATTTAGATGCAACTGAGGAGCAACTAGATTTTCCGGTAATTTATGGTTCGGCCAAGAACGGTTGGATGAGCGAGGATTGGAACAGACCTACAGATAATATTACTTACCTGCTGGATTGTATTCTTAAGTATATTCCTGAACCGGAGATTTTGGAAGGCACTCCACAGATGCTTATCACCAGTCTTGATTACAGCAAATATACTGGTCGCATCGCAGTCGGTCGTGTGCATCGCGGAACGCTTAGGGAGGGTATGAATATCACTGTTTCGCATCGTGACGGATTGTTGGAAAAGACTAAGATCAAGGAACTGCATATTTTTACTGGTATGGGAAGGCAAAAGACTGATGCGGTTTCCAGCGGTGATATATGTGCCATCGTCGGAGTGGAGAATTTTGAGATAGGTGATACAATATGTGACTTCGAGAATCCCGAGCCATTGCCGCCAATCAGTATTGACGAGCCGACGATGTCCATGTTGTTTACGATAAACGACAGTCCGTTCTTCGGTAAGGAAGGTAAATTCTGCACTAGCCGTCACATAGGCGATCGCCTGGAGAAGGAATTGGAACGCAATTTAGCACTCCGTGTGGAAAGCGTCGAGGGATGTACGGACCGCTGGATTGTCAGCGGACGTGGAGTCTTGCATCTAAGTGTTTTGATTGAGACCATGCGCCGTGAAGGCTATGAATTGCAGGTCGGGCAGCCGCAGGTAATATACAAGGAAATAGACGGGGTCAAGTGCGAGCCTGTTGAGGAAATGACAATCAATGTTCCTGAGGAATTCTCTAGCAAGATGATAGATATGGTTACGCGTCGCAGGGGAGAGATGACCAGTATGGAGAGTCAGGGTGGACGCGTCAATATCGAGTTCCTGATTCCCAGCCGCGGAATCATAGGGTTGCGGACCAATATGCTTACAGCCAGTCAGGGCGAGGCTATCATCGCACATCGTTTTAAGGAATACCAACCATTCAAGGGCGAGATAAACCGTCGCACCAATGGTTCGCTGATTGCATTGGAAGGCGGTAATGCCTATGCTTATGCCATTGACCATCTTCAGGACAGGGGCAAGTTCTTTATCGAGCCTCAAGACCAGGTATATGCAGGACAGGTAATAGGCGAGCACGTACATGACATAGACCTCGTAATCAATGTCTGCAAGGCCAAGCAGTTGACCAACGTCCGTGCCAGCGGTACTGACGAAAAGGCCAGGATTATACCAGCGACAATATTCTCGCTGGAGGAGGCTTTGGAGTATATCAAGGAGGATGAATATGTCGAGGTAACGCCGAAATCCATGCGTATGCGGAAAGTAATCCTTGATCATCTGGAAAGAAAACGCGCCAACAAGTAATCAGCCATGAAAAATTATCTGAAGTATTTCAAGGATGCAATTCCCGTTGCATTGTTTGTCGTTATCAGTGTTGCTTATTTTTGGAATCCTATCCAGGGACACAAGGTTTTGACAGGAACAGACCACACAGGAGCTGTAGGCGCAGGTGTGGAAATTAATGAGTATCGTAGTCAGCACAACGGGGAGACCCCACGATGGACAAATACGCTGTTTTCGGGCATGCCCACATATCAGTTGGCTCCGTCTTATGACAGCACCAATACACTGGGTACCATCAAGGCTTGGTACACATTGGGACTGCCAGACGTCGCCGCATACGTATTCATCATGCTACTGGGGTTCTATATCATGCTTCGTTGTTTTGATTTCAAGGTCTGGATGTCAGCATTAGGAGCCGTGATATGGGCATTTTCCAGTTACTTTTTCATTATCATTGCTGCAGGTCATATATGGAAGGTCTTTACATTGGCCTTTATTCCACCCACCATTGGCGGTATGGCCTTGTGCTATAGAGGTAAATATGCCTGGGGCATTATAGTGACAGCCCTGTTCATGGGTTTGCAGATTGTTTCCAATCATGTCCAGATGACATATTATTTCATGTTCGTAATCGGGCTCATGTCATTGGGATGGCTTGCAGACTCAATCATAAAAGGAGATCGCGGCATAGGTTGGCTCAAGTCATCATGCGTATTTGCAACAGGCTGTATCCTGGGTGTTGCCATGAATGCATCCAATTTGTATCATACATGGGAATATCAGAAGGAGAGCATGCGCGGCAAAAGTGAACTGACACATGTGACAAAGGACCCTGGAGACCAGACGTCCAGCGGATTGGAGCGAAGCTATATCACAGCCTGGAGCTATGGCATTGACGAAACATGGACTTTGCTGGTTCCAAACACCAAGGGCGGTGCCAGTATGCCCTTGTCACGTAGCCGGGAGGCTATGGATAAGGCTGATAACAGGTTCATTCAAATATATCAGCAGATGGGCCAGTACTGGGGTGACCAGCCAGGAACATCGGGGCCTGTATATGTCGGTGCATTCGTGTGTATGTTGTTCGTCTTGTGCCTGCTGATTGTACGCGGTCCCATGTCGTGGGCACTACTCATTGCAACCATGCTGTCAATCGCATTGTCATGGGGAAGGAATTTCATGGGCTTAACGGATTTTTTCCTGGATTATGTGCCAATGTACGACAAGTTCCGTACGGTAGCGTCCATATTGGTAATTGCCGAATTCACCATACCATTGATGGCGGTAATGGCATTAAAGAGATTTGTCGAAGACCCGACATGTGTCATGGTCAAATTGCCTTTTACAGGCAGAAGAATCAACGCATTGTGGATCAGTTTCGGCATTACAGCAGGTATCTGTATGCTTTTCTATATAATGCCAGACGTATTCTTTGGCAGTTACATCAGTCAGTCCGAGAGCCAAATGTTTGACGATGCCGTCACTGCTGGGTACATACCTGGGGATATCTATTTGCAGATACGCTCCAATCTTTTCGAGATGCGCCGTACTGTATTCCAGGCAGACTGTATGCGTTCATTCACCATTGTAGCTATCGGTACCGGTATGCTGCTTCTGTATTACTTCAGGAAGATTAAGGCCATTCCGCTGGTAATTGGCATAACGTTGCTGTGTCTTGTTGATATGTGGGGAGTTAATACCCGTTACCTTAACAAGGACATGTTCATATATCCGACATCGGTCGAACAGACTTTTGCCAAAACCGAGGCAGATAATCTTATACTCGCGGACAAGACTCCATACTATCGCACGTTGGATATGTCATGTAGCACATTCAATAGCAATGATGCAAGTTACTGGCACAAGTCAATCGGAGGCTATCATGCGGCAAAACTGCGACGTTATCAGGAATTGATAGAGGCGCATATCTCTCCCGAGATGAACAATATCCAGAAGCATGTCGGACAGACAGAGCAAGGCTTGTTGCTTCAGGGCGGAGACAGCATATTCCCTGTGCTGGATATGCTGAATATGAAATATGTTATACTCGCAATCCAGGGAGGCAGTAAGATTGCTGTGCAGAATCCTTCGGCAATGGGCAATGCATGGTTTGTTTCCGAGGTTCGCAATGTCGGAAATGCTGACAGCGAGTTGTCGATGCTGAGCAAGGTTGACCTTCGTAAAGTTGCGGTCTCCTCGTTCTCCGAGTCGTGTGGTGATGCAAAAGACTGGATGTCCGGATACAATTCTGTCCAGGATAGCACGGCTGCTGTAACGCTGACTTCGTATGGGCCAGTTGAGTTGAAATACAGGGCCGACAGCAAAAAGGGCGGTGTAATAGTATTCTCGGATATCTACTACCCTGGATGGCGCGCAACGGTCAATGGTAACGATGTTCCGGTTGGGCGCGTTGACTATGTACTACGCGCAATTAAGGTGCCTGCCGGAGAATGTGAAATCACCATGTACTTTGACCCGAAGACCGTCCACACGACCGAGACGGTAGCATATTCGGCAATGGCTCTTCTCGCATTCATTGCTCTTGGCATAGTGGTAGCAACTGTGTGGAGGAGAAAAAAAGGAACCTGTTAACCGGCAACTCCTGATTATGAAAGGAGAGTTTCCTCTGATAACTATTGCAACGGTTACCTATAATGCACAGGAAACGTTGCAGCGAACCATTGACAGTGTTTCCTGTCAGACCTACAGGTACATAGAGCACCTGATTATCGACGGGTGCAGTACAGACGGCACATTCCTTTTGGTCCAGCGGTATGTGGAGCGTAATTCACACGAGAAAATACCTCATCAGATCAACGTCTTGCGAGAACCCGACAACGGGCTCTATGATGCCATGAACAAGGCTCTGCTGAATGCTACCGGTGATTACATCGTATTTCTAAATGCCGGTGATTGCCTGCACGACAAGACAACCATTGCGAATCTGGTTGAAAAGATGGACTGGCTAAAGGGTGATGCGCATAATCCCGCAATAGTATATGGCGAGACAGATGTTGTTGATGGCGAAGGCAGATTCCTGCGTCACCGCCGTCTTCGGGCACCCAAAAGACTATGCTGGCAAAGTTTTGCAAGCGGAATGCTTGTATGCCACCAAAGCTTTTATGTGCGAACAGACTTGGCTCGTTTAGAAAAATATAATCTCAAGTACCGCTTCAGCGCAGACTTTGACTGGTGCATACGCTTGTTAAAGCGTGCGGCACGTCGCAGGCTGCCGGTGCTCAATTCCAATATGATACTGACGGACTATCTGTCCGAGGGAATGACTACCAAAAACCATAGGGCATCACTCAGGGAACGTTTCCGTCTGATGTCAATACACTACGGCTGGATAACTGCCGTAGTGCAGCATCTGTGGTTCGTTTTGCGAAGCGTTATAAGACGATAATGTTATTTGACTCCTTTCAAGCGTGGAACCATCCTGTACAGGATTAACAGGGCCAAAGCTCCACACAGGGCTCCGAAAGTATTGGCGGCTGCATCCAGGATGTCACCGTTGCGTGTCGTCGTGAGACATGCCTGACATAATTCCATCAGCGCCCCCCACAATGCCGAGAACGCCGCAATCGAGATAATTCGTCTCATCCATGTCTTGACGGGATTTTTCAGTCCCAGTTCAATACCTATTATCGTTGTCATGGCGGCATACATTAACCAATGTGCCCATTTGTCTGCAAACCGTACATCCACCTCGGGAAATTCCTGTGCGGGGAACAGACTCAGCGCTGTAACAAAAAGAACCACAAGTATGGAAAAGAAATATCTACTGCTCATATATCCTGATATACTCCTGTGAAACACGTTTCCCATCATAATCGTCCATCGCACTGGATGCAGCAGCCTGCCGCAGTTCGGGATGAGCAAATACAAACCTGATTCCCTTGGCCAGATCATTACTGTCACAATACCTGGCAACGTAACCGTTTTGCCTGTGGCTTATCATCTCGGGAATGCCACCGGTGTCGAAACCTACGCATGGTGTTCCGCATGACATGGACTCGGCAATGGTATTCGGAAGATTGTCCTGCAGCGATGGCGTTACAAAGCAATCAGCGGCAGCATACATCATTGCCATCGTTTTCTCGTCACTGACAAACGTCCCTCCGGCTCCCAGTCGCACGACATGTACGTCCTGAAATCCTTGCAGCGCCTCGTCCAGATAAACCATACCCTTTCGCTTGTCCGTAACCTTCTGGCTACAGAACAGGATAATCTTCCGGTTAGGAGGAAGGTTCAGCTTCCTGCGCACCTCCTGTCGGTCCATGGGCTGGAATACATCCTGTGGAATACAGTTGTTTATATGCGTACATTCTACATCAGGCATTGACTGTCTGGCCAAATCCGTAATCCATTGGCTACAACCCACAAAGTGTATGTTGCCCGAGGCGTAGATTCCAGCCTTCAAATTACGTATCTTGTTGTCTAAGCGACAAAATCTGGCAGTTTCACCGATACCTTTGTCCGAATCGATGTCCCCGTTATAATGTCTTATGCCCGAGAACGGCCACTCATCGTGCAATGTCCAAACAATCCGTTTCCTGTCCCTTACCATCCTTTCAAGTTGTTTTAGGGAAAGCATACCCTGATTTATCCAATGCAGATGTATCACATCGGCATTCTTGTATTCGGGCGTACTCAGGACATCTATGCCAAAGTCTGCAGTATCATATTGCCACGTCTTACTGCATGGAAGGCGCAGTTTTATCATCAGTTCCAGCCGTTCCAATATCTTTGGGACAATATTGCCACGGTTTATAACACACGGCGAATCCGTCTGCCTGTCGCGTACCAACATTCTGGCATCGACACCATTCCGGTTCAGAGCCTCCATCAACCTACGGGCAGCAATTGCCCCTCCGCCTGTCTTCTCAGCAGTGGAAATAATCAGTACATTCATCTCAGGTTTTTGCGGATACGTTTCTTGATTGCAGATGCGATGTTTCCTAAATTTCCTGCCATAAGGTTTAGCCAGAACTCCTCGACAGAATACTGAACCTTGCGCCAGGGGTTGTCCCAGGCATTCATCAGGTGATAGCGTTTCTGATACGCCGGGTACTCCCTGATTTCCTCAGGATGAATTAGCGGAAAAACCATCTCGTGCCGTTTCATCGTAAATTGCTTGCGCAGGCGACGCGGCAGCAAATTAAGCTGTGCACTGTAATGTGCACCACCTTCCATACCGATATTGTTTATTAGGTTTACCCGCGGAACAATACACATTCCGTCATTCAGCGTCATATATGCCCAGAAAATAGTCTCGTAATACTCTTTGTTGCGTTCGGCATGTGCTGCACACATTGCCGGCATATCACTGCGCAGACTATGTTCACGGACTTTTCTTTTAAGAAGCCCGAATTGATGCGGATCTTTTACGAAACCATAATTCCCGTCCCACTTGTTGACTACACGTGCCCAGGAAGCCCATCCCCAAATTGAGAATGCACGCGAGAAGAAGTACGATTCCCGGACATCCTGTGTCACCTCGTCGGTGTTGAATCCCGAGATATGCGTGATACGGGAGTCATTCTCGTACCTGTCCAGCATTTCCTTGCAGAAGCGGAAGAAGGACACGCTGGGCACGTCATCATCCTCCAGCACTATACACTTGTCACTCAGCGAGAAGGCCCAGCGTTGCGAAATAAATTCGCTGGGGTCGCAACCATAGTTCTTCTCCTGGTATTTGGTATGTACATCGCACTCCCAATCAATATTTCCTACTACTTTGCGGCATTCCATGATGCCAGGCAAATCCTTCTCGTCCCTGGGACCGTCCTGGTATAGGAACAGACGTGCGGGCCTTGCTTTGCGCACCTCGTCAAAAACCTTTCCCAATTGTTCGGGCCGGTTGAAAAACAGAATCAGTACCGAGACATCAACTAATGCTTCCATGAACACAAAAATACGGAATTTAATTGAAAAATGCCCTGTCAGTATATAAAATAATGAACGCGGAATAACGAATTAAGGATTAAATTGTTAATTTTGTGCAAATGAAAAAACGAAATCATGCCTTTGACCTTCTGTGCGGAATCTGTATTATCCGCATGGTCAGCCTGCATATAATGCAACAATGCGGCAAGCCCAACGAGGACTGGTGGCTTGAAATCATGCAGTGGAGCTATTTTTTCATGTCCTTCTTCTTCTTCAAGGCAGGTTATTTCAACAAGTCGGTTACGGCTATGCCCAGTAAGGCATACGTACTGGACAAGGCAAAGCGATTGTTTCTTCCATTCCTGGCAGCAGGAACCATAGGCAACCTGATATACTTTGCACTGCAGATACCCGTATATGACAAATACCATCATCTAATACCACAGATACAAGTCGAGCATATATGGCAGAATAGCGGCTTCTACGGCAATCCGCCGGTCTGGTTTCTGTTCTCGTTTTTTGTTACATACATACTGATACATTTTCTGGAGAAACTGCGTCTCGCCATCGTTGCCAGGCGACTTCCTCCGTATGCAGCCCAGGCGACATCGCTCGTATATGCATTGTTTCCTCTTATCGGACTATGGCTTTGCCAGAACGGAAATCCACTGTGGCTTGACCTTAACAACGTGTTCATGGGAATTTTCTTCTTCGAACTGGGCCGCACTTGGCATCGCATCATGGACCATATGGCTCCGAGCATGACGATAGTCGTCTCGTTGATACTAATTATAGGGTTTGTCATAGGCAATACAATATTCCACGATGCCTCCTATACGATGAGCAACAACAAGTTTACAGGGGATTTCCTACCCGTTATGTTCAATACATCAGCCATCCTGTGCGGACTGTCAGGATTCCTGATAGCCGCAAACATACCCCGTATTCCGTGGATCTGTTTTATCGGAGAACACTCGATGGTATATTTTATCAGCCATTTTCCCATGCTTTTTTTCTACCGTTTTGTACATCTCTCATTCGGCAGGAGCATTTATGGAAGATATGACGATGTGATAATCCTGTTACCGGCAATATTCATGATTTGTTCGTGGCTGGTACCATATGTCGAGGGAACCCCCTGGCTCAGTGGACGATGGAAGAAGGCGTAGGTATGATATCAATAGTAATGGCCACCTACAACGGTGCAAGATATGTCGGAGAGCAGATTGAATCTATTCTCTCCCAAACATACCACGACTTTGAGCTCGTTATATGCGATGACTGTTCGACCGACAATACACTTGATATCCTGTATCAGTATGCCGAGAAGGACCAACGCATCAGGATTATCCGAAACCAGCACAACCTGGGGTTCAGGGACAATTTCCAGCACGCAATCCAATGTTGTGCCAAGACCGAATACGTAGCCCTCTGCGATCAGGACGACATCTGGACCGAGGACCATTTGCAACACCTTGTTGATATAATCGGCGACAAGAGTCTGGCATGTGCTAATTCGATTATTACTGACCAAAACCTGAAGCCGACAGGCTGCACCCTCTCGCAGCAGCAGTCGTTCGATAACCCTCCCTGCGACGAAATGCTCAAATCCCAGACAATCTTGCTGTGGCGAAACCCCTATCAGGGTTCGACAATGCTCGTTCGCCGCTCTCTTCTGGACAGAGCACTTCCCTTTCCCGAGGGAGTCAGTTTTCATGATTCGTGGCTAGCAGTCCTCTCATGCTTTGCCGGAGGTATGGTTTACAGTTCCCATGCCATCAGCCTCTACCGGATGCATGGAAACAATGCCTCGGGCGATAAGATGAGGCCTATGTCCCGCCTCAAGGCCCTCTATGCGCGACTACTGGGACTGAAGGCAAGTGACCGCATACCCATGATACAGGGAATTATCGAAAGGACAGACAATCTTAACACCGTCCAGACAACCTACCTTAATCGCATGATGCGATACTTTCTGAACGACAGTCTATGGCAGAAAATCAGCAATGCAGCATACCTTATCCGCAATTACCATACAATATTTACCAAAGCCTGAATCATGACAGCAGCATTTGACCAACAGGAACTACGCCGCAAATTCAACCCCGAAGGTTCCACTCTGCGGCTCATGCAGATGCGCATGCTCGAACTGCTGCTTGTAGTGGATGGAATATGCCGCAGGCACGGACTCCGTTACTGGCTTGCCGGAGGCACCATGTTAGGAGCAGTCCGCCACAAGGGCTTCATTCCATGGGACGACGACCTGGACATCGAAATGCTCAAGGAAGACTACGACCGCCTGATAGTCATCCTTCAGGACGAGTTGCCAGACACTCTTGCCATACAGTGCATGGAGACAGATCCCAATTACTTCTTCCAGTACGCCAAGCTACGCGACCGCCGCAGTACCATAAACGAAATTACCCCCTATGACCGCATGTGGAAGGAACGCGGCATCTTTATCGATATCTTTCCAATCGAAAAGACCAGCCGCCTCCTGCATCGCCTCAGCAATATCACCATGGGTCATACATATACGATATTGAAAAAGACTGGTTTGACCGATGCCGTTGCATCGCGCAAGGTACGCAGGCTACTGTGGCTCAATACCAAGGCCATCTATCCTATAATACGCCTGGTAAACAAAATATTGCCCATATCATATTACGATGACGCATTGGGAATACCATACTATGTAAGGCGTTATCCCGAGCGAATCTTTCCTCTGAAAGAGCTGGAATTCGAAGGACACACCTTCCCCGTTATGGGCGATTACCACCAGCAACTTACCGCACAGTATGGCAATTACATGCAACTGCCCAGTAATCCAGGCAGCGAACACCATGCAGACAGTATAGTGATAAATCATTAGCCGTAATCAGATGCACAGACAGCAAATACAGGACATACAGGAATTTGTAAATGATTTCCGCTACAGCGAACAACTTCGCGGAACCACGTTCCTCGTTACCGGGGCAACAGGCTTGATAGGCTCATCGCTGATAAGATGCCTGACAGCCCTGGAAGCCGATATACAAATACTGGCTCCTGTACGCAACATGGCAAAGGCCCGGCAGATGTTCGGCAACCCCGACAATGTCATGTTTGTCAGCGGAGACCTTGCAACAATGGACTATGCCTCTATGGGTTGCGCAGACTACATCATACATTGTGCAGCCCCCACGGCATCACGCTACTTTGTCGAGCACCCCGTACAGACCTTCCGCACGATAATCGACGTCACCGAGCATCTTCTGGACTATGCACGCGACATAAATGTCAAGGGGTTCATCTACCTGTCATCCTTGGAGGTATATGGACAGGTCCCGGATTCAGCCACACTTCTAACCGAGGATTATCAAGGTTACCTGGATCCAGCCAGTGTGCGCAGTTCATACCCTATAGCCAAGCGAGCAGCCGAGAACCTGTGCAGCATATATGCCTCGCAATACGGCATTAGGACGATGACGGCACGTCTTACCCAAACCACAGGCGCAGGCATTGCCCTGGATGACAATCGCATCATCGCATCCTTTGCACGAAAGGCCGCGCTCGGTCAGGACATCATCCTGCACACAACAGGACTTTCGGCCCGTCCGTATTGCTATGTGACAGATGTCGTCTCGGCTTTGCTCACCATAGCCCTTCAAGGCAAAAAAGGCACAGCATACAATGTAGCCAATCCCCAGACATATATCTCTGCCCGAGGCATGGCCGAATGGTTGCGAGACAATGTCAACCCGCACATCACGGTACGGGTTGAACCTAATGATGACATGGGTTACGCCCCTGAAACATTCCATCGGCTTGATACAGGCAGGCTCAATTCCCTCGGCTGGGAACCCAGATATGGATTAAGAGAAATATTCGAAAGACTGATAAACTATCTGACCACATGAATATAGCAGCAATCTTTGCCGGCGGCTCGGGCATACGGATGAACACCAAGTCCCGTCCCAAGCAGTTCCTGGAACTGCACGGCAAGCCAATTATTATCTATACCCTCGAACTCTTTGACAACCATCCGTCCATCGATGCCATCACCGTAGCCTGTGTCCAATCATGGATACCATTCCTCGAGAAGCAGATTCGTAAGTTCGAGATAAACAAGGTGGTAAAAATAGTACCTGGAGGCGCAACGGGACAGGAGTCAATCTACAACGCTCTGTGTGCTGCCGAACAGCATGCCTTGTCCAGTCAGGGAACACTGGACGGGGTTAGCGTCCTGATTCACGACGGGGTACGCCCACTTATCACCGAGCAGACCATTACCGACAACATAGACAAGGTACAGGAGTGCGGCTCCTGCATAACCTGCGTTCCCGCAACTGAAACATTGGTTGTGCGCCAGCAAGACGGCAGCCTGCAGATACCATCGCGCAAGGATTCGCTCATAGCACGTGCTCCGCAGAGTTTTCGCCTCTCGGACATCATCTCGGCCCACCGCAAGGCTCTTGCAGAGGGTCGTAACGATTTCATCGACTCATGCACGATGATGAGTCATTACGGCTATACCATGGGAATCGTAAACGGTCCGGTCGAGAATATAAAGATTACAACCCCAACAGATTTCTTCGTGTTCCGCGCTATGGTGCAAGTACACGAGAACCAGCAAATTTTTGGTTTCTGACACAATAATGGTAACAGCAATACTTCTTGCAGGCGGCAGTGGCAGCCGTTTCGGTTCGGACAAGCCCAAGCAGTTTCTCGAGATAGACGGATGCACCGTCCTGGAGCACAGTATCCGTATCTTTCAGCAGTGCGAGCAGGTTGACCGTATTGTGATTGTCACACGTCAGGACTTTATCGACGAGGTCAGACATATATCCACCTCGTATCCCAAGGTTTGGGATATACGTCCAGGCGGCAAGGAACGCTATCACAGCACGCTTTCCGCATTGGAGGTCTGTACTGCCCCAGACGACATACTGCTTATCCACGATGCAGTCCGCCCATTTGTCAGCCAGGAAATTATCTACCGCTGTATTCAGACCCTTCACGAATACGATGCATGCGGCGTTGCAGTTCCCTGTACCGATACCACAGTACGTGTGGATGCTGACGACTGTATCGTCGAGACCCTTCCCCGTCATACATTGCGCAATATGCAAACCCCGCAGGGTTTCCGCCAGCACATACTGCGCACAGCATTTGACCTGGGACTGAAAGACCCCGATTTCCAACCCACCGACGACTGTGGGGTAGTGCGCAACTACCTGCCCGGCGTGCCCATTAAGATAGTTGCTGGCGATAGTTCAAATATCAAGATAACATATCCCCAAGATTTGCAACGCTTTGTCCGCTAACCCTTCCTCCTGAGCAGGAATCCAAGACTCTCCCTCAGAATCTTTGCACCGAAAATACACAATGTTGCCATATAGATGCCGGTAGCAATAGCCATACGCGAGAACAGCAGCATGTAAATATTGCTTATTCCCACTGTCAGGAAATACGTGGCAGTCATCGTCAGCGCAGCAATTACCAGGAACGGCACTATATCACGCAATGCCTGGCGTGTGCCGAATCCAATCAAGCCACGCACGAACCAATGCCATACCCCCGTCCACATTATTATTATAATGGAGTTCGCAATTACCATCTCGCGTATTCCGCCACCGAGCCAGTGTATTGCAACGACCGCCAGTAACAACAGTACTCCCTGGCAAATAATATTCCACATATATATATTGCTCTTCCCCTGAGATATGACCATATTGAAATACAAAGTTGAGATAGGCAGGAAAGCACCTCCGATGCACAATATGCGCATCAGTTCGGCCGAAGGCAACCACTTGTCCGTAATCAATATTTCGATAAACTCCGGCGCGACCAGCGCCAGGCCAAACATGGCAGGGAAGGATACAAAGCATGTAAATCGCAGCATCTTGCTGAAAGCACGGCACAGGCGTGCATTGTCAGTGCCCACCTGGACAAATGTCGGTTGCGCCACCCCCTGTACCATTCCCGTAATCATGGACGAGCCCATAATGTTCCACTTGTTGGCCTGATTGTATGTTCCCACCTCGTCTTTGGTATAGAACTTGCCCAGGACAATCGAGAATATATTATTGTTTATCTGTGTAAATATACTGGTCACCAGCATCTTGCCCGAGAAGCCCGCCATCTCGCGTATAGGCCGGAGCGTAACATTTATCGACGGTCTCCATCCCGATATTATCCAACTCAGCAGCGAAACCGTCGAAGTATAGACAATACCCTGCGTGGCAATTCCCCAATAGGCCATTCCGCCCATAGCCATTGAGACACCCACTATGCCCGAGACCAACAGGGCCGTTACCGTAATCTGTGCCAGTTCCTTCTGTTTCATCTGCTTGAACAATATGGCGCGCGGCACTATCGAGAACGAGGCGGCAAGAAAGCCCAGGCTGTAATAGCGGAACAAATCCGTCAGTAGCGCCTCGTGATAGAAATCAGCAACCAGCGGTGCACAAACGAAAAATATAATGTACATACATGCGCTGACACCGATGTTGAACCAAAAGACCGAGCTGAAGTCGGCATGTGTCGCATTCCTGCGGTTTACCAGCGCACTTACAAATCCGCTGTCCTGCAGCGAACCCGCGATGGCAGTGAATATGGTCAGCATACCCACCAGACCATAGTCAGCCTGCGACAGTTTGCGAGCCAGAATGATGCCGAACACGGCATTCAGCACCTGCATGGTACCATTGTTCAGCGCTCCCCACAGAAAGCCCCTCGCAGCCTTGTCCTTCAGACTATCATTTGTTGGCTTGTTCAACTCTTTCTAAAATAGATTCTTCCTTATTAGCATACAGGTCGTACAGCAACGGCATGTTGCGTTCAGTCATTTCACGGGTAAACGAGTTGTTGTAAATACGCATTCCGCCTACACTCAGGCTCGGGAAATGCAATCTGTACCACCCGACCTTCAGTCCCAGCGTCCATGCCCTCAAGCATAGTTCGTAGTCATCGCTCTGGAATGGAGCAAAGCTGTAGTCAATATGTTTCAGATACTGTTTGTACAGGTCATGGTTAATCCACATCGGAGCCCGGTTAACACTCATTACAAAGCAGAAATCATTCATGCTCATCTCCTCGCTACGATAACATTTCCTGCCCTTTTCATCGACAAAGAAATGCAGTTTGCGACCGTCGCATCCACCCAATATCGCCATATCTGGGTGTTGCCGGAACAGTTCTATGGCACGCAAGGCCCATTTTTCGTCCTGTATGTCGTCATCGTCCTGCAGCAAGGCAACGTAGCGACCGTTGGCAAAACGCAGGCATTTGTCATACATCACGTTCTCGTACAGGTCATTGGCCCGCACCAGGAATTCGTTCGTACCGATCAGCTCCCTCACCAGATGTTCGGTATGCTCCGCCGACGACCCATCGTCAATCACAATAATCTCGCTGTCCGCCACCCGGCGCAGCGCAGTCAGGATATGACATACCTGCAGGCTCTTCTCATGGCTTTGTATTACAAAGCTTATCAGCGGCTCCTTTACATACCCCTTGGATTTCCAACCCTCGTAAGTCCTGTTGCTGCCACCCTGAGCCTTACCGCTCCGCTTCAGCAGCGACAGTTTTACCTTATCGGTCAACAATGCCAGATTCATTTCTTGCGTCCAAATAAGTGTTCGCTGTACAGCGGACTGATTCTCAGAATATTGCTTGTAATCAAGCAGAAAACTATCACAACTATCGCAACTGCTATGGAGCAGAAAGTACTCAGTACAAAATTAGGCCTGTTGCTGTTCAGCCATTCCCCCATAAACGGCATTACGGGCAGGAAGATATAATGCAGTAGATAGACATCCAGGGTTCGTGTACCTACATATTGCAACGAACGCCCCAGGAGGGTGCTCTTGGTGAACGAATCTTTGTAGCTGCGGAAAAACATCAGCACCACAATCATTGTCGAATACATAGCCAGCGTACGCGGCAGGTTAGTCCACATGAAACGTAGGTTATGCCATCGCAGTATGTCGGCACAACATACAAAGGCCAGGATTGCCAGGATGGGAAAGAACCACTTGGACTCAAACACCCTCTGCACCTCCGTCCAATAGCGCCTGACCAGATTTCCGCACAGGAAGAACTGAAAATAGATGACCAACTGTATCAGACTGCTTGTCTTCCAGAAATAATCCTTGGGATAGGTGAAATACTTGGGCATATATGCCGTTGCGTATATTGCAATGCTTGCAATCCATATCACAATCCATATCAAATTCTGGCATTTGACCTTCCTGAGCAGCATCGATACTGAGTAATAGCAGACAAACATATACAGCAGCGTCAGCGTAAACCAGTATCCATACTTGTAAGGACTCTCCAGTGCCTTGATGAATTCCGTCCCAAAGTTGCCCCGCCGTATGACCAGATAGGCTACAAGGAAAATTACGGTAGGCACAATCTGTATCTGGATCTTCTTCCACAGCAACCCCGCCGTGTTCTCCAGACTCCACTGGAACGAAGCCTTGTATGCCACAAAACCGCTGACAAAGAAGAACAGGGGCATCCTGAACAGCACCAGCAACGACATTGCCGCAGATGTCTTGGGAGTCTCGCCGAAACTGACCAGGCTCACATGATAAGCCACCACCATCAGCATCGTAAATCCACGCATGGCATCCAGCCATTCCATACGTTCCTGTTTCTGTGTCATATCCTATATTTCTGCAAGAGTCAGTCACAAAAGTATAAAAAAACTTTCAATATCACACAGAACCTGCTATTTTTATCCCGTTTTTTTAATTCTTCAGTACCTTGTCCAGGGCAGTATTCAGTTGTCTTGTCAGCATCAGCATCAACTCATGGTCCTCCTGTAGTTGTAACTTTATGTCCCGTACCGAATGTATCTCGTCAGCCAGTAAATTCTTTATCGATTCAATCTCGTCAATCAGCCTTGCCACCATATCCGCATCGCTGTCTACCCTCATTCTGCCATCGCCTGCTGTCTGTGGAGTATTTTCGAAAAGATTCCCCGTTCCGTCAATGATATATTGTATGTTAAACACGTTTCCGACAGCACTGTTCAGACGAATCAGGAAATCCGTGTTTATCCTTCCGTCCCCGGCAGCATTCAGGTTGCGCGAGATTGTAGTTTCTGACGTATTCATCAGCATCGCAACGTCTTTTTGGTCCAATTTCCGTTCGGTTTTCAAGTAATTAAACGCCTCTTTCAGACGCGTTCTCATGGGATTAGAATTAGCCATAATTTACGTGTATTTGCTAAAATGTCTTAAATATTAACGTAAATTTACACCAATTTCAATTTAGTTCCTTAAATTTGCACCAGAGGATAATCGGGCACAAATAGAGGAGTCGTATCACACAGAGGTGTAAAAATGCGTAGCTTGTTGATTGCAAATATACGGCTTTCTCTCCCGATTATCCATATAAAACCGTAATGTTTTAGCATGGTATTAAGAAAACTTAACGTCAGTGACGAAACACCTTCCACTGCCCCACGTCCCCGTTTTAGGTGGACGGGCAATACCCAGGACCACATTGTTACGGGTGGTACTGTTTACCATGATACTGGGTCAAAGGGGTATTCGAAAAGCGGTAAGCGGGTATTCAAAAACTGTTACCGTGCCGAGATAATGATAGGGGGGAAGCGCTATCGCTATCGCTCCAAGGAACGACAGAATTGCATCGATTGGCTCAATGCCGTCCGTCAGGGCAAGATAAAACCCGGCGACAACAGGTCGGACTGGCGGGACTTGCTGATAGAGTAAAAAAAATAACACCGTTAGAATGCTAACGGTGTTATTTTGTATATATTATGAAGGCTGCGATTAAACGAGAGCAATGAGAACTTGTTCTCTGATGGCCGAGTCGTGTTCGAGGTCGATGAAATCAACGTGAGCAGACTCGACACGCTGTGTCAATTATGCATTATGCATTTGTCCTAAAGTAGCCGGCCGTTCATGTCATACGCCTTGCCAGCCTTTACGACAACAATCTTGCCCTTAACCATATACTTGCCATCAGCCTTTGTGCCAGCCTCGGACGCAATGCTGTTGATACCCGTTGCATCCCCTTCAGTTGCACTCAGACAGATAAACGAGCGTGCGTTGTCCGTTGCAGTCAGGTAGCAGCGGTTGGCGGCCAGTTTGAAACCCTCGCCCGGAATAATGAACCAACCTACTACGCCGTCCTGCATCTGCAGCAGATAGTTGCCTGCGGCAATATCAATGACACCCCCCGTCAGGTTAGGTGTATAGCAACTTTCCAGACCCGCAGTTGTTACAGGTTCGTCCTTGAATGACCATTCGGTTGTCTCGTTCAGCTCCTGTGCACACACAACCACTGCTGTGTTGGCAGGTACAGTGACACCGATCTCGGTCATTCTAATCCATTCACCGTTGTTTTGGATTTCACCGGTATAGGCTTTTACACCCTCGGGCAGGGTTACGTCAAACGGAGCACAGAAAGTTCCCCACTTAGCCTCTGCACTGATACGCATATTGGCAGTTACGGCCGTCTCGATGGACGTGCCGGACAGTTGGATGTTGTGCGAATACTGGTTGTACCCATTCGTGATTGTCAGTACGGCATCCAGATTACCTGCATTGGCACGATTATATTTTACAGTCACGGTTGATGTATTGTACACGCCTGCCTGAGCATTCTCGTCGATAGACACCTCCACGTCACCGGCATTGGCACCAGTTACGTTCCAACTGAATCCCGCAACATTACACCACGCAATGGTAAATGTCCTGGATGTCTGGTTCCCCTTGTCTGCTGAGCCGAAATCCAGTGCAGTAGCAGACGGAGCATAGATATACTGTGCCATCGGGACAATTACGTTCCTGAAGTTTTTGTATAGTGTTGCGCCAAATTCGGTATAAAACTTGATTTTTGTTGAATTATGATTTATATCATAAGGGCCATAATCTGCATAGTTTGACTTGGCTATCACCTGATCGAAGAACGGATTCTGATAGGAATCATTTAAATATTCCGTAACCTTCAGATTACCGATTCCTGCAAATGTCCTATACGCTTGAAATGTAATAGATGCCCCCGGGGCTTTCAGCTCATAGACATACTCGCCGATGGTGCCAATGTAGTTAGCATCTGTCTCGTAGAGAGCATAGTACTGGCCGTTCTTGTAGATGCCCGTACCCTTGCCGGCCCACTGGGCACTGGCTGTTGTTGCCATCAGTAGCAACAATGTCAAAACTGTAGTAAATTTTTTCATAAATCTTTTTACCTTAAACGTAGTTAATACCTTATTATTTAATTATGGATTCCATTTCCAGTTGCAAAGATATGATGTATGTATGTGGTCTGGAGTAAATTTCGGCTGGAATTTCGGTAGAAGAGTGTAAATTTGACAATAAAATGCCCCCAGTCTTGGTAAAAGGTACAAAAAACCGACACAAATCCCGATGAAATGGCAGAAAATGCACGTACAGTAAACAGTAAACGGTAAACAGTAAACAGTAAACCAACTTACCCTAACTTCATACTTACTTACTTACTTTTTTGGGGGAGGGTGTGTGTTTCCCTCTCACAGTATAGTCACGCGTACATTATTAAAAAATAAGAAAAATTTTATTTATATATATTCTTCTCTCTCAGGAAATACTCCCCGGGGGTAAAAATAGTAAGTAAGTAGTAAGTAAGTTAGAGTAAGTTCGGACCAAAAATTGCAGACTCCGGGAGGTAACACGTGCAACCCCTAGGGACCAACACGTGCAGCCTCCTGGAGGTTAATTTGCACAAATCTACATCACTGCATCATCACCGCTTCATCACTGCTCAGCGGTGTTTTGTTAATGTGTGTTAATGTCGGATAGTTTTGGAGAAAATCGGGGAAAATCGGGGAAAATTGCGGAAACGCACTTGTTCGCTGCCGTACATTTGCATCGTCAACAGGAAAAACAGCCGTTTTCTTTGTGTGTATTGTAAAAAACATTAACTTTGTCGCGTAGCGATACTATGATTTCGATAAAAACAACAATAAAACCGCAACAATATGAAAAGAACGAAGCAACTGATTATTTCCCTCCTCACCCTGCTATGCTGCAGCACGGGAGCTTGGGCAGAAGGCGAGCTGAAAGGCCTGTTTTCCATTAACTCCAATGGCGACAAGGTACAGTTCTCGCATGGCAACCTGCAGGCAACCTACGATGGCAGCGACTGGAGCTGGGCATTCGCCAAGAACCAGTGGGACTATATCGGTAATGCCGCAGCTAACACCAGCATCAACGGCAACGGCTCAGCTTCAACCAATGGTACAGTGGACCTCTTCAGCGTGAGCACTTCGGCAACCACCTACGGTATTCACAATTCCACATCGTATGAGACCTATTCCGGCGACTTCGTCGACTGGGGCAACAATATGGGCGATGGTTGGCGCACCCTGGCCAGCAATGAATGGAACTACATCTTCATGAAACGTAACAGCGGTTCTCAAGTCTTTGGTGCAAGCAATGCCCGCTATACACACGCCACCATCAACACTGACGGAACTCCTGTTAACGGCATTATCCTGTTCCCCGACGGCGTGACCATCACCTACAGCGAGGTCACCTCTTGGGGTACTATCAACGGCGAGAGTGAGTGGGGTACCAAGTGTACATCTGCCCAGTGGACGGCTCTCGAGTTCAAGGGCTGCGTATTCCTACCGGCTGCCGGCTGGCGCTATGGTGCCGAGGTCAGTTATGCTGGAGATGAAGGCTTCTATTTGTCGAGTAATACGTGGGAAGACTCCGGCGAGTGGCCTGTGTGCTTCCGCAGTAACTATCTATCTTCTTCGGGCAGCACAAGTCGCCACCTTGGGTGCTCTGTCCGCCTTGTAAAGGATCGACAATTGAATAAGGACACTGATGGTTACTACTTGCTTGGCACGGTGGATGATTGGAGATTTTTTGCTGCACATGTCGCTGAAGGATATTCAGGAGCCAAAGCCAGGATGACGGCAGATATTGACCTTGGCGATGATCCGACAACAATTGGTACTGGTAACATTAATGCCGCGAATGCAAATGTCATGTTTCGAGGTGTTTTTGACGGCAATGGCCATACTCTGACAGTTAACTATAATACTTCAGAGGGATTCTATGCTCCATTTCGCCATATTTATGGTGCAACAATCAAAAATCTTCATGTAACAGGAAGTATTATTTCTTCCGGAGGTCGAGTGGGAGGTATTGTATGTGGAGTGTTTGGCGGGAGTTCGACTCAAAGTAAGATTGAGAAGTGCAGGAGTTCTGTTGTCGTTACATCTAATTGTCAGCTAAGTAATAATGATGCCGAAAGTGTAGGTGGAATCGTAGGACAAGTTGGTTTTAGTTCCAGATTGTCTATAGAAGATTGTATCTTTGACGGTGAGATAACTGGTCATGTGTCTAATGTTATATGGTCGGGTCTTGTAGGTGTGTTAGACGGAACCGTCAATACTACCAGATGCTTACAGGCCGGTTCTTTTAGCGACCTCGATAATGGAACAACCGCTAATTCTGCGACCATTGTCTGTCGTTGGCAAGGGCTTGGAACTTTAACAATGGACGAAACATATTATATTCATCCATTTAAAACTGTTCAGGGAACACAGGCCACAACCGCCCAACTTGCCGACGGCACGATAACAACGGCTCTGAATGCAGGTCGTACAGGTTATGATGCCGTCTGGGTACAGCAAGGTGATCGGCCGATGCTCAAGATATTTGCGTCGGAGCAGGAACCCGAAGAATATCAGCAGGGAGGCGAGCTGAATGGTCTGTTCACCATCAATGCCAATGGAGACCAAATCGTCTTCTCGCAGGGCAATCTGCAGTATTTCTGCAGCACGACTGCCCCCCAGTGGCGATTCGCTGAACACCAGTACGACTATGTGGCATTTGATATCAGCGCTTACGCTGCGAATTCCGGAAAATGGATTGACCTTTTCGCACACGGTACCAGTGGATATGACAATGGCCAGACCAATTTTCAGCCATACGTCGTAGGTGCAGCAGCGGATACGTATTATCAAGGTAATCTTACAGGAAATGCTGATTGGGGATACAATGCCATCAGCAATGGCGGCAATTCAGAAAACTGTGGTTGGCGAACCCTGACGAGGAATGAATTGATTTATTTATTCTCAGGACGTCCAAATGCAGCATCCAAATATGGGCATGGAAGTATAAACGGAATCAACGGTATGATTCTCCTTCCCGACAGTTGGACACTTCCAGACGGATTGACTTTTACTCCTGGCAATCAAGCTTGGGGAAAGAATACATACACGATTGATCAATGGACTATGATGGAAGATGCCGGCGCAGTGTTCCTTCCTGCATCGGGTTCTTGCAATAGCCAAGGTATTCCTTCTGAGTCCACACAGAATCAGAACGGCTTTTATCGTGCGAGCACTGCTGCATACTATTTGAACTTTAGACAAGGTACTTTGCAGAATTGCACAGCAAGTTTTTACCAGTATGGCGACGCTGTCCGCCTGGTAAAGGATAAACAGTTGGAGCAGGATTGTACTTTGGAACAGGACTCTGAGGGTTACTACCTCCTTGGCTCCGTACAGGACTGGAAGGACTTTGCTGCATTGGTACAGACAAAGCCTGCGGCCAAAGCCAGGATGACGGCAGATATAGACCTTGGCACCGAAATCACGATGATTGCCGAAGATTTAGACCATCCGTATAAGGGAACATTCGATGGCCAGGGCCATACGCTCACTGTGAACTGGACCGCTGACGGCGAGGACCGCGTCGCTCCATTCCGGTATGCCGAGGGAGCCACAATCCAAAGGCTGCACGTGGACGGGAGTATCAGTAAGACTGGTGCATTAGGAAGGTGTCCTGCTGGCATTCTTGCATGCAGTATCGGTAACACAACAACCATCAGCGAATGCTGGTCGTCTGTGTCCCTTTATGCATATGACACAATCGGCGGACTGCTTTCCGTAGCATGCGGCAATAGCACAACTAACATCATTGACTGTATGTTTAGCGGTTTGATTTCCGCATCAAACTCAGGAGGGTTCAGTGGTGGTTTTGCCTCGCATGCTGATAAGGAATACCAATATAACACACCAGGGATACCAACGGTAAATATTACACGTGGACTGAATCTTGGAACATTCTCTGGTGGTAATACGCATTCCTATACATTCATTCGCATGGGCGACCCTGTCTTTGGTACACACACCGTAAACAGTTGCTACTACAAAAACGTATATGGCAATGCTCAGGGAGCACAGGCAACAACCGCCCAACTCTCCGACGGCACGATAACAACTGCCTTGAATGCAGGTCGTACAGGTGATGAGGCTGTTTGGGTACAGCAAGGTGATCAGCCGATGCTGAAGGTATTTACGCAAGAGAGTGAGCCGGTTGAACCGACCGGTTGGGAAAACGGAGTATTGCCGGGTGAGTTCACCATCAATGCCAACGGAGACCAAATCGCCTTCTCGCAAGGTAACTTGCAGTATCAGGCAACGACCGACACATGGCGCTTTGCCATCAACCAGTATGATTTTGTCGGCGCAGGCAATGCCAACATTTCTGACACATATGACGGTTGGATAGACCTCATACAATGGGGCGCAGGCAATAACCCTACTACCACCGCACTCTATAAGTATCAAACCTTCGTGGAGTTCGGCTCCCATCCTATTTCCAACGGAGGTAATGTGGCTGACGCATGGCGTACGCTGACTAAAGATGAGTGGGTATATATCTTCCGTGACCGTACCAATGCGGAAAGCCTGTTTGCATTTGGCTCGGTGAATGGTGTGAACGGTCTGATCATCCTTCCTGACAACTGGACAACACCGGACGGTTTGACATTCAGTCCGAGTACAGAGCATGGTCTTACTTGGCTAACGTCGAACGGTTATTACAAAAACGATACCGCAGACGGCTTCTCGCACAATGTCTATACTTTGGAGCAGTGGACTACCATGGAAAACCAAGGAGCCGTTTTCCTGCCGGCAGCTGGTATCCGTTACATTGGAACAAAGAATTTGCAAAAGCTTGGAACAGAGGGGTATTATTGGTCATCGGTTAAGACCAGTTCTGATCATGCGTACGTAGCGGGCTTCGGAGCCAATATCCTCAATCCGCAGCACAATGGTATGCAGGATTATGGTCAGTCAATCCGCCTTGTGCAAGCAGCAAACAGTAAGCCAACATACCTGGTAGGTGATGCCAACGGCAATGGCGAGGTGGAGATAGGTGACGTTACATCCGTGCTGACCCTGATGGCTACGCCCGAGGCTACCGGCTACAACAACCAGGCCGCCGACGCCAACGGCAACGGTGAAATCGAAATCGGTGATGTAACAACCATATTGACGATTATGGCAAACGGAAACTAATTGACGCTGCGCGTCGAGCCTGCTCACGCTCGGCAATAATTAAGCAAGCTTATCATTGCTCTCGCTTAATCGCAGCATTCATAATTGCCACTTCGTTCTCGCCGTTGGCTCGCGACCCCTTCGGCGTTCATAAAAGAGTAAGTCGGGGCCGTCCCCGACTTACTCATCTTACTTACTAACTTACTTACTATTTTCAGAAAAAGGGGTGTCTAGTCGTTGCCGGAAACGTGTTATGATGTCATGGTTCCTTTTATAAGGTCACTAGCAAAATGTCTCAACTTTCAACGACCTTCCGCTAGGCGCCGATACCATATAATGAATTTTAAGGATATAAAGATTTTTCCGAATCCATAAAACCAATTCCCTGAGCCGTTTTTTATGGCCATACTATGAAAAATTATCCCCTACACTAGGAAAAACTTTTTTCATAGTTATTCCGCAATATCCACTTCTTGCCGTTGGCTCATACTTTTGTCAATGAGTCTCACAGATTAATGAACATGACCTCAATTAGAGCTCAGCATGACATCAGCTAGAGTTGAGTATGAGTTTAGCATGACATCAGCTAGAGTTGAGTATGAATTAAGCATGACATCAGCTAGAGATCAGTATGAGTTGAGTATGAATTAACCAAGACATCAGAAGAGGATGTTTTTAAGGTTTTTGTAAAAAATCGGATAATTCGTGTAATTCGTGGTCATATAAATTTCTGTGACTATTTTGCACGCTTGGGGGAAAAGAATTGTGCGTATTTTTTGTTTGGGCTGAAAGAAAATAGTATCTTTGTCGCGTGAATTTATAGAATATACTATGCTGAACAAAAGTCCGTTGCCTGTACTGGTTCATGACCAGGCTCGCCGCTATGGTAACAGGGTGGCTATGCGTTACAGGGATGATTCGTGCCAGGAGTGGAGGGATATCTCGTGGAATACTTTTTCCCAACGGGTGTACCAGGCATCTAATGCGATGCTTGCACTGGGGGTGAAGGAACAGGAGAACATGGCGGTGTTCTCGCAGAACATGCCCGAGGGTATGTTTGTGGACTTTGCTGCGTATGGTATCAGGGCGGTAACAATACCTTTCTATGCTACCAGCAGCGAGATGCAGGTCAAGTATATGGTGAGCGATGCCAGCGTGCGTATCATTTTTGTGGGTGAGCAGTATCAGTACGATACGGCTTTCCGTGTGCTGAAAATGGGTTCCAAGCTGGAGAGGCTGATTATTTTTGACCGTAGTGTAGTGAGGAATCCCGAGGATCAGGTTAGCATATATTTTGACGAATTCCTGGACCTGGGATGTGGGCTGCCAATGCAGGCGGAGGTTAAGCGCCGTACGGCGGCGGTTGTTCCGGAGGATCTTGCAAACATCCTGTACACGAGTGGAACGACGGGTCTGTCCAAGGGTGTTATGCTGACGCATCTGATGTATTCGAGTGCAATAAAAGCGCACGAGGGGGTGCTGCCGCTGACGGATACGGATGTTATACTGAATTTCCTGCCGTTTACGCATGTTTTCGAACGTGGGTGGGCTTACCTGTGTATTGCCAATGGCTGCACGTTGGCAATCAACCGTCATCCCGAGGATGTGCTGCGTTCGATGCGCGAGGTGCATCCCACGTGTATGTGTGCCGTCCCGCGTTTTTGGGAGAAGGTGTATGCGGGGGTACAGGAGCGGATGGATAAAAGCTCGCCCATACAGAGGCGCCTGTTGCAGGATGCCCTGGATGTGGGTTATCTGTACAATGTCAAGTATCGTATGAAGGGCTTGCTGCCGCCGGTTCCGTTGCGTGTGAAGTATGCGTTTTACGAGAAGACGGTCATTGCCTTGCTCAAGAAGGAGTTGGGATTGGAGCGTGCGCATTTCTTCCCGACGGCAGGTGCTGCTATTTCGCAGAAGGTCGAGGAGTTTGTCCGTGCGGCTGGTATTGTGATGATTGCCGGGTATGGACTGACCGAGAGTACGGCAACCGTGAGCTGTGACCGTTGGAACAGGACGGTGACCCCGGGTAGCGTAGGTCGTGTGTTGGACAGTGTGGAGATTAAGTTCGGTGAGAACAACGAGGTGCTCCTGCGCGGCAACACTATAACTAAGGGTTATTACCGCAAGGCCGAGGTTACGGAGCTGAGCATTGATGGGGAGGGGTGGTTCCATACGGGTGATGCGGGGTATATGAAGGATGGTGAGCTGTTCCTGACGGATCGTATCAAGGATATGTTCAAGACGAGCAACGGGAAGTATATTGCTCCGCAGCTGATTGAGTCTAAGTTGTGTGTGGACAGGTTTATCGACCAGATAGTGGTTATTGCCGAAGGGCGTAAATTTGTATCGGCGCTGATTATCCCGCAGTATGATATGTTGCGCGAGATTGCTGAAGAGAAGGGATTGGATTGCAAGACCAACGCCCAGTTATGTGCACATCCCGAGATTGTCAAGTTCATGAAATACCGCATTGATACGATGCAGCAGGAGTTTGCGCATTACGAGCAGGTCAAGAAAATAGCTCTCCTACCCGAGCCGCTGAGCCTGGAGAAGGGTGAGCTGACCAATACGCTGAAGGTCAGGCGTCAGGTACTGAATGAGCATTACAAGGACTTGATAGACAAGATGTACGAAGAATAAAAACTAAATAGATGATAACACAGGATCAACTGAAGGATATCCAGACGCGTACTGAGCAGCTGAACAAGTATCTGGACATCCCTGCAAAGAAGATACAGTACGAGGAGGAGCAGTTGCGTACTCAGGCTCCTGAGTTTTGGGAGGACCAGAAGCGTGCCGAGGCGCAGATGAAGCTGGTCAAGGAACTAGAGAAGTGGATTAAGGCATACGAGGAGATCAGTACTCTGAGCGAGGAGTTGTCAACGGCATTCGAATTTTTCAAGGAGGAACTGGTTACCGAGGAGGAGGTGGATGCCCTGTACGAGCGTGTCAGGGCTGCCATCGAGGACTTGGAACTGAAGAATATGCTGCGCAAGGAGGAGGACTCGATGGATGCGGTGCTCAAGATAAATTCGGGAGCTGGTGGCACGGAGGCCCAGGACTGGGCACAGATGCTTATGCGTATGTACATCCAGTGGGCTGAGCGTAACGGGTACAAGGTTCGCATTGCCAATGTCCTGGACGGTGATGATGCGGGTATCAAGTCGTGTACATTGGAAATCGAGGGTGACTTTGCATACGGGTATCTGAAGAGTGAGAACGGTGTGCATCGTCTGGTGCGTGTTTCTCCCTATAATGCACAGGGCAAGCGCATGACGTCTTTTGCATCGGTATTCGTAACTCCGCTGGTGGATGATACTATCGAGGTCAATATCGAGCAGTCCCGAATCTCGTGGGATACGTTCCGTTCCAGCGGCGCAGGCGGGCAGAATGTCAACAAGGTGGAGTCGGGTGTGCGTCTGCGCTACCAGTACAAGGATCCTTACACGGGTGAGGAGGAGGAAATTCTGATTGAGAATACCGAGACCCGTGACCAGCCTAAGAATAAGGAGAATGCGTTGCGTCTGCTGCGCTCGATGTTGTACGACAAGGAGCTGCAGCACCGTATGGAGGAGCAGGCTAAGGTCGAGGCTGGCAAGCGCAAGATAGAGTGGGGCAGCCAGATTCGCTCGTATGTATTTGATGACCGCCGTGTGAAGGATCATCGTACCAATTATCAGACTAGTGACGTGGGTGGTGTGATGGATGGTAAGATTGATGCTTTTATCAAGGCTTATTTGATGGAATTCGGCGGTGAGTAATCTGGAGATTGAGAGGAAGTTTCTGGTGACGGGGCCGTTCAAGGACAAGGCCTATGATGCAACCAGGATACAGCAGGGATATATTGCCAGCGGCAGGGGGCGTACGGTGCGTGTGCGCGTCAGGGGCGACAGAGGATACCTGACTATCAAGGGTCCAAGTAATCTTGCCGGCCTGGCTCGTTTTGAGTGGGAGCGGGAAATTTCGCTGACTGATGCGCGTGAGCTGATGGGTATCTGTGAGCCTGGAATAATAGACAAGACTCGTTATCTTGTCAAGTCTCCCGATGGGCGCCATGTGTGGGAGGTGGATGAGTTCTATGGCGAGAACGAGGGGCTTGTGATGGCTGAGATTGAACTGAACAGCGAGGACGAGAGTTACGCGAAACCTGATTTCATCGGGCGCGAGGTTACGGGTGACAGGCGTTTCTACAATAGTCACCTGCGGCAGAATCCGTATAAACTGTGGAAGGATGAGGTCTAATTTCGGAAGCAGGCTGGGAATGGTCCTGGCATCGGCAGGTTCGGCTGTGGGTCTGGGTAATATATGGCGTTTCCCTACCGAGGCGGGGCGTAATGGCGGTGCTGCTTTCATCCTGTTGTATCTGGCTTGTGTGCTTTTGCTGGCAATGCCTGTGATGATTGGCGAGTTTGTCATTGGCAGAGCGAGTCGTGCCAATACGGTTGACTCGTATCGTGTACTTGCTCCGGGCAAGCGCTGGGTTGTGTCGGGTTTTCTGGGGGTGACGGGCGGATTCCTGGTCCTTTCGTACTACAGCGTGGTTGCAGGATGGACGCTGGACTATACTGTGATGTCGTTTTCTGCATCGTTGATGAAACCGATGGATTATGGGGTGTATTTCAACAGTTTCGTGCAGAATCCGTGGCGGCCGGTATTGGCTATGGCGGCGTTTATGGCTGCCACACACTTTGTTGTGTCCCGTGGCGTGGAAAAGGGTATAGAGCGTTTCAGTAAGATATTGATGCCGATGCTGTTTGGCATCATTCTGGTGTTGATTGTTTGTTCGCTGGGTATGCCGGGAGCGGGGAAGGGGTTGGAGTTCCTGTTCAGACCTGACTTTTCCAAGGTTGACACGCAGGTGGTATTGAGTGCTATGGGACAGGCGTTCTTCACGCTGAGCGTGGGAATCGGATGTCTTGCTACCTATGCGAGTTATTTCGGCAACGATACTCCGTTGGTACAGGTGGCGTTCAATGTCTGCCTGATTGATACTGTGGTTGCTATATCTGCAGGGCTGATTATTTTTCCAGCTGTTTTCAGCGTGAGCGGTGCACAGGTGGATGTGGGGCCTGGGCTTGTTTTCATAACGCTGCCTAATGTCTTTAACAGTGCGTTTGGTTCGTTGCCGGTGCTGAATTATGTGTTCTCGTCGTTGTTCTATATGCTTCTGTTTGTCGCTGCGCTTACAAGCAGTATCAGTATGCATGAGATTAGTACGGCTTATATTACGGAGACTTTCGGGCTGGAGCGACGTGCGGCTGCTTGTATAGTAACTGCAATTTGCCTGGTATTGGGTGTTGCATGCAGTCTGTCGTTCGGGATATGGAGCGGGGTGCATGTGTTTGGTATGGGCTTCTTTGACTTGTTTGATTATTTGGTGGCTAAGTTCTGTATGCCTCTGGGCGGCATAATGATATGTTCCTTTGTCGGATGGAACCTGAAACATTCGATTGTCAGGCAACAGCTGAATTCGCGTTTTACTCCGTTGCTGATGTTCCTGTTCCGCTGGGTGGCTCCGATAGGCATTGGCATTGTATTTGTGTATGAGTTAATGGAAAGATGATGGAAGGGAATCATGCAAATTTCGGTAGTAGGATGGGTGCTATTTTTGCTGCAGCTGGCAGTGCGGTGGGACTGGGTAATGTATGGCGCTTTCCTACCGAGGTGGGCAATAATGGCGGGGCAGCTTTCATAATGGTATATATGCTGTGTATCGTAGTTGTCGGGATTCCCATTATGGTCAGCGAGTTTGTCATAGGAAGGCATACCCAGAGCAATATGATTGACGGCTTCCGCAAACTGGCTCCGGGCAGATGGTGGCGCATCATTGGGTATCAGGGGGTGGTGGTTGCCTTTATCATCCTGAGCTATTATATCGTAGTGAGCGGCTGGACTCTGTATTATTCGTGCGAGAGTGTGGTCGGTTCACTGTCGGGGGACCATAGGTATGATGTGTATTTTCAGAACTTCGTTTCCAATACGTGGCTAAGTGTTCTGTACGCGGTTATCTTCCTGGCTATAGTGCATATTGTAATATCCAGGGGGGTGCAGAAGGGGATTGAGAAATTCTCCAAAGTTATGATGCCGATGCTTCTGCTGATTATCGGGATTCTGGTGGTATGTGCATTTTCAATGCCAGGAATAGACGATGGTTTAAGGTTTCTGCTCAAGCCTGATTTTTCGAAACTTACGGTCACCGTGGTCTTGAGTGCTATGGGACAGGCGTTCTTCTCCCTGTCGCTGGCAATGGGGTGTATGTGTACCTATGCCAGTTATTTCAGTCCGAAGACTAAACTTGTGTCGTCGGCAATGAGTGTGGCTGTTATTGATACCATAGTTGCGGTTCTGAGTGGTTTTATCATATTCCCTGCGGTTTTTTCCGTTCCTGGGGTGGAGGCTGATGCAGGGCCGGGGTTGGTGTTCATAACATTGCCAAGTGTATTTAACATGGCCTTCCAGCATGTTCCTGTATTGGGATATGTATTCAGCAGCTTGTTCTATATCCTGCTGTTCTTGGCTGCGCTGACAAGTGCAATGTCATTGCACGAGTCTGTGACTGCGTACGTTCATGAAAGTTTCGCAATGTCCCGGAAAAAGGCGTCGTTTCTGGTTGCGGTGTCGTACATGAGCCTCGGCGTGTTGTGTTGTCTGAGTTTCGGACCGCTGCGGAATTTTACGGTAATGGGAATGACTGTATTTGATTTGTTCGACTTCGTCTCGTCCAAGGTGTTGCTGCCTCTGGGCGGTCTGTTGCTTGTCATCTTTACCGGATGGTATCTGGACAGGAATATGGTCAGGGACGAAATTACGAATCATGGGACGATATCCTCGCGCGTATTCGGAATAATCATCTTCCTGGTGCGTTGGGTCGTTCCGGCGGCAATTGCTGTTATCTTTATTCGTGGAATTATTGAAATATTGTAAATGTCGGGTCATAATCCTTACAGACAGCATCTGCGTTACATATATGTATTGCTGGGTGTAATTGTATGTGTTGCGGCGTTGATAATATTGTCGGACTACAGGAATGTAAACGACAGCAGTGCGGATGAGGTGTTTGGGGATATTGTCAAGGGGTCGGCACGTGGTACGGGTTACTATGCTTCGGGCGAGCGCAAGGTCGAGGTGTTCCACTTTGATCCTAACGAGGCTGACAGTACTCAGCTGCTGCGTCTGGGGCTGGCTCCGTTTCAGGTCCGCAGCATTTACCGTTTCAGGGCCAAGGGTGGCGTGTTCAGCACGGCGGATGATTTCCGTAGGGTATATCGTCTGACTAATGGGCAGTGGGAGCGACTTGCTCCGTATATAGTTATTGGTCGGAAATATCAGTTGGTCCCGGTTGCACCGCGTGTGTATCCAAAATCTGCCCCGATAAATGGAGGGGTTGCAAAACGTGACAGTGTGAGGCTTGTGGCTGATAGTATCCGTAGGAGCTATCCGCAAAAGATAGGTGGGGATGAGACTGTTGATGTAAACGCGGCTGACAGCGTGATGTTGTGCAGGATTCCGGGAATAGGCAGGTACTATGCTTCCAGGATTGTGCGCTATCGTAATCGCTTGGGTGGTTTTGTTTCGACGCAACAGTTGTTGGAGATAGAGGATTTTCCTGCTGATGCCCTTGCATGGATAACGGTGGGGCCGTCTCCCGTAATACGTAGGCTGGATGTCAATCATCTGAGTGAAAGAAAATTGATGAAGCATCCGTATATGGGGTATTATCGGGCATCCGAAATAGTTGCCTACCGTAGGATTCATGGTAGGCTGGACAATATTCAGGCGTTGTACGGCCTTCAGCATTTTTCCGAAAGCGACATACAACGCCTTGCTCCTTATCTGGAATTTAAATGATATTATTTCTTGAGCGGATTCCAGCCTTGTGCCTTCAGTTCAAACTCCTGTCCGTCACGTGTAATCAGGGCTTTGCCCAGTGACTCTTGGGTGATGTATCCAATTATCTTGATGTCCTCGATTTCGGATATGACGTCATTGGCGGTCAGCGGAACTGTAAAAAGCAGTTCGTAATCTTCTCCTCCGTTCAGGGCACATGTGCTGACGTTCAGGTTGAACTCTTCAGCGGTTACTGCCGTCTGGTAGTCGATGGGGATGCGTTCCTCGTAGATGCGACAGCCGCATTTGCTCTCGTTGCATATATGCAGGAGCTCGCTGCTCAGTCCGTCCGATATGTCCATCATGGATGTCGGCTTTATGCCTGCTTCCTTTAACTTGTGGATTATGTCTCTTCGGGCTTCGGGCTTCATCTGCCTTTCCAAGAGATATTCGCGTCCTGCAAAGTCGGGCTGCGGAATAGCATTGATTGCTTCCTTGACACTGGTTCCGGCTACTTTTGCTTTTTCTTCGGCTTCTCGTACTTGTTGGCTATATACCGCTTTTTCGCGTTCCAACAGTTGTAGGCCCATATATGCTGCGCCAAGGTTTCCGCTTACACAAACGAGGTCTGTTTCTTTGGCTCCGCTCCTGTATGTGATTTCTTCTTTGCTGACAGTACCAATGGCTGTGATGCTGATGGCAAGTCCGGTCATGCTGCTTGTGGTGTCTCCGCCAACGATATCTACGTTGTGCGCTTCGCATGCCAGACGCATGCCGCTATACAGCTCTTCGATGTCCTCGACCTGAAACCTCTTGCCCAGTGCGATGCTTATTGTAATCTGGCGCGGAGTGGCATTCATTGCGTAGATGTCGCTCAGGTTGACCATTACAGCCTTGTACCCGAGGTGTTTCAATGGCATGTATGTGAGGTCGAAATGAACGCCCTCCATCAGCAGGTCGGTGGTCACCACGGTCTGCATGCCTTCTTCGGGGACTATAACGGCACAGTCATCACCGACGCCTTTCAACGTCGAACTGTTCTTGCATTCCAGGTTTTCGGTCAGTCTCCTGATTAGGCCGAATTCTCCCAATTCAGATATTTCCATACTGTCTTATGAACGTGCTATCATTTCGCGCATGATGGCTGCCATGCGTGGTTGGGCTTCGGCAGCAGCCTTCTGTACGTCTTCGTGCGTAACCTTCATCACTTGTGCATGGCCTCCCAGATCGGTGATAATGCTTACACCAAAGCATTTGATGCCGACATGGCGGGCTACAATTACCTCGGGTACGGTGCTCATGCCGACAGCATCTGCACCCCAGTGGGCGAACATCCGGTATTCGGCCGGGGTTTCGTAGGTGGGGCCTTGTGTGGCCAGATATACTCCGTGACGAACCTTGATAGCCTTTTCGTGTGCTATTCTGTCGGCAAGGTCAATCAAGTCGGGGTCGTAGGCATGACCCATGTCGGGGAATCTGGGACCTTGTGGAATGTTGGCTCCCCGTAGGGGATTTTCTGGCATATTGTTAATCTGATCGGTGATAATCATCAGGTCGCCTATGCGGAAACTGGGATTGGTGCCGCCAGCGGCGTTGCTCAGAAACAGGGTCTTGATACCAAGTTCGTGCATGACCCTTATAGGGAATGTTACCTCCTTCATCGAGTATCCCTCGTAGTAGTGGAAACGTCCTTCCATTGCAAGAATGTCCTTGCCACCGAGCTTGCCCTCAATCAGGCAGCCAGTGTGACCCTCGACTGTGCTGACGGGAAAATTTGGAATGTCTTTGTATGGCAATTCTGTGACTTTGTCAATCTCCGAGGCCAGTTCGCCCAGACCTGTTCCCAGTATAATGGCTGTTTCGGGGCTTGTCGTCATCTTGGATCTAATCCAATTGGCGGTTTCTAAGATTTTGTTGTACATAATCTGTTATTTTTTCATTAAACAATTCACCTTTATCTTGCTTGATAATTACTTTTATCGGCAGTACCCATATTGCATCCTTGATGTCATCTGGAAAATTCCTTAGAATATGTAACCTGGTGGCATCCTTTTCGGTAGTGATTATCATCTTGGGTTCGGGCATCTCGCGGAACCGACGTGTGATGATGCGTATGTCATCCTGCTTGTAATAGTGATGGTCGGTAAATGTGACGGGGCGTACATCCCTGATGTACATCCGCATATCCATCTCCATCTGCCGAGGGTTTCCTATCCCGGATACCAGCATCGTATGTATATGTGATACTTTCTCAAGACTCCTTAATTCGCCATTGCCATACATACGGACCAACTTGCCATATTTCAGTGATGCGTAAAACAGGCTCTGGAAGGGACGTGGGCGAAGTGACTCCCTGACGATGCGGTACTCAATGGGTGACATTACATCGGGGCATTTGTTCACAATTATGATATGCGCCCTTTCCTTGCTGGTCCAGGGTTCGCGCAGACGCCCGGCTGGCAACATGCAGTCGTAGTTAATCATTCTGTGATAGTCAACCAGCAGGATGTCCAGTCCGGCTTTCACATACCTGTGCTGGAAGGCATCGTCCAGCAGAATGATATCTACGTCACTGGTTTTGCTGTCGTTCATCAGCCGTGTTATTCCACGTCTTCTGTTCGCGTCAACCGCAACATATACATCGGGGAATTTCTGCTTTATCATCCATGGTTCGTCGCCGATTTTTTCTATCGGTGTGTCCTTCCTTGCCAGTATGTAGCCACGGGAGCGTCTCATGTAGCCTCGGCTCAGGACCGCTACCCGGTAATCTTTTCTCAATAGCCTGATAAGGTATTCGACGAAAGGTGTCTTGCCGGTACCTCCGGACGTAATATTACCGACGTCGATTATTGGTATGTCATATCCGGTGCTCTTGATGATACCCCAGTCAAACATACAGTTACGTATCCTTGCAGCAATACCATATAGCCACGAAAGAGGAATCATTCGCTTGTCAATATGAATCATGTCACCTTCCATGGTATTGCGGATTAAATAGTCTTTTTAGCGAAACAAAGATAATATTTATGGATGATTCAGCCAAATCTTTAGCCACTTTTTATACATTATATATTGCATACGCGCGAGGCTGAGTATGATTCGTACAAAAAAGTTTCAAAAACATTTGGTTGTTTCATAATTTTGGTATACCTTTGCACTCGCAAACGAGCCGGAGGCCCTCTTGTACAGTGGGTCTGTTGATTATGCGGCTCTGCGGCAATTGATCTTTGATAGATTTCCATAGACAAATAGAAAAGATGTAGTACAAGATAGTAAAGTACGAGAACCGTTTATTCTTTTTATGGTCAGGTCAGCTTAAGAGATATTTTACAGTGAAGAGTTTGATCCTGGCTCAGGATGAACGCTAGCTACAGGCTTAACACATGCAAGTCGAGGGGCAGCATGGTGTTTGCTTGCAAACTCTGATGGCGACCGGCGAATGGGTGAGTAACGCGTATCCAACCTGCCC
This sequence comes from Prevotellaceae bacterium UBA6974, assembly GCA_002450165.1. GTDB lineage: Bacteria > Bacteroidota > Bacteroidia > Bacteroidales > Bacteroidaceae > Physcousia. The sequence continues at coordinate 74 of DJYQ01000009.1, read as the reverse complement.
TGTGCCCGGGAATAGCCCTTGGAAACGAGGATTAACGCCCGATGGCGTGCGATGACCGCATGGGAAATGCACTA
>DJYQ01000016.1:56929-58062 GCA_002450165.1 Prevotellaceae bacterium UBA6974 | reverse complement strand
GCCACCATCGTAGCACCCGACATAAAGTTATCCACAGGATGCAGGATACCGAAATTACGCTCCCTCCAATGCTTCAGACGGATGATACTCATACCGTACGATGTACCCTGACCGCCCATGAAACTGTAACCAGTCACACGGATAAAGTCACTCACCTCGTTCGTCTCCATCAGTATCTTCTCGACCTTGTCCATAGCCTTGTTCGTAGTACCCAGGTTGCTACCGGGCGATGTATTCATCACCATCATCAGGAAGCCCTGGTCCTCCTGAGGCACCAGACCTACAGACAGGTTGCTTGCAAAGAACATTATACCAGCAAACGCTACAGCCACACTCAGCGGAGCAATCCAGCGGTTCTTGGCACGAACCAGACGGTGCAGGACACCCTTGTACTTACCCAGCAGGGCAAAGTAGCTTGCCTCGTAGGCACGTCGTGTCACACTGTTTATCCTGCCCAGGAAACCCTTGCGGCGCTCCTCACTCACAGGCTTCATCATCATTGCGCACAATGCCGGACACAATGTCAAAGCACAAATGCACGAAAGACCTACTGAAGTAGCCAGAGTCACACCGAACTGGGTATAGAATATACCACTCGTACCAGGCATGAAGCTTACGGGGATAAACACGGCCATGAATACGAACGTACACGAAATAACCGCCATCGTCACATCACTCATGGCATCTTTCGTAGCCTGGTATGGCGAGGTATAGCCCGCATCGAACTTTGCCTGCACCGCCTCAACCACCACGATTGCGTCATCCACAACCGTACCGATAGCAAGCACCAGGGCAAACAGCGTCAGCAAGTTGATACTGAATCCCGCAACAGCCAGACACGCAAACGTACCCTCGAGCGAAACGATGATAGCTACAGCCGGAATAAATGTGGCCTTGAAATCCTGCAGGAAGAAATACACCACCAATATCACCAGGATAATTGCGATAACCAGCGTCTCCTCGACATTGGCCATAGAAGCCAGCAGGAAGTCATTCGAGCTCGACAACTTGCGGAACTCCAGTCCAGCAGGCAAGGTCTCGCTCAACTCCTCCAGCTTGTTGCGCAAGGCATCATTCGTTTCCTTGGCGTTTGCACCTGCAATCTGGAAACACAGGAAGCCCACCGACGGATA
>DJYQ01000016.1:0-56743 GCA_002450165.1 Prevotellaceae bacterium UBA6974 | reverse complement strand
GTATATTTCAGCGTGTACTGGAACACATTGTCAATATCCTTGCCGCGGCTGTCAGCAGGCTTCTCGCCAAGTGCACCCGTCGGGCACTCCAAGTTCTGTTCGGCCAGCGCATTCGAAATCATCGATGGCGTCACCCCGTGCTGGGCCATGGCGTCGGGCTTCATCCATATACGCAGCGAATACGTACCGCCAAACGCTGTGATGTCACCCACACCCTTTACACGCTTCAACTGAGGCAGGATGTTGATGTCCAGATAGTTAGACAGGAAATCCTCGTCATACTGCCCGTTCGTGCACACCAGTGCATTCGTCTGTAGGAAGGCATTCTGGCGCTTCTGCGTCGTAACACCTATGCGCGTCACCTCCTGCGGCATCAGACCCAGCGCCTTGCTCACACGGTTCTGCACATTCACTGCCGCCATGTCCGGATTCGTGCCCTGCTTGAAATACACCTGTATCGTGGCACTGCCCGAGTTGGTGGCAGTCGACGTCATGTACGTCATGTTCTCGACACCGTTTATACTCTCCTCCAGAGGCACGATTACCGCCTTCATCACGGCATCTGCATTCGCACCCGTATACGTCGTGCTCACCACAATCGTAGGCGGTGCAATGTCGGGGTACTGCTCAATAGGCAGCGTAGCCAGGCTTATTGCACCCAGCAGCAGAATCATAATAGCAATCGACATTGCCATTACAGGCCTCTTGATAAATATATTATTCTTCATCTTTATTATCCTCCCCCAGAATTACTTCACCTTCTGACCCTCGTGCACCATACCGGCACCCTCGGCAATAATCTCGGTTCCGGCAGCAACACCGTCAGTAATGATAAACTCCTTGCCCGAGCTCAGCGGGTCGATACTTACATTGATACCCTTTGCAGTACCGTCCTGGGCAATCGTGTACAGGCGGAACCTGTCCTGAACCTGCATGGTGGCAGATGCCGGAACCACCAGCGCATTCTTGTAAGTCACAGGGATAATCACGTTACCCGTCGAACCCGAATGCAGCAGCCCCTCGGGATTTTCGAATACAGCCCTAAGCTGCACGCTGCCCGTATTGCGGTCAATCACACCGCTCACGGTCTCCACCTTGCCCAGATGGTCATACTCGCTGCCATCCACCAACAGCAGTCGCACTGCAGGCATTGCCTCCACAGCCTTCTCGGGTGAGCCGCTGTTACGCGTCATCTTCAGGAACTCAGCCTCGTTCATGCTGAAGTAAACCCACATGCTGCTGTTGTCGCTAATTGTTGTCAAGGGCTGTGGAATAGTACTTCCCACCAGTGAGCCCTGACGATAGGGCAGTACACCCACTACACCGTCAGCAGGACTCTCGACCCTGGTATGCTCGACATCCTCGCGCGCATCCATTACATGAGCCTCGGCCTGAGCCACCTGCGCCTTGGCGTTCATCAGCGCATTGTACGCAGTCTTCAGGTCAAAGTCGCTTATCACATTCTGCTCACGCAACGTCTGCTTGCTCTCGTAGTTGAGCGCTGCAGTAGCCTCGGCAGCCTTTGCAGCCTTTAGCATAGCCTCGGCATTGTTCAGTGCTGCCTGGAAGGGAACAGGATTAATCACAAACAAAGTCTGTCCGCGACGTACGCGCTGACCCTCGGTGACACATATCTTCAGCAGTGTACCGCCCACCTGTGGATACACCTCCACATCCTGGCAACCGCGAATCGTTGCACTATACTTCCTGTCTATCACCATATCCTTCTTCTCGACCTTAGTCGTCTTGAAAGGCACAACTGACTCCTTCTTCTCAGCCTTGCCGCACGATGATACCAATACACCTGCAAACGCAATGAGCGCGATGCAGACAACCCAGTTCATTTTCTTCATATTCACAATATTTTTACGTGTTATCTTACTTATTTAATACTTACTGCGCGTACATATGCATACGCGCGTTAAGCGCCGCAAAGTTATAAAAAATACGGCAAGTAAGAAAATGAAATAGGTGAAAGACAACACATCTTCCACCTATTTCCCTCTATAATTAACAAATGTTAACGGATTTCGATTTCCTCCTTCACGTCAATCTCCTGTCCCTCGGTATCGTATATTTCGTATTGCAGTATAGCCAGTTTCTGACTGGGAATCACCCTTACCCCCATACCATACTTCCACTGCCACTTGCGCTTCAGCGACATGATGCCCTGGTTGATATAGGCATAAACGTACGGATGCACGTGCAACGTAAACGCCTTTATGCCCAGATGGTTCTGCATCATCTGTATCTTACCCTCCAGAACCTTGGTAAACAGCAGGCTGCTCTTAATCTTGCCCGTACCGTGACACGTCGGGCATTCCTCCTCGACCTGTACGTCCATTACCGGACGCACACGATGTCGCGTAATCTGCATCAGGCCGAACTTGGTCAGCGGCAGGATGTTGTGCTTGGCCCTGTCGTGCCTCATATTCTCAGTCATGCGCTCGAACAGCTTCTGGCGGTTTTCGGCAGACTTCATGTCAATGAAATCGACAATTATTATGCCTCCCATATCCCGCAGGCGCAACTGTCTTGCCAGCTCGTCCGCAGCACCCAGGTTCACCTCCATCGCATTCGCCTCTTGCGAGTCATCCTTCTTCGTACGGTTACCGCTGTTCACATCCACCACATGCAGTGCCTCGGTATGCTCGATAATCAGATAGGCACCCCCCTTGTACGTTACCGTCGTGCCAAAGCTGGACTTGATTTGGCGCGTAATGTCGAAATTGTCGAATATAGGTAGTGCCCCCTTGTACAGATGCACGCAGTCGGCACGTTCCGGAGCAATCAGCGAAACATAGTCCTTGACCTCGTGGAACACATCCTCGCGGTTAACATATATCCCCTCGTACGATGGGTTGAACAGGTCCCGCAGCATACCAACTGCACGGCTTGACTCCTCGTACACCATACAAGGCATATCCTTGGCCTTCTGCGCCCTTGTCAGTGTATCCGTCCAACGCTGTACCAATATCTTCAGCTCGTTGTCCAGTTCGCTGGCACGCTTGCCCTCGGCCACCGTGCGCACTATAACCCCTACGTTGTTGGGCTTCATACTCTCGATAACCTGCTTCAGCCTTGTCCTTTCCTTTTGGTTCTTGATCTTGGCGGATATGTTGACCTTGTTCTCGAACGGAATTAGTACCAGAAAACGTCCTGCAAAACTCAGTTCGCAAGTCAACCTGGGCCCCTTGGTGCTAATTGGTTCCTTGACAATCTGCACCAGTACCTCCTGGCCCTGCTGCAGCATCGTCGTAATCTTGCCATCCTTGGGCGTGTCAGGCAAGACCTGTACCTTGCTGGCAGACGGTAGGTTCTTCTTGTCCGACAGGACGCGCTTCAGATACTTGGCATACGTCTGGAACTTAGGTCCCAGGTCCAGGTAATGCAGAAAGGCATCCTTTTCGTAGCCAACGTTTATGAAGCTCGAGTTCAGTCCAGGCATCAGTTTGCGCACCTTGGCCAGATATATGTTGCCCACCTGGAAGCTTGCCTCCTGGCTCTCCTCCTGGTATTCCATCAGTTTCTTATCCTCGGTCAGAGCGATAGAAATCTTCTTGGGCTGTACATCCAAAAAAAGTTCGCTGTTCATCCTATCCTGATACCTTCGATATAAAAAACCAGCGGCTATACCTTATTAAATAACACAGGTAGTGCCACTGGAGTTATTCCTTTCAAGCATGCGCCTATCCAGACGGCAAGATATTTACTTGCTCTTATGTCTGTTCTTACGCAGTCTCTTCTTACGCTTGTGAGTCGCCATCTTGTGACGCTTGTGCTTCTTTCCGTTAGGCATAATTTAAATTCTATTTGACGTTAATACATTTTTCAGCGTGCAAAGGTAAGGAAAAAAAATTATAAGTCCAAACCTTTTTCCTATTTTTATGTTTTTTCTAACCGCTAACCCCTAACCGCTACCCCCCTGACCACTAACCATTATCCACCACAGTCATCAGCGCAACATCGTATTTAAGTGGATCTGCAGCATCCCAGCTGCGAAAAATCTGCGTCAGGCGGCAGCAATTTTTCCACGATGCCTGGTTCATCCCTGTCAGTTCGGCCGTCAGCCTGCACACATGCACATCCATTACGGCATACAGGTCCCTCTGGCTATGGTTGCGCCAGAGTCCCAGGTCTGGCGCCTGCGTGCGTATCATCCAGCGCAGGTACATACATATCCGCTTGCAGGCAGATGTGCCAAAAGTTCCCAGGCGTGCCGGCTTAAGCCATACAGACAGCTCGCGGATAATCCCATCGATGTTGCGACTGGCAAAATACCCCTCCAGCGTACTGCAGCCAGAGGATGCCAATGCACGTTGTATGTTCTCGCACACCAGGATAAACGCATCACGGTTAAGCGTGCGGTAAACACAGTTGTTCCTGGCATCCATATACGAATCCCTGTAAGCTCCCGACATGACAAACGCCCCCGGTCGCCACTTCATCTCTACGCCCAGCATCCTGCGCGCAGCACTCCGGATGGCCTTGCGGTTGCCCCACGATATCATTGCTACGAACAGTGCCCCCAGCTCAATGTCCAGCAGGTTGTCCGTATGCTCCTTCAGCTCATATACAATGCCGCAGGGGTCAACCTGCAGGAAACTGTCTATGTTGAAGGTCTCGGCATACGATCTGTCCAATCTCTCTTTTGTTATCTTCATCAGTGCAAAGTTAGCAATAAAACACAATTCAACAGCCACAATATACCATAATTATCAAAAAAACTATTACCTTTGCCTGCAAAATAAACGTTTAACCGTTAACCACTATGAACAAAGTCATGCTTATCGGCAATGTAGGCGTGGACCCCGAGGTACGCTATATCGACCAGGGAGTTGCCGTAGCCAGCCTGCGCCTTGCCACCACCGAACGAGGCTATACACTGAAGAACGGCACACAGGTACCCGACCAGACCGAATGGCACAATGTCGTGCTATGGCGTCAGTTGGCCGAGACCGTCGAAAAATACGTCCACAAGGGTGACAAACTATATATCGAGGGCAAGCTGCACACACGCAGCTATGACGACCGCAACGGCAACAAACGCTATGTAGTCGAAATCTGGGCAGACGCAATGGAAATGCTAAGTCCCAAGCCACAGGCCCCAGCGGAGCCGCAGGCCACAAACGCTAACCCATAACAGCCCGCCTTGTACACTCTTACCGACATCCAGATAATTACATACGCACCCACCCTATGGGCATGGGTCGCTCTTGCTGTCAGCCTGCTGTTGCTCATCTGCAGTGGGTTGGCATCCGCCAGCGAGATAGCATTCTTCAGCCTCACCCCTCAGGACCTGTCGCAACTGGACGAGGAACACAGTGCCAGCGACCGCTGCATCAACCGCCTGCGTCGGCACCCCGACCGCTTGCTTGCCACCATACTGATACTTAATAACCTGGTCAACGTGTCAATAATCATACTGCTCAACTATTTCTTCATGAAATGGCTCAGCTTCGGTCCAGGCAGTGAGTGGATAGAGTTCTTGATACTTACCGTACTGCTCACATTCCTGCTCCTCCTGTTCGGCGAGGTTATGCCCAAGATATACGGCACCCAGCACACGCTGTCCTTCTGCCGCTCCATGTCCCAGGTACTGCTGCTCCTGCGCAAGATATTCTGGCCCCTGTCCACGCTGCTGATGATGAGCAAGGCCTTCACCGACCGCGTCGTACAGCACGACACCGAATCCTTTACCGTCGATGACCTGGAGAAGGCAATGGAGCTCACCGACCAGAAAGACATCGCACAGGAGAGCCAGATGCTGCAAGGCATCATACGCTTTGGCGGCGAGATGGCGCGCGAGGTCATGACCCCCCGTGTGGATATCGTTGACCTGGACATACGCGCAACCTTTCCTCAGGTCATACAATGTATCATAGAAAACAACTACAGCCGCATACCCGTATATAGCGGTAACGAGGACAATATCAAGGGAGTCCTGTACATCAAGGACCTGCTCCCTCATCTTCAGAAACCAGCCAATTTCCGCTGGCAGTCCTTGGTGCGCGCACCATACTTTGTCCCCGAGACTAAGATGATAGACGACCTGCTGCGCGATTTCCAGCAGAACAAGGTACACATTGCCATAGTCGTAGATGAATTTGGTGGAACCAGCGGTATAGTCACCATGGAGGACATCATCGAGGAAATCGTAGGCGAGATAGATGACGAGTACGATGATACCGAAAAGAGCTATCAGCGCCTGAACCACAATACATACATCTTCCAGGCCAAGACCTTGCTTACGGATTTCTACCGCATCATGCGCCTTGACGACGATTACTTCCAGGAGGTCGAGGGCGATGCCGACACACTCGCAGGCCTCCTGCTCGAAATCAAGGGCGAATTCCCCACACTCCACGAGAAGATTACATATCATGACTTCACCTTCGAGGTCATGGAAATGGACAACCGCCGCATCGTTGCCATCAAGGTCATCCACCGCCCTGCAAAACTTTAGTCCGATGAAACAGGAGCTGATAAAGAAATTGCTTGATGCACTCGGAGAATATGCGTCATTGGGAATTGCTGATCAGATAGACTATAAAAAGTTCTATTTGTATTCGCTGATAACCCATTCTACAGCTATTGAGGGCAGCACGGTTACGGAGATTGAGAATCAGTTGCTTTTCGACGAAGGCATTACTGCAAAGGGACGTAGCATACAAGAGCAAATGATGAATCTCGATTTGAAAGCGGCATACGAACATTCTATGCGATTGGCACATCAGCACGAAGATTTCTCTGTGGAATTGCTCAAAAGCCTTTCGGCGCTTGTAATGAAGAATACAGGAGCCTCGTATAACACGGCACAAGGCTCTTTCGATGCCTCTAAAGGCGACCTTCGCTTGGTCGGTGTTACAGCCGGCATTGGTGGACGTTCGTACATGAATTATCAGAAAGTTCCTGCCAAGTTGGAAGAGTTTTGTAAACAACTTAATCAGCGAAGGAATGAACTGTCAGTCCTGGATGACATTATTGCAAAATATCTCTTCAGTTTCGATGCTCACTATCAGTTGGTGACCATTCATCCTTGGGTTGATGGCAATGGACGTATGTCCCGACTTGTAATGAACCACCTGCAATACGAGTTTGGATTAATCCCGGTGAAAATAGTCAAGGAAGATAAAGCCGAATATATTCAAGCCTTGGTTGATTCCCGAGAACAGGAATCGCTCGAACCAATCCGTAAATTTATGATGGAAGAGCATATCCGGAATATCAGAAAGGAGATAGAAGAATACAAGAAATCACAGGAAACTGACCCGATAAAAGGTATTTCTGACCCGATAAAAGGCATTTCTGACCCGATAAAAGAGCGACTTTATCAAGCTGTTTTACAGAATGGCACTCTCAACTATGCCGAATACGCAGTTGTCGTAGGCGTATCAGAAGCAACTGTGAAACGTCGTCTCGGCGAGTTGAAAAAAGAAGGGGCTATCATTCGAGTCGGTAGCAATAAGAACGGTCATTGGGAGGTTGTGAACCCAGCAACTGATTAAAGCGATAGAAGACACGTTGGGGTATTGGGACCTGTGGGAGAAGTTGAACAGCCCCAACTTTAAAGGAGTCGAATTCTACATCTTTTGGCAGAGGCAGGCAGCAACGCTTTTTGTTGACTCCTGGGGTGGACACGTGTGGAGTCGGGGAGGGTGCAAATGCTAAAGTAGAGTAAGTTGGTGTGTCGGGATTGTTTTTTTTGTGAAAAATTTATTTAAGATTTGTTTTGTGTGTTTGTGAAAATTTTATAATTTTGCACACGGTATGGATTCATCCATAACATAGGAACAGAAAAAGTAAAAACCTAATATAAATTAATAACTAAATCAAAACAAAATGAAACAAAAACTACTCAAACTCAAGGCACTCCTGGTGGTGCTGATGATGGCAGTCGGATTTGGACAGGCATGGGCAGACACCGGAACAATTACCCTAACGAATATTGGTGCTGAACTGGGAAGTTCGTATAATACTACAATGGCTACAACCACAGTTGAAGCAACAGAAGGGGGAGAATATGAGCTCAATTATTTTCAAGGGAAAAAACAGGGCTCTGCTATTATAATACAAAAAAATCAGGGTGCTTTTATATCTAATAGTACGCCAATTCCTGGTGAAATTAAAAGCGTTGAAGTTCATATAAATTCTGGAGCTTCAGGTAAAACCACATATCATTGTGCATTCAGTACGTCAGAGTGTACTTCAGTGTACACAGAAGGAAGTACGGCAGTAAATATTACAGGTGGTAATTCACATACATTTAATAATAACTCCGTTTCTGGAGCACAATATTTTTGCATATCTTTAGGTAATTCTAATAATGGGCAGGTACTGGGTGTTACAGTTACCTATGAGGAAGGAGGTGTAGATCCCAGCAAGATAGAAACCACTACAACCTTCAACGGTGAGGAAAGCTATAACGTAGTGTTGGGTGATGAGTTTAATGCTCCCACAGCTACTGTTAGCCCCGAGGGTCTTGACGATCCAACCTACAGCAGCAGCAATGAAGCAGTTGCTACAGTTGACGAGAAAACAGGTTCAGTTACACTGTTAGGTGCAGGTAAGACGACTATCATAGCTTCTTATGCTGGTGATGATACATACGCACCTTCTTATGACAGCTATACTTTGACTGTAACAAAGCCAATCCCTGTTTTTGCATCGTTGGAAGAGCTTGCTGCCGACGGGACTCTTGTTAGCGGCGACATCGTGAATGTAACGTTCCAGAATGTCGAGATCAAGAGTATTTATGAGAATAAGAGTGGCAAACGTCAGGGTATCTACTTTGACATCCAGAAGGAAGACAAGGATATCGAAATCTACTACAGCGCAGAGGAGGTTCCTGAGACATGGGTGGCCGGTGGTACCGTATCTGGTACAATGCAGTGTCCATGGAAGAACTACAATGGTACATGGGAGCTCGCTCCTGATTATGACAAATGGTCATGGGACAACCTGGATTATGTTGCTCCTTCCGGCCAAAAGACAGTTGCCACTATTAACTTTACCGAGATAAGCAATCTGGAGGTTGGCGCTAACGCAAACATCGAGGTAGAGTATAACGGTGATGGTGTTCTGGAGGTATTATCATCCAACCCATCAGTTGCACAGGTTTCTATCGAAGGTACACAGGTTAGCATTGTTACTGTAGCAGCAGGCACTACAACCATTACTGTATCAGCAGATGAAACCGAGAATTATACAGCTGCTTCCAAGCAGTTTACGCTTACTGTTACCGAACCGGCTCAGCCATTTGACCGCAATGTTCACAAGGCACTTGTTGCTGAGAAGGACGGCGTTTATTATGCTGCATATAACACTATTTCCGGCACTAACAAGTATTTCGCTGTCAAGGAGGTTACCGTGTACAACAACAAGGTATATGGTTTGAGCGATGACGATGCAGCAGAAATTGCTTGGCGTGTTGATGTAAATGGTACTGATGCAACTGTACGTAACCTGGAGAATAATTTCCTGACTCTGACCGGTTCTACTACTGTCAGTCTTTCGTCAACCGAGGTTGTCCTGTATGCTAAGGAGGACGGCGGCTTCTACTATTCGAAGACAGGTCGTGGCTTTGGTTATAATTCGAGTGCTAATCCTACACGTATGGCAGGTTATAACATCAGTGATACTTATCCAGTTGCCATGGCAATGGAATTTGCTGCTGAGAACGAGCCTCTCCCAGCCAATATGCGAATCACATCAGCCGGTTGGGCTACATTCTATGCTCCATTTGCTGTTGAAATTCCAGCTGGTGTCAAGGCTTACACAGGTGAGATGCAGCAGGGTTGGATCCGTATGAACGAGTTGACCGAGGGTTATATTCCTGCAGCTACAGGTGTTGTTCTTGAACTTGCTGAGGGCGAGCCATTCGAAACAGAGCTGAGCCCAATGAGTCCGCAGCCAAACGCTGCTGCAGTTCCTTCCTGCTACACAGGTAATACTACCGGTGCAACAATGGCAATGGAGGTTGGTGACTATCTGTTGCAGAAGCAGAACGATGTTGTTGGCTGGTACAAGGTAGAGGGTGAGGGCTTCACTCTGGCTCGCAACCGTTGCTATCTGGCCGAGGGCAGTGTTCCCGAACCTAATCAGTCTCGTACATTCTTCGGCTTTGCTCCTGACGATGCAACCGGTATCAACAGCATTGCTACCGAGGCTAAGACCAAGGCTGACGGCAAGTACATGGTTAATGGTCAGATTGTAGTTGTCAAGGCTGGTAAGGCTTACTACATGAATGGTACTGAGGTAAAGTAAAAAAACCCTTTTCCCCGACCCCTTTCCCTATCAGGGGAAGGGGAGAGGAATGGGATAAAAGCCATATAAAATAAAAACGAGATAAAACGATGAAAAAGATTTTCAAGAATCCTTCTATTCAGGTACTGGGTGTCGAAACAGAGTGTCATATCTTAGCTGGCAGCGGTGGTAACATTGTTACCGAGACTCCTGCTCAGGGTGGTGCAAGCGTAGCTCCTGGCGAGAAGCAGGACCCCACTACGGGTACCGATGGTCTGGCTCGTCCAATGGGCACAGACATCAGCGCATACGAGCTGAAGTAAGTTTGGTTCGGCAGAACGTTCTACAAGTAGTAAAACAACAGAGCAAACATCGTATGACAGCGGTGTTTGCTCTTTTTTATTTACTGAAAAAAACAGTTTAAATTGTTGCGGGGTCAATCAGGTGAAATTCCTTCGCACATAAGATTGATGTCCTGTGTAGTGAATCCCAGTTGTTTCAGGTTGGGGATGTCGTCTGTCAGGGGCTTTAGGAACTGCTCCTTGCTCAGAGGTTTTCCCGCTGCTTTTTGGTTCAGTGCCTTTGTGTACAGGAAACGGGCTCGTTGTGGGTCACCGTTCAGCCAGGCCGAGTGTCCGGCATTGAGTATATCTTCCCACCTGGGACCACCTGCCCAGTCGAGCAGGCGACGGTAATAGCGTTCGCTGCGTTTTACGTTCCCCGTCATAAGCGAGCACCATGCGATGGCGCGGATTGTGTCGTGTTTTTTGTGTGCTACTTCTTTTTTCTCGGCAGGGTTCTTGCTTTCTGCTACGTCTGCATGGAACAGATAGGGTAGTGCCTGCTGGTATTCTCCCAGATGAGTCAGTACTATTCCCAACTGTTGTGCTATGCTAATGTCACCGGGGTTGAGTTGTTCCAGTTTCTGTAGCAGCATGAGCTGCTCCTGTGTTTCGCCCAGGTGTTGGTCGCATACAACGAGTAGTTGCATCCATTCCTGCCGTTCGCCGTTACGGGTCAGCAGTGTTCGCAGATACATGGCTGGATGCGAGTAAATGCCGTAACGGACGAACCATTGGGCAGCCTTCCACAGAAAATCGTCCGTAAGTATGGGCATCAGCAGGGCTGTGTCCGAAAGGTAGGGGCCAAAGTGGAAGGGGTTCTCCAGTACTTCGTGCCAGGGCGAGTAGTTGAAGAACCTGTACATCGTCTGGAATACGTTGCGGTACGAGAATACTTCGCTCAGGTCCTGTACCTCGCCTGATTCCATCATCTCGGCTACCTCTGCCAGCTTCTTGCGGTCGTCCTTGTCGATGTGATGTTTGGACAGCATCTCGTCCATGTGGCCCGAGAATGCGTACTTGTCCAGTTCGCACAGGTTGGTGTTCTTCAGTGACGTGGACACCAGCTTGCGGTCTGTGTCGCTCAGGTCCAATCCGGGGTGATTGGCGTCGAAGTCCAGGAGCCAGTTCTTGAGTGTTGAGAAGAACGGGGTCTTGCAGACCTGGCCGAAACTGTTGGCGTTGACGTCAACGCCTTCTTGTACCAGATTCATGATTTCTCTCATGTACCAGTCCACTTTCTTCTTGTATTGGGACGTGTCGGTTTCGTTGTTGCGGATACTGCGGATTATGGTACGTTGCAGTTTTAGCTTGCTCTTGTTGATGATGCGGTTGCCTAGTATGCTCATTGCAAAGGATGCTTGTACTTCCATCAGTTCCTTGCTGATAAGCTTGTCGTTGCGCCATGTCTGCAGTTGTTGCAGAACATCCTTGGGCAACAGTTGTCCGTATCTCATGACAATCATGACAACGGCGCTAAGGGCTGTTGCCCTTGTGGTGCGGTTGGGGTCGTGAACCATCTGCAGCAGACGGTTCAGGTATTCGTTGGGAAAGGGTTCGGGGTCATCACCTTCGTCTGCTTTCCACAACCATATCTTGAGTAGGAGGAGCCACGCGGCGTATCGAGACGGGCGCGTGTCTGTCGCAATCCATTCGTGCAACAGTCTGTTGACTTCCGATTCCAGTTGATCTCGTTTCATTTCTGCTTCCTTCCTGACAGTATTTTCAAGAATAGTTTTATCTGGTCTTTGTGGATGCTGTCTGCATCCAGACCTGGGGCTGCGTACCAGCCCATGCCGGTGAGTTGTTTTGTTGCCAATACGCGGTGACCGGCATTGATCAGCGTATCTGCATGGTGTGATGGTATTACGCCTGCATCCAGTAGTCCGTCATGTACCATGGATGCGCGCAGCGGAATGCTGTTAATCTGGGCGTGATAGACGTCGGTCGTCTTCAGTCGGGACGAGTCCACGACCTGGTCAAGCCATGTGTCCAGACAGCTCCAGCGGGGACAACCGACCATGTGTTCCTTGAGCGATACGAGCTTGCGTATGCGCTTGGTGCGGTTGGCGATGATGTGGTATTTAACGGGTTGCTCCTGTAGTAGTCGGGGACGTACGGATTCTGGCATGTGCCTGAGCCGTTCGGCATCGGCCAGATAGATGTGGGCTCGGTTCCTGATTATGGCTGTATCGATGTCCATCATCGAATTGTATTCCATCAGTATGATGCTCAGTCCCATGCTGTCTGCCTCGCCGCTGTTGACAATATGGCGCAGCGTGTCACACTCGGCAATGGGCAACAGGGCAACTCGCAGTGCAAGCGAGTCAGAATTGTGTGAAACGGAAAGACTGACCTCCTGCTTTTGACAGGAGGCCAGTATCATCACAAATGTTATAATCAGGGTTGTTGTGCGGGTCATTTATCCCTTGATTGCTGCGACACCTGGCAGAACCTTGCCCTCGATAGCCTCGAGCAATGCACCGCCGCCTGTGGAGATGTACGAAACCTTGTCGGTCAGACCGAACTTGGTGCAACATGCAACGCTGTCACCGCCTCCGATGAGCGAGAATGCACCCTCGGCAGTTGCCTTTGCAATTGCATCGCCTACTGCGCGTGAGCCTGCACAGAAGTCATCGCATTCGAAGCAACCTGCGGGACCGTTCCACAGAATGGTCTTTGCTCCCTCCAGTGCCTTTGCAAACTTGGCTGCAGATACGGGACCTGCATCCAGGCCTTCGTATTCGTCAGGTATGGCGTTTGATGGGAATACGTCAATCTTGGCGCCTTCCTTTACCTGGAATGTGCCGAAGTCATAGCCTGTGCAGCATACCGAGTCCTCGCCCAATACCAGTTCCACGCCGTTCTCCTTGGCCAGTTTCTCGACGTTGAGTGCTACGTCCAGCTTGTCCAGTTCGACAATCGAACCGCCAATGTTGCCACCGTGTGCCTTGGCAAAGGTGTAGGTCATGCCGCCGCATAGTATCAACTTGTCAACCTTGCCCAGGAGGTTCTCGATGATGCCAATCTTGGATGAAACCTTGGATCCGCCCATTACGGCTACGAAAGGACGCTTGATGTTGTTCAGCACGTTGTCAACAGCCTGTACTTCCTTCTCCATCAGGAAGCCCAGCATCTTGTTGTCGGCGTCAAAGTAGTCGGCAATGACTGCTGTAGAGGCGTGCTTGCGGTGTGCAGTGCCGAATGCGTCCATTACGTAGCAGTCGGCATAGCTTGCCAATGTCTTGGCAAACTGCTTCTGCGATTCCTTCATGGCCTTCTTTGCCTCTTCGTATTCGGGTGTGCCCTTCTCTACGCCTACAGGCTTGCCCTCTTCCTCGGGATAGAAGCGCAGGTTCTCGAGCATAAGCACTTCGCCTGGCTTGAGTGCAGCGGCTGCATCTGCTGCCTTTGCACAGTCGGGGGCAAACTTAACCTCGGGCACACCCAGTGCAGCTGCAACAGCGTCCTTAATCTGACCCAGGGACAGTTCGGGCTTGACTTTGCCCTTTGGCTTGCCCATGTGAGACATGATAATCAGGGCACCACCGCCGTCAAGAATGTGCTTAAGCGTGGGCAGTGCGCCGCGGATGCGTGTGTCGTCGGTGATGACGCCTTCCTTCATGGGTACGTTGAAGTCAACGCGTACGATAGCTTTCTTACCAGAGAAATTGTAATCTTTGATAGTCATTGTTTTGTAGTTTTTGATATTTGATATTACACTATTTGCGTGTCAAAGTTACATATTATATTTTATTTGTGCAAGCGACGACTGCGGAAATCTTTGCAAATGGCTGTCAAGCCACACTTTTCGCAATGTGGAGTTCGCGATTGGCATACATAGCGGCCGTGCAGGATAAGCCAGTGGTGTGCGTCCGGAATGACTTCGTCGGGCAGATGCCGTGTCAGTTCCCTCTCCACCGACAGTGGAGTGGTGCATCTGGCGCTGACCAGTCCCAGGCGGTGGCTGACGCGGAATACGTGGGTGTCAACTGCCATCCTGGCTTTGCGGAAGATTACTGCCTGGATGACGTTGGCTGTCTTGCGACCGACACCGGGCAGGCGTTCAAGTTGTTCGCCTGCTGAGGGTACCTGACCATCGAAATCGCTTACCAGCATGCGGGCCATGCCTACGAGATGGCGCGCCTTGTTGTTGGGATACGAGACCGAGCGTATGTAGTCGTATATGACCTGCTCGCTGGCTGCTGCCATTGCCTGTGGGGTGGGGTAGTCGCGAAAGAGCATAGGGGTGACCTGGTTGATGCGCTTGTCGGTACATTGTGCGCTGAGTATTACGGCTACAAGCAGTTCGAACGGGTTGCTGTAGTGCAGTTCGGGTTCGGCAACAGGCATTTCGCGCTGAAAGTATTCAATCAGGTAGTTGTATTTCTCTTGGATTTTCATAATGGCTTTTCGGCAAAGTTAAGTATTTAAATTTAATAATGTGTTTTTATTCGTAAAAATTGCATATCTTTGCACGCAGATATTTATACAGTAAACGAAATGCAGAAAATCATCATTCTTGATTTCGGGTCGCAGACCACACAGCTGATAGGTCGCCGTGTGCGCGAGCTGGACACGTTTTGCGAGATTTTGCCTTATAACAAGTTTCCGCATGACGATCCCGACGTTATCGGTGTTATCCTAAGCGGTTCGCCACTGAGTGTCTATGCCGATGATGCCTTCCACGTTGACCTGAGCAATATACGCGGGCGGTACCCCATACTGGGTATTTGTTACGGAGCACAGTATATGAGCCATATATATGGCGGCAAGGTCGAGAGTGCCGGTACACGTGAGTATGGAAGGCAAAACCTACGGTACGTGGATACGTCTTGTCCGCTGTTT
Source organism: Prevotellaceae bacterium UBA6974 (assembly GCA_002450165.1). Taxonomy (GTDB): domain Bacteria; phylum Bacteroidota; class Bacteroidia; order Bacteroidales; family Bacteroidaceae; genus Physcousia. The sequence goes on along the minus strand of DJYQ01000016.1, from coordinate 41,309 downwards.
CAGGGCTTCGAACCTGACAGTCAGGTATGGATGTCACACGGGGACAGTATAACGCGTATCCCCGACGGCGCACGTGTTGTGGCAAGCACCGAGACTGTGCGCAATGCGGCGTACTACATTCCCACAGAGGATGGTTGTCCGATATTCGGTACGCAGTTCCACCCCGAGGTATTCCACTCGCTGCAGGGAACGCTGTTGCTCAGGAATTTCGTTGTCAACGTCTGCGGCAGCCGTCAGGAATGGAGCTCCCGGGCGTTTGTCGAGAGTACGGTACTCGAACTGAAGGAAACGATTGGCAAGGACCGCGTGATACTGGGGCTCAGCGGCGGTGTTGACTCGTCAGTCGTTGCTGTGTTGCTGAACAAGGCTATAGGCAGTCAGCTGACTTGTATATTTGTAGATCACGGAATGCTTCGCAAGAACGAGTTTGCTGATGTGATGAAGGATTACGAGTGTCTGGGGCTGAATGTCATCGGTGTGGATGCAAGCGAAAAGTTCCTGAGTGACTTGGCAGGTGTCAGCGAGCCTGAGCAAAAGCGCAAGATAATCGGCAGGGATTTTATCGAGGTGTTTGATGCGGAGGCCAAAAAGGTTATCTCATCGTCCCCGAAGGGAGGTCAGGAGGGTGCTGTCCGCTGGCTGGCACAGGGTACAATCTACCCTGACCGTATCGAGAGTCTGAATATCACGGGCAAGGTAATCAAGAGCCATCATAACGTTGGGGGATTGCCTGAGGAGATGAACCTGAAGTTGTGCGAGCCGCTGAAGTGGCTGTTCAAGGATGAGGTACGTCGTGTAGGTCGTTCGATGGGCATGCCCGAGCATTTGATTACGCGACATCCATTCCCCGGACCGGGACTGGCTGTACGTATCCTGGGCGACATAACACGCGACAAGATCCGTGTCTTGCAGGAAGCTGACGATATTTTTATTCGCGCTTTGCGTGAATACAGGACGCCGGACGGTCAGACGTTGTATGACCAGATATGGCAGGCAGGTGCAATCTTGCTGAGCGACGTGCGCAGCGTAGGTGTGATGGGGGATGAGCGTACGTACGAGAATCCCGTAGCACTGCGTGCCGTAACGTCATCTGATGCGATGACTGCTGACTGGGCGCATCTGCCTTACGACTTCATGGCTAAGGTAAGCAACGACATCATCAACAAGGTAAAGGGTGTAAACAGGGTTTGCTACGATATAAGTTCCAAGCCGCCTGCAACAATCGAGTGGGAATAATAGAAAGGGAATAGTGCAAACCACCATTCACTTTCCTTTTTTATATATGCCGGAATATCGTCAATAGATTACTTTCTTTCCGTCTATGATGTTTATGCCGCGACGGGGGGTTGTCAGTTTCTGTCCGTTCAGGTTGTAGATCACGTTGGGTTTGTGGTTTGTGATTGTCTCTGTCTGGCTGATTCTTGTAGGGGTGTCTGTGGCATTGATGTAGTATAGGTTGCTGTATCCGCTTGTCCATCCTATGGCGTTGCTGTAGGAGTCGAAGGTTCCTGATGAGAGGAGAATGAGGGAGCCGTCGGTGGTTCCGTTGTTGCGCTTTGATACGATGTAGTATGTGTCGGCCTTGGTGCTTGAGGCGGAGTTGATACTCCAGTCGCAGTATGTTGCGTTGTAGTTGTCCAGCGTACCTGTGTTGTTATTGTATCCGTAGTTTGAGCCAGCACGCCATATCATGTACAGGTTGCTGGCTGGGTTAAAAAAACTGTACTTGCCGCTTGCTTCCTTGGTGCAGATGAAGTGTGCCTTGTCTCCCAGCATGGATGGGGTGTCTGTGCTGTTGCTAAGTATGTCGTTATTATTTATATATAATGTGTATTTGGTGCCGTTCTGCTGGATGTTCTGGAACGTCAGGGTCTTACCGTCCCAGGGATCTGCGGGATCGGCTCCTGCGAGTAGCTTGTTGATGGCGTCAACCTGTGTGGTTGTGGGATTGTCTCCCAGGGCGTTTATGAGGGTCATTGCCTGTTGGCGTGTGTCGGAATTAAGACTGCTTGCATTGACCAACTGGGTGAAGTATGAGCGGACGTATTCCCCGCGGTTGATGTTGCGGTTTACACTGTAGCGGCCACCGGTTATCAGTTCCAGTCCGAGGGGTACGTATATGTTTTCGAAACCGTCAAAGTTGTGCGAACCGCTGCCTGTGGGGAAGCTTGTGCTGACGGGGTTGGGCTTGGTGCCCCACTTGGTCAGTGTTTCCTCGTAGAAGAATCCTATCTTGTCATCGGCTTGCAGTTCCATGGACGAGTATGCGCTGGCTTTCGTGCTGACCTGGTAGAAACCGTTCCATTCATCTGCAAAGGTGCTTACGTCCTGGATGTCGCTAAGGTCGTTAAGTTCCTTGTAGAAGATGCCTACGTTTACACGGTTGCTGCCTGTGGGAACGGACTGCATGGCAAGGTACATGGGCTTCTGGTCTGAATTACGCAGGACGGGAACAATCAGCATCTCGCCGTTTGTGGGGTTGGTGCTGGGGCTTGCGCTCAGACCGCTCATTGTGCTCTTGGTCTGTGTCTCCCATGTGCCTTCGCCTGTGGCGGTGTTGGTGTATGTATATACGTTGAGCAGACGACCGCCACCTACGCGGCTTGTGATTATCACGCGTCCGTCTGGAAATTCTTCGCACTTGGGTTCGTCACCGTTGGGGACGGGTGTGGCGCTTGCTCCTCCCAGGGCTTTCCATGTGCGACCGAAATCATCGCTGTATATAACGCGGTTGCCATTGGGACGTGCTGCCAATGCTGCGTAGAGACGGTAGTATTGGCCTACCTTGACTATTCGACTCTGGAAGAGTCTGCCACCGCCTACGAAGGCTGCTGCTATAGGGTTGCCGCTGTCAAAGAGGCCGTATATCATCTCGGTCTGTTCGACTGGGGTCTGCCAGGTCTCGCCTCCGTCCGTGCTGCGTATTGCGGCAATGATGTTGGGATTGTTGCGGTTTGTGCTGGAGTAGGTATATACGGTGCATCCGCCTACTGCCATTACCAGGACTTCGTCGCTTTCACGGTCGGCTACGATTGCGGGGTCACCGTATGCGGCTTGCATAGGGGTCTTTACGTTGTTGATAAGGGATGCGTCGCCTACTGCAACGTCTATCTCTTGTGAGCTCCAGGTGGTGCCGTTGTCATTACTGATTTTTACTACGCAGTCAACCTGACCGTAACCGGGATCGGTGCCGCATACAAGACGGGCTGCGCTTGCATAGAGGCGGCCGTCTTTTCCGCATGTTATGCCGGGGATGCGGTAGGGTGGAATGTCCATTCCGCCGGACATGGTGCTGAAGAGTGTCGTGCGTACTGGGTCCTGGCTGTCCATTACATATTCCAGCTGCAGTTGGGTGGCATTGCTGGTGTTGAATGTGAATGTGCCGTTGCTGACATATACCCAATAGCCGTTGTTGCGGAGTTTTACCTTGCCGTTGCCGCAGTCGATGATGGAGTATTTGTTGCTTGTCGTCTGGTCAACGAACAGTTGGTTGTTTTTGTCGGGACCGATGTTGTTGCTCCTGCCCATCAGTTTGATGGTGCAGGCATCGTATGTGCCTTCGATGCGGAACAGGTCGTATGATGTCTGTGAACTGATTTCTGTTGACCATTGTGTCTGGTTTGCAGCGGCCTTGGCATAGTGTGTGTCGTCCACCTTAATCTTCCAGTAGCCTGATATGGTCCCTTCGTCCTCGACTTCCAGACCGTTCAGGAAATCCTCGATGCGCTGTACTTTCTTGGCGCATTCGCTACCTGATACGGTGTAGTCCTTGCATTCTGCGAGCAATTTGTTGAGCTGTGACAGTTTCTGGGAATCGTTCTTGTACTCCTCTTTCAGTATCTGTATTTTTTCGAATTGGTGAATACCCTCGACCAGGCGCTCGAAGCGTACGCTGCTACGGTTGCCGGGGTAGTAGCAATATGTGTCTCCTGCACCGAACTTGCGGAAGCGGGTATCTGTGAGAGGATGTTCGTCCCAGTTGATCCATGACCAGTGAAGATAGCCGTCCAGGTCGTTTGCTGCAACGTGTATGGGCAGGAAAGCTGCTTCGGCAGGCAGGGAGTTGGAGTATATGTTGGGCTCGCTCTCGGCGCAGCTTGTGTACACTGTGGTGATAAGGTTGTTTTGCTTTCGGTACTGGCGTTCGGCCTGGGTGAATCGGTTGCCTTGTGTCAGAGCTACGCAGAAATCGTATAGTTTGTCGTTAAGCGAGGAATGATAGTTACCGGCAAGTGCCATCTTGAAGCCGTTGGCCTTGATGATCTCGTATGCGGCAAGCATCTGTGATTCCGAACGCTCGTCCATTGCGATGCAGGTCTTGTTGAACCAGCCTTTGACTTCCAGGTGTGTGCGGAAGGCTTGCAGGTATGCGTTCCACAGGTTGTTGTAATCTGTGGAGCCTACGGTCAGTGCCCAGTCGATGTAGCTTGAGGATGCTTCGTCGAAATAGCGGAAGCTCATGTCCCATGTGACCATCGAATAGCAGTTGATCTGATCGGTGATGCCGTATTCGGCACAGAGTTCGACGTACTTGTCGAAGTTGGTGTAGTCGAATGTCCATGTGCCGTCGCTCTTCTTGGTGGTCTGGATCATTGGCGAGAACTTGTCGTGTGTCTGTTCGCCCCAGGGCTCGTAGAACAGGATGGTGCTGACGACTTTCTGTCCTGCCTGTGCCAATGCCTGGATGTAGGGGCGGAGGGCTTCGATATGTTCGGGGCTCCAGCGTTCGCATTCGTAGTAGCGGCTTACAGAATATGGCTGCTGCCAGAGGTCCAGGTGAAACTTCTGATCTGCTACAGCGGGCAGGCTGTGGCTGTCAACGTTTATTGTCAGGTCCAGTGTCTTTACTACTTGGTTTTGTTCGTTCAGTACCTGTATCTGTGCGGTGTGCTTTCCTGCCTGGGCATCGCGGGGAACCTGGATTGAGCACCATACGGGACGTGTCTCCATTGCGTTGATTGCCTTGGGCTTGTCTTGTTCTATTACGTCGGGAACGAGCCAGGGGGTGAGTGAGAAGTTGTGGTTTCCGCAACCGCGTCCGTCATCTGTGATGACGTAGTTGAGGTAGCGGACGGATATCCATGAGGCTGCATCGCCGCTGGCTGCAAGGTGCAGGGTTCCCTGATCAGTCTTGCTGAACAGTACAGCTTCCAGATTGGCTCGTTCGCCTTTCCAGGCAGTAATCTCGGCGTTGGTTGTTTCTGTCAGTTGCGGAACTCTGTGCTTCATGTACAGCTCGTTGCGGCTTGCCCATGTGCAGTGCAGGCCGGATGTGATGGCTTCCCATTCGCTTTGAGGGATGGTCGCATCAACCGTTGGCTCGTCATATTCGTTAATGGGGTATTTGGTGACTACGCCGTCCACAGTTCCGTCGATTTCCAGTGTCACGTCTATTATGCATCCACCGTCTGAAATAAAATTGGCGTAGTTGCCAGATGGGTCGATGCAGTTCCATGCAACCATGTAGCGCAGACGTGTCTGCGTTCCCTGCTGTGCATCGCGGGGAATACGGAAACTGCCGGGGGAAAGGGGAATGTCGCCGCTTACGGCAGAGCCGTCGCTGTTCCATCCGCTCTGTCCGTCGCCTGTCTTGCTGTATAGCGACCAGCACATCAGTTCGTTGCCACTGCCTGTGGTATAAGGGCCTGTTCCCTCAAGATTTACATCGAATGCCTTGTTTGCGTTCCAGTCTACAAAGACATAGCAGTGTATCCAGCTACCGTTGATGGTGATGTCGGGTGTTACGATGTCGCCTGCCTTGACTTTGAATACAGTAGATGTCTTGTCGAAATATGCTGCGCACTTGGGAGCGGTGGCAATGTTTTCGATTATGTACTGGTCCGACTGGGTTCCCTTGATACTGACTGTCTTGGGATAGTGTGTGCCATGTGTGACGTTCACGTCAGCACCATACTTCACGGGATAGTCCTGGGCAAATGCTGCCATTGTGGTAATCAGCATAGCGATGATGGAATAGAGAAACTTTTTCATTATGATTTGATTTATGATTATTTGCCCTTAGTGTTTTTGCAAAGATAGCATTTTTTTTATATTGCAACAAAGTTGAAAAGGTAATTTTGGAAGGATAATCTGTCGGGTTGGAGGCTACAGGCATCGCCTAAGTGGTGCGGTGACGTCATTGACGGATATCAGTTGGTATTGCCCTTCGTTGTTGAGCCAGACAATCCGGCGGTCTATGATTGGTATCCCGATGTCCTGGAGCATCAGGGCGTAGAGGCTGAGTTGTATTGTGTATAGCGAGAGGTCCTCTTCTATCATGTCATCGAAGGGTGGGAGCAGGGTCTTGTGGTAGCGTTGGTTGAATTCGCTGTACAGGCTGTTGTTGGTCTTGTAGTCGAGTACCATGAACCCTGCTTTTGTGGGGTCGCCATCACCGTCATAATAATAGAGCATGTCAAAGGTTCCGCATATCAGTTCCTGCAGGTTGAGTTCTTTTTGTGGATTCTTGCCGCTGTACACTTTTGCCTCGTTTAGGACCAGGTGCATTGACGTGGGCATGTCTTTCATGAACTGTACGATGGCTTCTTCCTTGGGATGTATGGGGGCGAGGTAGTTGTATGTGGGCATGTACTGTGGTTTGATTATATCATGTATCAGCTCGGGATGGCCTGCTTTCAGGTAGCCCAGACTTTCGCCGAACTCATGTGTCTTGGTTCCCAGTGTCGTGGCGCGGAACGAATTCTGTCTCCATTGCATAATCCAATAGTCTGCTGTCTTGCCGTGACGTTGTGCATACCGTTCGGCTTGTTTCTGTTCGTCAAACGGTTCGCGGATGAAGCGGTGTCCTATGCTGGATACTGAATTGGGATTCTGTCCGTGCAGGTGGTATATGTGTCCGTCTTCACAGAACTCGAGGTCTTCGAATTCCTGCAGTATGCGGCGGCGTGTTTCTTCGACTATCCTGGGTTCGCCCTGAATGGTGAACATTCCTTTTGGTTCTTTCATGTTTTACTTAACTGGAAGTTTGTTATTCTTTGTTTATCAAATATATACCTGTTGTTGCCAATCCTGCGGCTACTGCGTATTTCCAGTAGAATGGCTCGCCCAGACACCAGCAACTGGAGACTGCTCCGACGACTGGAATCAGTGAGTTGTAGATTGCTATTTTGCCGACAGGATTGCTTGTCAGCAGTCGGTTGTACAGGGTAAATCCTATGGTTGATATTGCTGTCAGGAGCAGTAGTATAACTGTGCCGTATAGGGTAACGTGTGGCAGGGTGCCACCCATCAGTATTGCTGGTATGATAATCAGTGCACCACCGAGGGCAAGGCTGTATCCCGTTCCGACAAATACGTCCAAACGTCTTGCCAGACCTCGGGTCATGAGTGAGGCGAATGCGCTGCACAGGGCGTTTAGTATAATCATCAGGTCACCATACAGTTCCTGTGGTTTGTACAGGATTCCTTTGCTTATCAGAACATCGCCGTTAAGTGCCAGGATGCCGATAATGCCTATGGCTACACCCATTGCCCTGCGTGTGGTCATCTTGTCGCTGTAGAAGAATATGCATGACAGTATGACAACCAGAAAGACACTCATCGAATTAAGTATTGCTGCCCGTGCTCCCTGGCTGTGCGAGAGTCCTATGTAGAAGAATGTGTAGTGCAGCGTTGTATTGAGCAGCGAGAACGCCAGTACGAATGCTGCTACGCGCCAGGACCATAGTTTTGATAGGTGTTCGTTTTCCAGTTGTGGTTTGAGGCGGAAACTGCGTCCTGTATATTTGGCTGCAAGCAGGATGATTATGCCGGACAGACAGAAACGTAGTCCGGCAAACAGCATCTTGCTGCCAGTCATGGACTGGTCGATTTGGAATTCGGTAAAGCCTGTCTTGATCAGTGGGTATGCGAATCCCCATACGATTGCTGCGGTAGATGCTAATATGGCAACCCATATGGGGCGGCTAAATATGCTTAGGTTATTGTTTGTGCCGTTCATCCTGTATGGTGTCAATACAGTTCCATATATTCGTATGTATTGCCGACGATTGACAGATAACGCTCAAAGTTCTCTCTGCTTATAACTACTGTTCCGCGGCAGTCATTGGGGTGGAAGCTGAACGTCGCGGCTTTCCTAAGTACAGCATCCAGAAACAGGTGTACATGATGCTCGGTATCGTTTATAAGTCCGAAGGGTGAAACGCTGCCGGGTTCCAAGTCAAGATACTTGAGCATCCGTTCGGGCGAGGCGAATGACAGTTTTCCGCACGAGGGGAGCCCTCGGGCCTGTAGCGAAGACTTTAGCCTTGCCTCCAGGTCGTGTATGTCCAGGTCGTAATCGCAGTGGAAGCATATCAGATAGTGTTTATTGCCCTTGTGGTTGCGCATGAAGATGTTCTTGCAATGTACACTGCCGTCATCTTTCCACCAGCGTTTTGCTTGTTCGATGGTCTTGCCCTCGGGGTGGTTGTAGTTGGTGAAGGGGATGTTGTGCTCCTTCAGGAAGGTCAGAACTTTTTCCTCTCGTGTCATATCTTGGAGAATGTCAGGCTGCCCAGGGCATTGCCGGCTATCATTATTAGAAGGTTTGTACAGAAACCACATGGCAGTTGGACAATGCGCTCGCTGATGTGTACAAAGCCTTCCCTGCCAATCCACATCCAGAAATAACCGAAATTGGCAATACAGTGCTCAAATCCGCACAGGATGAAGAACATGATTGGCATGATAACGAGGAGGGGATTCTGTGTCTTGCGCCATCCGTTAACCGCCAGGTACATCATAACGCCGCATCCCCATGACAGGATGGCGGAACTTAGCCAGCTCTGGCTGACCTTGGTCTGTACCATTGCATCGACAGCCGACAGATCCAGACGTGTGCCATTTACCAGCAGGCATGTAATGGCTATGCCGGCAAAGTTTGTCAGGACCATGGGAAGCATGCCACCGATGGGATTATAGAAATCCTTGATTCCCCCGACGTAGCCGATGCGTCCGGTGTATAGGGGGTAGCCCTTGACAAGGATGCTGATAAGCCCGAGCGAGAACAGGAATGAACCGACAATTTTGTTCTCGCAGACAACATAGACGATGTCGCCACACCCGATTAATACACCGGCCAGCAGCGACTGTACATAGAATGTAAGTTTCTCACTCATATTTGTTGATTTGTAATTTTGCCTATCGTATATATGGGACAACTGTTATATTCATCCGTCTTTGTGTACCACACGCATACAAAGTTATGGAAAAAAGTCGTTTTGTCCAATTCTGTGGGGCTATTTCACAAAAAAGATTCTTATATTTGTAGCATAAAATAGTTAAAAAGAACAATGGAAAACAGAATCACACAACTTTTTGGTATCAAATATCCTATTATTGCAGGTGGTATGGTATGGTGTAGCGGATGGCGTCTGGCTTCTGCCGTGAGCAATGTAGGTGGGCTTGGGCTGTTGGGCGCAGGCAGTATGCATCCCGAAACTCTGGAGTACCATATAGACCAGATGAAGTCTGCTACGGACAAACCTTGGGGGGTAAACCTTCCCTTGATGTATCCGGGTATTGACGAGGTGATAGATCTGATTGTCAGGAAGGGTGTGAAGATTGTCTTTACTTCGGCTGGTAGTCCCAAGAAATATACCCAGCGTTTTCACGATGCAGGTATCAAGGTCGTTCATGTCGTGTCCAGTTGCAAGTTTGCTGCCAAGTGCGAGGAGGCTGGAGTGGATGCCGTTGTTGCTGAAGGATTCGAGGCTGGTGGTCATAACGGACGGGAGGAACTTACCACGATGACGCTTGTACCACAGGTACGTCAGGCGACGTCGCTGCCTCTTATAGCAGCCGGCGGTATTGGGTCGGGTCAGGCTATGCTCGCTGCAATGGCTCTGGGTGCTGAGGGCGTGCAGATTGGTACGCTGTTTGCTCTCAGCAGGGAGAGTTCGGCCAGCGAGGAGTTCAAGCGTTATTGCACAGGGATCCCCGAGGACGGTACTATGCTTATTCTCAAAAAGATTGCTCCTACGCGTATGGTCAAGAATCAGTTGTTCCAGCGTGTAGCCGAGGCTGAGAATCGTGGTGCTGAGGCGGATGAGTTACGTGAAATCATGGGAGCAAAGGCTTCTAAGCGCGGTATCTTTGAGGGTGATGTGGAGAATGGGGAACTGGAAATCGGACAGATAGCTTCTGTTGTCCGTGAGATTCTTCCGGTCGCTGAGATATTCGATAATTTGATGAACCAATACAGGCAGGCAAAACAATCATTGATTGATGCGTAGTTCCGGAACAATCCGAGTTAATGGTCAGTGCCTTTTTTATGTCATCCAGGGTAATGGTCGTCCTGTAATACTATTGCATGGGAACGGGGGCAGTAATTATGACCTGGAACCTACGGCGGCTGTGCTGGAGGAGAATGGTTATCTGGTCTATTCGATTGATTCACGAGGTCAGGGGATGAATCCCCCTGTCATTGAATACCATTATGCTGACATGGCCGAGGATGTCTATCAGTTTATCCGTGCACAGGGGCTCATGCGTCCAGCGGTCTTTGGCTGGAGTGACGGGGGCAATATAGCTCTGCAGATGGAAGTCATGCATCCAGGAACATGCGGAATGATTATTACCAGTGGCAGCAATATTTTCCCCGATGGTGTGGGGTTTGGTGTGATTGACAGTTTCAGGGCAAATGCTCCCAATATTCCTCCGCTGATGCAGATGATGATAGATGAGCCTACGATGACATTCAGACAAATGGCGCAGATTGCTTGTCCGGCTCTTATATGCGCTGGTGAGCATGACCTCATTTTGGAATCACATACCCGCCAGATAGCTCAGTCTATTCCCAATGGTCAGGTACTGATTATACGTGATGCAGACCACAGTTCGCATATCATGTACAACAGCCGTATGGGACAGATTATCGTCGAGTACCTGCACAGGATGAAATATTAGGCAGGAAACCGTGTCTGTCCTTCGGATTATAACCGCGTCAGTCTCTGAAGCGTTTAGTCAGATCATTGAAGCATTCGATGCGGCGGTCGCGGAGGAAAGGCCACCAGCGGCGGACGTTCTCTGAGCGCTGCATGTCTATGTCAATTATTGCTATTTCTTCCTTGTCTGTTGGGGCTTGGTACAGTATCTCGCCTTGTGGTCCTGCAACGAAACTGCTTCCCCAGAACTGTATGCCGTTGGTTTGTCCGCTTGGATCTGTTTCGTGACCTGTGCGATTGACTGCGATAACGGGTAATCCATTGGCTACTGCGTGACCGCGCTGTACGGTAATCCAGGCTTCGCGCTGGCGCTCCTGTTCCTGGGGAGTGTCACTGCTTTCGTACCCTATGGCAGTGGGGTAGATGAGTATCTCTGCACCGGCAAGTGCCATTAGTCGTGCGCCCTCGGGATACCACTGATCCCAGCATATTTGTACTCCTAATAGGCCTATGCTGGTCTGTATGGGATTAAAACCGAGGTCGCCGGGTGTGAAGTAGAATTTTTCGTAATATGCGGGGTCATCGGGTATATGCATCTTGCGGTATGTGCCTGCAATGCTGCCATCGGCTTCGAATACTACTGCCGTGTTGTGGTAGAGTCCCGGTGCGCGGCGTTCGTACAGGCTGGTTACGAGTACAATGCCAAGTTCTGCAGCGAGGGCTCCGTAAAATTGCGTGCTGGGACCTGGGATGGGTTCCGCAAGATTGCAGAAACTGACATCTTCGGTCTGACAGAAATACAGGCTGTTGTGCAGTTCCTGAAGTACAACGAGTTGTGCTCCCTGTTGTGCTGCTGTGCGTATGTTGCAGGCAAGTTTGTGCTTGTTGTTCTCTATGTCAGCAGAACAGGTCTGCTGGATGATTCCTACTTTCATAATCTGGGATATTGCATTGTACAGCAGTGTAGACTGCCGTTTTGTGTTAGTAAGATGCTGCAGTCGATGCCAATTATTTCGCGGTCGGGGAATATTGACTGGAGTGTTTTCTGGGCGCGTTGGTCTTTCTCCGAATCCTGATAGAAGGGTAGTAGTACGGCACCGTTTATAATCAGAAAATTTGCGTAATACTCAGGTATTGGAACAAGGTTGTATGGTTTGCCCAGTGGTGTGCGGAAGGTCTGCAACTCATGGAGCATCTGTGGGCATCCTTCGCTATAGACGATTGTGTCCCGGGGGCAGAAGCGGGCAAGTGTGTCGATGTGGGCATCGGTGTCGTCTTGCTGTAGGCCTCCGTGGTGGAGCCACAGGATTCGGTCGGCACGAAGACGGCGTTTAAGTTCCTGTTCGATGTATGACAGATTGGTATTGCTCCGCCTGTTGGCGTTGAGGTTGCATTGTGCAGTAGTGAGGATGGTGCCATGACCATCGGATTCGATGCTGCCGCCTTCTAATTCGAAATCAAGGTTGTCCTCGTACAGGTCGTCGGCCAGATACGGATTTGTATCGAAAAGTTTGCGACTGACTGCGTTGTCCAATGTTGCCTCGAACTTACCGCCCCATGCGTTGAAACGAAAATCAAGCAACAGTCTTGATGCCTTTTCGGCAGGGTTGCCACAATTTGGTACAAGTGTAATGAATCCGTGGTCCCGTGCCCATGTGTCATTGGTAGGTATGCGGTAGTATGTGATGCGCTGGAGACTGGCTTCATCCAGGTTGTTGCGCAACAGACGTTCAACCTTCTGCGGTTCGGGTGTTACTATCCACAGGTTTTGATGCTTGGAGATGTGCCTGGCTATGCTGATATAGCATTGTGTAACTTCTTGCATAGTGGCGTGCCAGTCTGTAGCATTATGCGGCCATGTGAGTTGTATGGCTTGCTGCGGTTCCCATTCAGCGGGCAGACGGTAGTTCATATTCAAAATATTTTGTACAAAGGTAATGATTTTTGGTGTGAAATTCAAGAATATAAAATATTTTTCCTATTTTTGCACTCGAAATACATATCGCTATGAGCGTGAGGATTAAGGAAGTAATCGACGCCCTTGAGAGTTTCGCGCCTCTGCCTCTGCAGGAAAGCTATGATAATGCTGGCTTGCAGGTAGGATTGACAGAGACGGAGGTTTCAGGGGCATTATTGTGCCTGGATGTTACAGAGTCTGTGATTCGTGAGGCTGTGGACATGGGGTGTAACCTGGTGATAAGCCATCATCCAGTGTTGTTCCGTGGATTGAAACGGATAAGTGACAATACGGATGTGGAACGTGTGGTACGCTTGGCCATACAGAATGATGTGGCAATATACAGTGCGCATACTAATCTGGATAAGGCCGAGGATGGGGTCAATTACCGTATGGCGGTAAAACTGGGTTTGATAGATGTGGTTCCGCTGGGTGATTGCGGTGTGATTGGTTACCTGCCTGCTGAGATGGATAGTCGTTTCTTCCTAGATCGTGTGAAGGATGCTTTTAATTGTGAATGTCTAATGCATAACGAGTTGCTTGAGCGTCCAGTCATGAGCGTCGCTATCTGTGGAGGAGCTGGGGATTTTCTGTTGGACGAGGCCTTGGCTCAGGAGGCTGATGCTTTTCTGACGGGAGAGATGCATTATCATCGATACATGGGACATGAACAGTGTATCCAGATTGCCGTACTGGGACATTACGAGAGTGAGCAGTATACGACGGAGATATTCCAAGAGATACTTTCGGACCATTTTCCTCAGATGGCGATATATAGGACAGAAATAAATACTAACCCGATACATTATTTAATTTAATAGACAAAATGGCAAAAGTTAAGGATCCTGCAGAATTGAGCGTAGAGGAAAAACTGAAGAACCTGTACAGTCTGCAGAAATTGGTTTCGGAGATTGATCGTATCAAGACATTACGTGGTGAATTGCCTTTGGAGGTTAAGGACCTGGAGGATGATATTGCCGGTCTGGAAACACGTATTGAGAAAATCAATGAGGATATTGCTACGTTGAAGCGTGAACTGAATGAGCGTCAGGGCACTATCGAGAAGAACAAGATGGACATCAACCGCTTTGAGGAACAGATGAAGATGGTTCGCAATAACCGCGAGTTTGATAATTTTACAAAGCAGATTGAGTATCTGAACTTGGATAACGAGTTGAATGTTAAACGTATAGGTGAGGCGAAGGCTACACTTGAGGTGCGTCAGGACGAGTTGATTGCAGCAAACAAGAGGATAGCTGACCGTCGTACTGACCTGGATATCAAGCGCAGTGAACTGGAGGAGATTGTAGCTGAAACAAAGGCTGAGGAGGAGAAGTTGCGTGAGGAGTCTCATGGTGTAGAGGCTACTATCGAGCCTCGTCTGCTGAGTGCGTTCAAGCGCATTCGCCGTAACAGCCGTAACGGTCTGGCAGTAGTGTATGTCCAGCGTGATGCCTGTGGCGGTTGCTTTAACAAGGTTCCGCCCCAGCGTCAGTTAGATATCCGTATGCGCAAGAAGATTATCGTCTGCGAGTATTGCGGACGTATCCTGGTAGATCCGGAACTGGCAGGTGTACAGGTTGTGCAGAAGGTCGGAGAGGAGAAGCCACGTCGCCGTCGTGTAGCAAAGCGTAGGGAGGATTAAGCCCGCAAGTCTTTCTCTGCGTAAATATTCAGGATAGGTGTTCGACCAGAATTTTGACACCTATGCCTATTAATACTATGCCTCCCAGAGGTTCGGCAGGGAAAGAAATGTGACGGCCGGCTTTTATGCCTAGGCCGAGACCTATTACGGTGGCCAGGCTGCTGACAAGTGCTATGATGATGATATAGTACCACTGAAAACCTATGCAAGCGAAGGAGATTCCTACTGCAAGTGCATCTATGCTGGTTGCAACGGCCAGGGTAGGGATATTTCGAAGCGCTAACAAATCCATGTTGGCGCTTTCTTCTTTGTTCCAGGCCATGTTAATCATGTTGAATCCTAGGTAGCATAGCAGGATAAAAGCAAGCCAGTGGTCGAATTTCTCAATCCAGCGTGCAAGCATTTCCATGCCAAAATAACCGATAGCAGTCATGCCTCCCTGGAAAATGCCGAATGCAAGTGTCATAAGTGTCATTGGTTTCCATATTATGCGGCGCGCCGTCACTCCGGCTGCAATGCTTACGGTAAAGCAGTCAATGGCTAATGCGATGGCAATGAGTAGGATTTCTGCCATGATGGGTTTGTTATTTTTCCGGGAGCGAAATTATGCGTACAACGGTATTCTTGCTCCATTTGGGTTTCCTATGTGATTTTGCTGTTTCCGCTTCTGTTTTCTTTGCGTCTGCTTCGTTCCGAGCTTTTTTGCTAGCAGCTTTCCTTGCTTTCCTCTCTGCCTTGGTGAGTTTTACCTTCTTCGCGGCTGTTTCTGTTCCTTTGTTCTTCTTGCGGAACATGTCGCTAAAGCGGTTGAAATCTTTCTTGAGTTGTATGCCTATACCTTGTGTATTGAGAGCAGACTGTACAAAATAGCGGTCGTTGGCCTGATTGTACGCTTTGATGGCTACAGAGCCGGACTTGGTTAGCAGATACTGGACATCCACATCACTGATGAAATTGCGCTGTGTATAGTATTTCTCGCGGTATCCGAAGTTGCCGCTAAGTAGTAAGCGGTCGTTGAACAGACTGCCCGAGAGCAAACCTTCGACATCCATGTTTTTCCATCCGTCCTCACCGGTTTTCAGGTTTGCTCCGAAATTCCATTTCGAGGAGCCTACAGCACTGGCTAACAGTTCGTTTATTTTGCTGGAGATGGTAGTCGAGACAAGTGAGTTCATGGCGTTGCCGCCCTGACTGACGGATCTGGCGCTCGCCGAATAGCTGTAGAATCGCCCCAGACCAAGCAAGTAGATGGCCTGCATATTACGTTCCTCTTCGGTATTGACAATGGAACGTACCATCTGTCGTTCATCGTCGGTTGCATTAGGCAGTTCGAAGTCGAAACCTATGTTTGGCTGCTGAGGTCGTCCAGTCAGGTTCATGATACAGTCAACGCGTGTTTTGGAAAATCCAAGGGATGTGGTTGACAGGTCATCAAGCGAGACGTTAGGAACCGTATATACAGCTTTCATGTTAAGTGTTGCCTGCATTGGGTCACCGTTGAATGTAATCGAGCCGTCTTGCTGGAATTTGAAATTACGGTTGATGACGTCCTGTACATTTATGTTATATACACCGTCGTGCACCTTGTATGTTCCGTAAATGCGGAAGCGCCCCTTGTTGTGATAGCTTGCAGAAAGGTGTCCGCTACCTCCCAGGTCAATCATACTGCCTGTCTTCTGGTCCATAAGCAAGCGGAGTCGGGCCGCCGGAGTCATGTTCAGGTTGAAATTAAGGAACATGTCGCTGCTTATGTTCCGTATTTCTGTGGCTTGTATGTCTGCGTCCAATGCACTTTCGCCTGTATAATGTTTACGATAGGTTATGAAATTGGCCTGTGTCAGGGCATCCGGTGTGGTTACGTTGTATGTGAACTGTGTACCGGACTGCGGCTCGACATCAATATTAACATCCAGTCGCCCCAAGCGTCCGTTTATGTTTACGTTGCCGCTGGTATATACGGTTGCATAGAACGAGTTCTCTCCGAAATCCTTGGTGTTATATGATAGCAGGTTGTTGGTCTGTATGTCAAATACATACCTTAGATTCTTGAAGCTGTTGTGATACAAGTGTCCGTCAATATGTGCTGAGTGGTGTGGAATGTCTATGAACGAGCGTCGGATGTCATAAACCCGACGCTCTGCAGCCAGTGTGTGAGCATCCGCCACTCCGTAGGGGTCTATTGCCAATACGTCAAAGGCAATATGGCCGGGGCGCATCCTAACACTGTCGTTCTTTATGAAAAAATCAGTTCCCAGCATAGGCAGTCCCATGTGTGCCTTGTTGATGAGCATGTCACCGTCCAGGTCAATTTTTCTGAGAGGTCCGTATATGCGGCAAAACCCGCTTACACGTCCCTGAATGTCATCCAAAATTCCTGTGGTGAATTTGTTCAGGAAGGCCAAATTGAAGTTCTGGGTTCGGACTTTAAGATTTATGCTGTTTGTGAACTTATTGCCCGTAAGACCTATGTATCCGCTCACGTGAGTCTTGTGTTGTACTGAAGCATCGTCCATATCTGCCTCTATACTGAGGTGTTGGTGGGTTTCGCCCCAGTTCAGGTGTGCCTTCATCTGTCCCAATGGAGCATTGTTGAAATTCCAGTTCTCTACATCCAGAATGCCGTCCACCCATGGATTAGTTCCCATTGTCTTCATGCAAACTGTTCCCGAGGCATCACCACTGAAGTCAACGTCGTGGAAATTGATAAGGTTCATTACATATTCCAGATTAATCCGGTGAAGGCTGACGATAAGGCTGTCCTCGGGATTGGGGGATATGCGTCCGTTAATTCTCAGCCATCGTTCAGTTCCCTGAGACAAGCTCAGGTTGCTCACCGTAGTTATACCTGAATGATACGAAACAGTTCCAGGCTGTATGCACCAAGTGGTATCTGCAATTATCAGGTCTGTAGGTGCAATCCATGCATTGAGTCCATGCTTGCCGTTAATGTCACGAGGGAATGTTGCGCTGATATCTACACTACCGCGGTATGCGGGACTTTTGGCATTGTTCCATCCTCCCTGAAGTCGTAAACGATCATTTCCCACAGCGGCTTCTATGCTGAACGGCAGTGTTCCTGACTTAATTGCACGCATTGATGTAAAACGTGAATTTATCAGGTCATCTTTACTGATTACCAGTAAATTGGCATTAAGTAGTCTTTCTTTTCCAAAGCGTAGTTCAGGGATATTTAATTTAAGGTCAACAAGGTTCATCGTTCCGTTTACCATACCAGTAGCATGGGCCTCGTGTGGTATCTGCAAATCAATATTGAACAATGTATTTATCAAGGTTGTGTCTTTTATGCTAAAATCAAAGGACAAACGGTCATCGCAATTGTAAGTCGGCTGGCTGACAATGCTGGGCAGATGTCTGTGCAATATATTGCATAATGTGCTATGCAAGGTGGTGAAGCCGAATTGTCCTTGGGCATGCAAGTTGATGTTCGATGATTTGATGTCCAGTACTCTGCCATCTTTGTCGGTTTCCGTGCTTACGTTTATGTATAGTGGTCCCAGGAGTGTGCTGTCGCGGCTGTATGTCTGCATCAGCACGTTGTCCAGTGACAGCTGTCCGGCAACGTCTTTCAACGACTTGCCCATAATGTCAATACCTGCATCTGTGCTTATGCGCCTGTTGGGATATTTTGAGGTGAAGTTAAGGTGTGATAATGATAGGTCATGTACATTAAGTGTTCCCCATAGGTGGTGCATATCATTATCGGAATAATGCAATTTAGTCCTGATACTGCCATTGATATCATGAAGTTCGGCTTCCAGCTGGCTGCCATCGGAGGAAAAGTTTGCCTGTGCATGCAAATCATGATATTCGTATCCCAGCAGTGTCAGTTGCGGAGCGTCCACAGTTACATCAAAGCCAGGCTTGCCACCTTCGCCTTTCAGCCGTCCGTTTATCTGGGCCTTCAGTGCAACCTTTCCGACGGGAAAGCTGGTTATGCCTGTAGCCATGATTCTATCTATCTGCAGTCCATCTGTATTGACTGTCACATCTATAATGTTCCTGTCTGTCAGTGTTCCGTCAATATTGATGACCCCTGGGGCAGATCTAAGATTAATACGTGCTGCTTGCAGGTTTTTGGATAGGAATATGTTGCCATCCGCATCTGTCGGTCCGACTCTTGCTATATATATGCGGGCATTTTCGGGCAGCAGTTGTGCTATTTCTGGTTTAATATTCAGATTTTCGATGCGAATATCTGCAGCAGGATTCTCGGTGCCTATTCCACGTATGCGAGCTTTTGCATGCATTTGTACACTGTGGTCGCAACTATTCAAGGCTATGTGTGTGATGTCTGTGTTGCCTTGTGAACCATTGGCCTCGAACTGCAGGTCTATTCCTGCTATCCTGTGCACTTCCTGTGGCAACGGAACAAGCGGCTGGATGTCGCGGGCGTTAAATGTAATGTGACTTTCTGTATGCCACGAAATACTATTGAACCATCGTCTCAGGTCTTCATCGTTTTTAGGAATGGCTCTCCATTTAGTTTCCAAAATAGGGATTCTAATTTCCGAATTGGGCATCTGCAAGTCAAAATCCGATATATGCATGCCGCTTGGACCGGCTTTCAGTTCTGTTCGGAAACTTTTCAGCATTAATCCACTTTGTTCCTTAAAATCAAAACGGCGGATATCCAGATTGATACTGTCAGCAGTCAGTTTGTGCAGGTGAGCGGTCAGTGCCATGTCGGCTATCCACAGGTGATTTGGGTCCAGCTGGTCTGTGTTTTTACGAGGAACCCATCTCTTGTTCCATCTGACGGAAACGTGGCGTAGCAACAGCGAACCGATATGAAGGTCCAGGGGCTTTTGACTGGGTTTCTCGGATTTAAATGCGTCAATAATAAACTGGAAGTTAGGGTCCCCTTCAGGTGTTTTTTGATACAGGTCTGCCTGCGCGCCAAAAAGCTGTCCATTGGCGATGCTTATCTTGCCCTCGAACAACGGCATGATGTCCACCTTGGCAGCCAGACGTGAAACGTGAAGCATGCGCCCCCCGTCGCGGTCAATCAGTTTGATGTCATCGATGATTATGCGGTTCCATAATCCCAGGCGCACTTTGCCGATGTGGATATGCCAGTCAAATGTTCTGTGAATAATGTTTTCGGCAATGTCACCGGCCCAATACTGTACCGTTGGTACATGCATAGCAATCTGCAGCAGCATATAAATGCCGCATACTATGGCAGTGGTCCATTGTATGATGCGCCGCAGAGTCTTCATCTTTGTTAATCTCGCGCAAAAATAGGAGTTTTTTTTGGCATTTGGATTCTTAATTGTGAAAAAGTGTGTATATTTGCGCGAGAAATCATATATCATCATATAAATTAACAGTATATGGCAAAAGTAATCAAATTACGTAAAGGCCTTGACATCAATCTCAAAGGTAAGGCTACTGCGGAAATTGCTACTGTGAAGTGTCCTGGAGAGTATGCACTCTGTCCAGATGACTTCTATGGAGTAAAACCCAAAGTAGTCGTTAAGGAAGGTGATGCCGTCAAGGCCGGTGATGCACTGTTTGTTGACAAACTGCATCCCGAGGTCAAATTTGTCAGTCCTGTCAGTGGTACTGTGTCTATGGTTGAGCGTGGTGACCGCCGCAAGCTTTTAAGCATTCGCGTTAAGAGCGATGCCAAACAGGAAGCCAGGACATTCGACACCAAGGACGTTAAGGCAGCGCTTCTAGAGAGCGGTCTGTTCGGTTTCTTCCGTCAGCGCCCCTATGACGTGGTTGCTAATCCCGAGGACAAGCCAAAGGCAATCTACGTCAGTGCATTCAACTCTATGCCGCTTAGTCAGGATTTTGAGATTGCACTGAAAGGTAATGAGGTTGAGTTTCAGGCGGGTCTTTCTGCTTTGGCAAAACTTGCTCCGGTACGTCTGGGTGTCAGTTCAAAGCAGACAGCCAAGGCTCTGTTAGAGGCCAGGGACTGCACGGTTACCGTTTTTCAGGGAAAGGCTCCCGCAGGTAACGTGGGTGTGCAGATAAACCACACAGACCCTATCAACAAAGGCGAGATTGTATGGACGCTGGGCGCAGAGGAAGTAATCTTCGTAGGCCGACTGATGACGACAGGCAAGGTTGACCTGACACGTGTCATTGCCCTGGCAGGCAGCGAGGTGCAGGCCCCCAAATATTACAAGGTTCTGGTAGGCCAGCAGCTGACTACGTTGTTGGTGGGTAATGCCCGTCTTGATGGTTCGCGCGTTATAAATGGCAACGTTATGACAGGCATCAAAACTACAAAGGAAGCATATCTGGCAGCGCATGCGACCGAGATTAATGTTATTCCTGAAGGTGATCATGCTGACGAGATGCTCGGTTGGATTTTGCCCCGTTTCGGTACATTCAGTGCACACCGCAGTTATTTCTCATGGCTTTGTGGCAAGAAGGAATACACAATAGACGCACGTGTCAAGGGCGGTGAGCGCCACATGATTATGTCAGGCGAGTACGACAAGGTATTCCCTATGGATATCTATGCTGGCTACCTTGTCAAGGCCATAATCTCTGGCGATATTGACCGTCAGGAAGCATTAGGTATCTACGAGGTTGCCCCCGAGGACTTTGCAATAGCAGAGTTCGTTGACTCTTCAAAATTGGAACTTCAAAGAATCGTTAGACAGGGTCTTGATATCCTGAGAAAGGAGAATGCATAAATGAATCCTATTAAGAAACTATTCGACAACATACGTCCGCACATCGAGGAAGGTGGCAAGTTCCATGCTTTCCATTCGCTGGTTGACGGTTTCGAGACTTTTGCTTTCGTACCAAATACCACAAGCCGTGCAGGCAGCGTCAATATCCACGATGCCATTGACAGTAAGCGCATTATGAGTTTTGTAGTGATTGCACTGTTGCCGGCTTTGATATTCGGTATGTATAATGTGGGTTACCAGAACGCTCTGGCTGCAGGCATATTGCCTCACTGTCAGCGATGGGATCTGTTTCTCTATGGTGCTTTGGCAGTACTGCCCAAGATTATCGTCAGTTATGCCGTAGGTTTGGGTATCGAGTTTACTGTGGCGCAGTGGAAGAAAGAGGAGATACAGGAGGGATTCCTGGTGTCAGGTATTATTATCCCGATGATAATTCCGGTGAATACTCCTTTGTGGATTCTGGCCATTGCTGTTGCGTTCAGCGTAATTTTTGCCAAGGAGATATTTGGCGGTACTGGTATGAATATTTTCAATCCAGCACTAATTACCCGTGCATTCCTGTTCTTCTCCTATCCCAGTGCGATGACCGGTGATGACAATGTTTGGGTAGCTCAGGAATCCATTTTGGGTCTGGGATATAATGTGCCCGACACCTATACTGCAGCAACACCTCTGGGTCAGGCGGTAACAGGACATATTTCTACATTGGATATCAATGCAGTTATTGGTCTTATCCCTGGTTCTATAGGCGAGACCAGCGTTATTGCAATTGCATTGGGTGCGATATTACTTTTGTGGACAGGCATTGCCAGTTGGAAGACTATGTTCAGTGTATTTGCTGGCGGTGCCCTGATGGGATGGTTGCTGGAAGGTATCCAGGTCGGTGATGTTACCAACCCGATTCTGTGGTATCAGCATTTGATTTATGGTGGTTTTGCATTTGGTGCCGTGTTCATGGCAACAGACCCTGTTACCAGTGCCCGTACAGAATGCGGTAAGTACATTTACGGCTTTCTGATAGGTGTTGTCGCAGTTATGGTACGTGTCCTCAATCCTGGTTATCCCGAGGGCATGATGCTTGCTATCCTGTTGATGAACCTATTTGCTCCACTGGTGGATTACTGTGTTGTACAGTCAAATATTAACAAGCGTGCAAAGCGCGTAGCTAAATAAGGAGGACACACGATTATGGCAAAATTCAAATGTAATATCTGCGGTCAGACCTTTGAGGCTGACAAGATGCCCGATAAGTGTCCTATTTGTCAGGCAGACAGTTCTCATATCGAAGAGGTGCATGAGCCGGGAGCAGAGCCAAAGGCAAAGAAGAAAGGACTTGATACCAGCGGTAATGTATATACTATATGCTATGCAGCAGTAATGGTGATAATTGTTGCCTTCCTGTTAGCATTCGTAAGCAGTTCGCTGAGTAGTATCCAGAACGCCAATGTCGAAAATGATACAAAGGGTCAGATTCTTACTGCCCTCGGTTACGACAAGGCTACCGTTAATGTTGGTGAAGTTTATGAACAGAATGTAAAGGACAGCATCTGGGACAAGGAAAGTATGCGTATGATGCCTTATGAAGGTAAATTCAAGACCTCCTACGGCAGCGCAATCAAATCTGGTGAGTTGCATGTGTTCACTGCAACTGCAGCAGACGGTAGCAAGGCATATGTCATCCCTGTTACAGGACGTGGCCTGTGGGGTGGCCTGTGGGGCTACATAGCAATTGATCAGAACAAGCAGACAGTGCTGGGAACATACTTCTATCACGAGGGTGAGACCGCAGGTCTGGGAGCATTGATTGGCGATCGTCCGTTCCAGGAGCAGTTTATAGGCAAACCTCTCTTTGCTGAGGGTGTCGAAGGTATTGCCCTTACGGTAGTCAAGAACGGAACTCCCAAGAAGGGCGAATACGAGATAGATGGCGTAACAGGTGCCACCCTGACCAGCAACGGTGTAGCCGGTATGATTCAGGACGGTCTGGGCGCGTATATCACTTTCATTAATTATAAATAAGGAGGGATAAAGAATATGAAATTGTTTTCTGATGAGAATAAGGCAGCATTCTCCAGTCCACTTAATCTTAATAATCCAGTTACTGTCCAGGTCCTGGGCATATGTTCGGCACTGGCAGTAACCAGCCAGCTCAAGCCAGCAATAATCATGGGCCTGAGTGTGACAGTCATTACAGCTATGTCAAACCTGGTGATTTCGTTGTTGCGCAAAACCATTCCAAACCGCATACGTATCATTGTACAACTTGTTGTTGTAGCTGCTTTGGTAACAATTGTCAGCCAGTTGCTCAAGGCATTTGTGTACGATGTAAGCGTACAGCTCAGTGTATATGTGGGTCTGATTATTACCAACTGTATTTTGATGGGACGTCTGGAGGCATTTGCCATGCAAAATGGACCATGGGCATCTACGCTGGATGGTATAGGCAATGGCCTGGGTTACGCCTGGGTGTTGGTTGTCGTGGGTTTTGTCCGTGAACTTTTTGGTTCGGGCAAACTGTTTGACTATCAGGTCATCCCCGACAGTTGGTATGTTGCCAACGGAGGCTGGTACATGAACAACGGCATGATGGTAATGCCGGCAATGTCGTTGATAATAGTAGGTTGTGTAATTTGGGCACATCGCTCAATAAACAAGGAGGAAAAGTAATATGGGACACATGCTTGAATTATTTGTCCGCTCGATTTTTGTGGACAACATGATCTTTGCTTTCTTCCTGGGTATGTGCTCGTATCTGGCAGTATCCAAGAATGTAAAGACAGCCCTGGGTCTGGGCATTGCAGTAACATTTGTGTTACTTGTTACGGTACCCGTTGACTATCTCTTGCAGACCAAGGTTCTGGGACCTGATTGTATTGTAGAGGGTGTTGACCTCAGTTTCCTCGCATTCATTCTGTTTATCGCCGTTATTGCCGGTATGGTTCAGTTAGTAGAGATGGTCGTCGAGCGCTTCAGCCCATCGCTGTACGCATCATTAGGCATCTTCTTGCCTCTTATTGCTGTAAACTGCGCTATCATGGGTGCATCCCTGTTTATGCAGCAGCGCATAGGAATGGAGGAGACTAACGTACAGTATATCGGAGGTGTAGGTGACTGTGTTGCCTACGCACTGGGTAGTGGCATCGGTTGGTTGCTGGCTATCGTAGGTCTGGCTGCCATTCGCGAGAAGATGGCCTATACCGACGTGCCCAAGCCTCTACAGGGACTTGGTATCACGTTCATTACCGTAGGACTTATGGCCATGGCCTTCATGTGCTTCTCAGGTCTTAATATTAAATTTTAACGAACAGGAGAATATACAATGGATTTAAATTTGATTTTAGCGAGCATTGCCGTATTCCTGGGAATCATCCTCATCCTGGTTGCCATCCTGCTCGTAGCAAAGACATACTTGTCACCCAGTGGCAATGTGACAGTAACTATCAATGGAAAGGAAAAACTCTCGGTTGGTCAGGGTAGCTCTCTGTTAAGCACACTCTCTGAGCAGGGCATCTTCCTGCCCAGTGCCTGTGGCGGTAAAGGCTCATGCGGTCAGTGCAAACTTCAGGTAACTGCTGGCGGTGGCGAGATTCTCGACAGCGAGAAAGGACACTTTACACGCAAACAGATTAAGGAGAATTGGCGCTTGGGCTGTCAGTGCAAGGTCAAGGGTGACCTACAGGTAAAGATTGATGACAGTGTAATGGGCGTCAAGGAGTGGGAGTGCACCGTTATTGGTAACAAGAACGTTGCTACTTTCATCAAGGAGTACAAGGTTGCCTTGCCTGCAGGCGAGCACATGGACTTCGAGCCTGGTTCGTACGCACAGATTAAGATACCTGCATTTGACTGTATCGACTATGCGAAGTACGACCGCGACCTTATTGGTGAGACATACCTTCCGGCTTGGGAAAAATTTGGTCTCTTTGACCTGAAGTGTACCAATCCGTCCGATACTATCCGTGCATACTCTATGGCCAATTATCCTGACGAGGGTGATATTATCACACTGAACGTGCGTATCGCAACACCTCCGTTCAAGCCAAAGGACCAGGGTCCGGGTTTCATGGATGTTAATCCAGGTATTGCGTCATCTTATATTTTCAACCTGAAACCGGGTGACAAGGTTATTATGTCAGGACCTTACGGTGAGTTCCGTCCGGTATATGGTTCAGGACGCGAGATGATATGGGTAGGCGGTGGTGCCGGTATGGCTCCGTTGCGTGCTCAGATTATGCACATGCTCAAAGGCCATGGTGTCAAGGACGAGGATCGTAAGCGCCCAATGCACTACTTTTACGGTGCGCGTGCACTTGAGGAGATTCCGTTCTTGGATGATTTCCTACAGTTGGAGAAAGATTTCCCCAACTTCCACTTCCACCTTGCATTGGATCGTCCCGATCCCAAGGCAGATGAGGCAGGAATCAAGTATACCCCTGGCTTCGTAGCACCAGTGATGGGTGATACTTATCTTAAACAGCACGAAGCTCCCGAGGATTGTGAGTACTATCTGTGCGGTCCTCCAATGATGGCTAAGACTGTTCTCGACCTTCTGCACTCACTCGGTGTCGAGGACGATATGATACGCTTCGATAACTTTGGTGGTTAACGAAAGCTTTTTAATAGATAAAAGCATCTCCCTTTGACGGGAGGTGCTTTTTTTGTTGTATTTCTGTAACATATTATGGTATTATCACAAAAAAAACTTAATCAGTTATATAAAAGCACAATATTAAATTATTTATTATTATTTTTGTACACGAGGAAAAGTATGTTTAATGAGGAGTAGTACACCTTATAATAAAGTGTCACAGTGGCTTTGCTCTCCCTGGCTTTCGCGCCTAATGCTCGGTTTGGGAGTGTTGATGCTGGCTATAGAGGGAACTTGGTCGATACCTGTTCATGCAAGTACTGCATTTGGCGTGTATATAATCCTGCTGATGCTTTTATTGTGTGTTCAGATATCCAGGTTCCGATTTGGTGCGGTATGGTTTTCACATGTGGGGATGTTGCTGGTCCTTGCTGGTTCGCTTTTAGGTGCATCAGGTCGCATCCCGTGTAGGATGAAACTGTTTGTTAACGAGGCAGGAAGTATAGCTTATACAGAGGATAAGAGTACCGTGCAGTTACCTTTTACCATTGCCCTGGACAAGTTTGAAACAGAGTATTATGAAAATGATCAGGAAGCTCCCAAACAGTTTCGCAGTTATCTGAAAATTGACGGCAAGCAAATGACAACCGAGGTCAATGCACCTGCAAGATATATGGGATATTCCATTTACCAGGACGGTTATGATACGCTAAACGGGCAGTACAGCATTCTCAAATTCGTCCATGATCCATGGCTGCTGGCAGTATATGCTGGAATGGCATTGCTTGCCGTTGCGGCATTTTTGCTGTTGTTGAACCATTGGAATCTGAAAGTAATTCTGCCGGTAGTGATACTGATAGCCGTTTTATTCACGCTCTTTTCTGTAGCCAGAATCAATTTTCAGACATTGATGCCAGTATTACGGTCATGGTGGTTTGTTCCGCATTTGGGCATGTATATGATAGCCTATGCTATAGTGTCTGTGGCTGTAATCGTTACATTCTTTAATGCAAGTTTAGCCAGAGAGTTGATACGAAGTGCTTCGGGGCTTATACTCCTGGGCATGCTTATGGGAAGTGTATGGGCTAACCAGGCATGGGGAGATTATTGGGGGTGGGATCCAAAGGAAAACTGGGCTGCAGTTACATGGATGCTGATGCTGATGTGTATGCATGTCCGTGATGCAGGGCGGTGGAAGATAACAATGTATGTGTTGCTGACATTTGTGGCATTACAGATAACGTGGTATGGGGTAAACTATCTGCCATCTGCAGTGAACAGTTTGCACACATATAACAGTTAAGTAAAGATGAAACGTATAGGACTGATTTCGGATACACATTCGCATTGGGATGATCGGTACGTTAAATACTTTGGGTCATGCGATGAAATATGGCACGCAGGTGACATCGGGTCTTTAGCTGTTGCTGATGGTCTGGCCAGGATTGCTCCATTAAACGCAGTGTATGGCAATATAGATACTGTTGCCATCCGTCGCGAGTATCCTTTGGTCCAGCGTTTCGCCTGTGAGGGAGTGGATGTGCTGATGAAACATATCGGTGGTTATCCCGGCAAGTATGACCGTAGCGTAATCAGATACCTGTATCCACACAATGATGAAAATGGTAAGTTTGTCCCTGCGCCTAAGCTTTTTATCAGCGGTCACTCGCATATACTTAAAGTAATGATGGACGACAAGTTGGGCTGTCTGCATATAAATCCGGGTGCGGCAGGCCTGTATGGACAGCATGCAGTGCGTACGCTGATACGGTTCAATATAGACGGCACGGATATTAGGGATTTGGAAGTTATTGAATTATACTAATCTTAACGAGATAACGTTATGAAAAAGTTTTTGTTTTGTTTGCTTGTACTGTTTGTATGCACAGGCATTGGCATGGCGGACGAACCGTTCCGTCAGGCACGTTATGACGGTTTCAAGGTATTGCAACCGGCCGAGGGCAGTATTGTGATGATAGGCAACAGCATCACAGATATGCACATCTGGAACGAAGTGTTCCGTGACAAGGATGGCAAGTGCCTTCCTATATCTAACCGAGGTAACTCAGGCTCATATGCTACACAACAGAGTGAAAATCTGGAAAGTTATTTAGGCAACAAGCCTGCAAAGGTATTTATGATGATAGGAACGAACGATATCGCAACCAGTGGCGGTCTCAACACTCCGGCAACCCCGGATGTACTGCTCAGGTTTGTTCAAAATATTGTTACCCGTATTCATTCGCGTTACGCGGAAACTCAGGTTTACTTGTATCCTATTATCAACAATACCACAAGCAACCGTGTCGAGGCGACGTGGCTTGCCTATAACCAACTGCTTAAAACCTGGATTGAGGATATGCGTACTGCAGGTAATACATGGCTGACGTTTATCGACTTCTACGATACTATGTCATGCGTGGCCCAGGGCGGAGCATGGAGCAACGA
Source organism: Prevotellaceae bacterium UBA6974 (assembly GCA_002450165.1). GTDB lineage: Bacteria > Bacteroidota > Bacteroidia > Bacteroidales > Bacteroidaceae > Physcousia. The sequence continues at coordinate 13,108 of DJYQ01000016.1, read as the reverse complement.
CAAACTACACCCCAATGCAGCAGCGTTCAAGAAGTGGGCTACTGCAATCAAACCATATCTGGGAGAAGGAGTAACTTCGGAATACGACGCTTTGTCAAACGATCTTACATCCGTTCAGAAACAAGACGGACTTGGCAGTATGCACGGTGGTCGTGCCACGATGTTCTCGGTAATGCCGATAAGCAGTGATGATATTCTGTTCTTTGGCGATGCCGAGGTAAAGACCGCAGAGTGGTGGGAACTGTTGGGTAACAACAATATCAAGAATCGCGGAACAGGTTGGAACGCCAGTGGTGATATAGCAACCACCGGCAAGGAAGTGGATGCAACGTTTGCTGCGACAGGCGTAACAAAGTCCTGCCCCAAGGCAATATTGCTTTACACTGGGACTGCTGATTTTACAGGTTCTACAGATATTGCTACTGTTAAGTCCAATTACAAAGCATTGGTGGATAAGGTCAAGGGCAAGGCCAATGGTGCCAAAATATATGTTATGTCCATACATGGCAGACATAACAATACAAGCCTGAATACAGGTAGGCTCGCAACACTTAACAACTGGCTGAGGGATGAGCTGGCAGGCACTGATGGCTATGAAAACGTCAGGTTCATAGATACCTATGCAGCTACAATAGGAACAGACAATAATCCAGTAGCGGATTATGTTAACAGCAATAATTATCTGACCGGCAGGGGAAGTGTCAAATTTGCACAGGCAATCAGGGATGCCCTGTCTGTTGATTTTGATGATTTGTCATTTACAGTACTTACCGACGGTCAGGCTGCAGAACGATGGCAGGCAGTAACGGATGCCAGTTATATAAGACCGCTCGCAAGTACCGATGGAGACGAACATTGGTATCAAATTGTATCTAACCGATCGACAGGTCATTTCATGACTGCTACGGGTGCGACAGACGGCGTGATAGGTTCAACGACAGACTACAAGTTCGCAAACAGTATGTGGAAGTTTGTGGACCGTGGTGACGGGACATACGATATTATCAACCGCAAGTATGGCAGTTATCTGAATCCTGTAGCATCGTATAATACCCAGATCAGTTGCGTAGCAAGCAAACCGTCAGCAGGTTGGACGCTGAAGAACGCCAACACTATGGCACACTTTGCATTCTGCAGTGGAGAGGTTGAACTTAACCAGACAGGTAGTCCTCAGACTTATAAGATTTACAACTGGAGTTCTTCGTCCAGCAAGGGAAATGACCTGACAGATGTAGGTTGCCAGTTACGTATCCTGGATGCTCCTGATCCAATAGAGGAACCTGACCCCGAGCCTGCACATGTTGACCCCATAACATACAATCTGGACAAGACTACAGGTAACCTGTACAACAGCAGTGGAGCAGTAAATCAGAATTGGAACAATAGTTGGAAGAGCACCGCAACGCCACAGTTGGTATTCGGTTGCGGCCCCAATAATATGAACTGGAGCGGCAATACCATACAGTTGATGACCGGTTCCAAGGGCAGTGCGACATACTCAGTCACAGCTCCTTCAGGCTATCTGATAAGCAGTTACAGTTTCGATGCACATAACAATGGCCATACTACGGGACTGTCCCTGATAATGGATGGCAAGACATACACAACAAGCAATGGAGCATTGACATTCAGCAAGTCATCTGTCAATCTTCAGACAGTCTCGTTTGACCTGTCGGGAACCAACGGCAAGGGTGTGCTTATGAATAACTTTACGGTAACGATAATTCCCGAGGATCAGGCTCCAGTTGCAGGACTTCCCGAAATCAGTACCGAAGGCAACGAACATTGGTACTATATTGTAAATGCCGCAGCATCGTCCGTAACATACTGTACAGGAAAGGTGATCAACTACACCGAATCATCAGACCGTATAACATATACCAGCAAGTTGTATATGTCCGACCGTATATGGAGTTTCTGGGAAAAAGACGGTAAACTGGCGATAAAGAACTATGACGGCATATACTTCGGCACGGCAGGTTCCGGTACAGGGAATTCAACACAATTTGGTAAAAGCACTACACCTAATTACATATACAGCATTCAGTCCAGTAACGGTTCGTTCATTATCACTGATGGTGGTGTAGAACTACATGCCCAGAAGGATAACAGTTTGATTGTCCGTTGGGCTGCAGGTGAGGGCAATGCTTCACTGTGGAGATTCGAGGAAGTGGATGCAAGCGAGGAGAAGGCCAAGGCAAGGCTTTCTGGCGCAACCTGCACTCAGGCCAAGGTCACTACAGGTATAGGTAATACCAATGTACCTATTATGCGTGCTACGTTGCATGTAGATGGCCTTAAGGGCAGTGCCGAATTGCAAGGAATCAATCTTACGGTATATAATCCTAAGTATGTAAAATCCGTAAAAGTGTACGAGGCAATTAATGAGCGTGAACTGTTTGTTGACCCTGAAAAGAAAATGCCATGGCGCGACGAGACCGGAACCCTTCTGGGTAAGTATGACCTGCTTACAGGACCTTCAGCATCAACCACATCCGAGAAGTGTACGGTCAACGTCAGCAAGCTTCTCACACCGGGTGACCATTACATTTGGATAGCATTTGATATTGAGGACGGTGACATCGAGGGAAAGAAAACAAAGCCAAAGATCACAGGCTATATAGTGGATGGTCAGGAAGTGACAGAGGACAATGGCAATTGTGCCAACTATGTCCAGATATTCCTGAGCGAAGGCACAGCCCTGATGCCAAAAGATAGAGGAGCGGATAAGACGAACGGCTCGATGTATTATCGTATTCCCGCTATCACCTGTGTGGAAAAGGAAGGAAAGACACGTCTAGTCGTTTTGACTGATGACCGTCTCAACCACAATGCAGACCTTCCCTCTCACTGCTATGTTGTGTCTCAGTATAGTGATGACATGGGCAGAACCTGGACAGAACCAAATGTTGTTGCAGGAACAGCAGCAACTGGAGGAAACTATGGTCATGGAGATGCCAGTCTTGTAACCAATCGCAACAATGGCGAGATAATAGGCATAATGACCTCATCGCCATACGGAAACGGTTTCTTTGGCTCAACACCCGAAAAGCCACAGGCATGGAAGACGATCAAGTCTGTTGACGGAGGTGAGACATGGAGTACTCCGGTAGATCATACCAGTAGCCTGTATGCCATCGGTAGTCCCAACCCTACATGGAAGGGTGGTTTCTCTGGTTCCGGTGCAGCACTTCAGCTTCGTGACGGAACACTGGTCAGCAGTTTTGTCAACCGCGATGGGAATAATGTTCAGAACTTTATATTCTTCATGAGCGAGGACAACGGCGACAGTTGGCATGTACAGGGAACCAGCGGTACGACAGGGGCGGACGAGCCCAAGACCTTGGAGCGTAACAACGGCGACCTGGCAATAAGCGTACGTTCCAGTGGCTACAATTATCATAACGTTACCAGTGACCGCGGTATGACATGGAAAAAAGCCCCACAGACACGTTTTACAAGCGGTATCAGTGGTAATGCATGTGATGGAGAGTATATGGTATGGTGTGCTACCAAGGATGGGAATCCATGGGATGTGGCTTTCCAGACCTGTCCAGACAACAGTAGTCGCCAGAACCTGAGCATTGCCATATCGTATGACGAGGGCGAGACATTTACGAGCAAGAAAGTAATCTGTCCAACTGGTTCTGCATATAGCGCAGCCACCGTCTTGCCCGATGGTACACTGGGTGTGTATTACGAGGAGAACGGAATTTTTGGCGGCTTCACAATGCGCTTTGTACGCTTTTCACTGAAATGGGCAACGGGCAAGAGTGATTACGTGTTCACAGACGAGAATCCGTTCCGTCCTATAGGCTTCGACCCGACAGGAATAAATGATTTGATTGTCAGTCCATCCGCTCGACAATACACGGCGACCAAGGTTATGCGTGATGGCCGCATTGTTATCCTGCGGGACAGTGGTGAGTATTCAACTACAGGCATCAGGATCAAATAAAGAGAAATCCCTGGTTTAGGCGAGACACCTAACCAGGGATTTTTTTGTCCGCTTATCTAATTATTTTACCAGTTTGTACCATACCCAGGCAATATAGGCAAATACAAACGGGATAGCCAGGCTGACGTATGACATTGTTTCCAGAGTGAACTGACTGCTACTGGAGTTATATATTGTTAGTGATGAATTTATATCCGTACACGATGGGTAATATGGGGTACAGTTGTAACCCGCAATCCAAAAAAGCGCCAGGACAACCAATACCGAACCAGTGCCTGTCAGCCAGATTCCGTTGCGAAACTCAGTACTCAATACTGTTCGCACAAGTCCTCCCAGAACCAACAACGTTCCCACAAGGAGTGCAACCATTGCGGCAGGAATCTGAATCAAGTTGAGCAGATACCTGAAACGTATAATTTGGAACTGATGTACATCAACAGTCTTCAGTCCCGTCGCCGTAAGCAGAGCATACATACAAACGAGGAAAAGCACAAGGAATACTGCGCCATTGATGACAGTCTGCCTTCTGCACCATTTTTGGATGTATTCATCATCAATTCGGTTGATAAACCACATCAATGCCTGGACACGTGTCATAAAAAATACCATAAGCCCAAAGCACACTACACGCCAGTTCAACAATAACTCAAGTCCATGATACTGTCCCCATGTGCTGATAACATTGCCTGTTGTCATGGGGTCTTTTGTCAGATTGTCCATCTGCACGGTAAAATCACTTCCATAGTAGAAAGTACTTACAGCACCGCCCAGTAGTACAGGTGCAATGATGCCATTTGCTATCAGAAACCTGTCGTATGTTTCTCGACCCATGCGGTTTCCATCGGCATTGCGGTATTTGTAGCTTACAGCCTGAACAATAAACGTGAACAGAATAATCATCCATATCCAGTATGCTCCACCAAAACTGGTACTGTAAAACAAGGGAAATGAAGCGAAGAAAGCTCCGCCAAACGTGACCAGGGTCGTAAAAGTCAGTTCCCATCGGTGGGCAATGCTGCCAAGCAACAGTTCACGAGTCCGGTTGCTGATATCTCTCTGTAACAGTAATGACTGACCGCCCTGGACAAACATCAGGAATACCAGAAGGGCTCCCAGTACACTTATCAGGAACCACCAATATTCTTGTAGCAATTCGTAAGTCATAGTATCATGTGATTTTTGTCATATAAACGACACTTGTTTCTATTTCTTGTTTCTAATCTGATTCAACATTATTCCAATTTCTGCCAGCAACAGACAGCTAAAAAGGAACAGGAAAATGAAGAATGTCAGTTTGACATTGCCCGAGCCTACGCTGCTTACAGCCGCCTGTACAGGCATGATATCCTGGATGACCCACGGCTGTCTTCCAAGTTCTGCAACAATCCATCCGCACTGGCTGCATATCCATGCAATAGGAGCAGATATCACGGCAAGCCAGGGGAATACAGGATGGCCAGCAATGCTATACTCCGTCCATCTGGGACGGCGGAAGACAATCCAGACTGTGGCAATCAGGAATACAAGCATCCAGGAGCCCAGTATAACCATGATATGAAAAGGATAGAAAGTCATGGAAACAGACGGTATGGCATCGTCCGCCTTACTTAAATACCCGTAGCCGAAGAACTTGTAGTGCTTTGCAAGTTTATCACGTGCCTTGTCCATACCCACTATGTCTTTACATTCGCGTGCCTGATTATAGTCACGCAACGCCTTCTGTGCAATTCTGCCCCGAAGGATACGCTCGTTGTAATTCACGGTATTAACCTCCTTGCCGTCAATAATATCTCGTCCCTCAATGATATCCTTGATGCCAGGGACAAAAGCATTGGGATCATGACGGCTCAATATACTCAGTCCCTTTGGGAGACGTATCTCCATAAGCATGGCATCTTGGTCGTCATTCCATTTCTTGCTTGGGTTCAAGATTCCAAAAGCTACCAGGTCCGTACCTCGCCTACCTTCGTAAAGTCCCTCCATGGCGGCAAGTTTCATCGGCTGATCCTGCGATACCCCGACAGCACTCGAGTCACCCGTAGCCATTGCCCCCACAATGCCCACAAGACCCACAATGACTGCTACCTTGATACTGCTGAAAGCAAAACCGGTATTACGCCCCTTCAGCAGATACCATCCGCATACCGAAATAACAAAGCAAGCACCTAAAGCCCAGGACGATGTAATAACATGGCAGAACTTGTTGACGGCTGTCACAGAGAGAGCTACATCCGTGAACGACGTCATTACGTTACGCATCTGGTCTGGGTCAAAATCCATACCCACAGGGTGTTGCATCCAACTGTTGGCAACCAAAATCCACCAGGCACTAAGACTCGCTCCAAAAGCAGTAAGCCATGTAGCTGCGCAATGTTGACGTACGCTGAATTTCTCCCAACCGAAGAACATTACGGCAAAAAAAGTACTTTCGCAGAAAAAGGCGAATATACCTTCGATAGCCAGAGGAGCTCCAAAAATGTCTCCGACAAACCACGAGTAATTACTCCAGTTCGTACCGAATTCAAATTCCAGGACTATGCCCGTTGCGACACCGATGGCAAAATTTATGCCAAACAGCCTCATCCAGAATTTGGTGATATCCAGCCATTCGTCAATATCTGCCTGTGCAGATTTGGGGTCAAGTTTCTTACGCGCATAGATAGTCTCCATAATGGCGACCACCAATCCCAGTCCCAAAGTCAGTGGCACAAACATCCAATGATACATTGCGGTCATGGCAAACTGTGCCCTAGACCAGTCAATTGTAGTTACAATATCATTCATACAGTATGTCGTCAGATAATTTAGTTGATACAATAATTTAATGCCTTAACAGGTTTTCCCGTACCTGGTCAGCTTTCTCCTCGTCACTTCCATGCAAGGTGGGCTGGAAGAAGAATACGCGCAATACTGCAAATATTACAATCAGTTTGATTGCTATTATCAGCCACAGTGTACGACCTATGGTCATGCTTCTAAATCCATCGTAATAAAAATAGAATATATTGCTCAGTATCTTCATTTTACGCCTTTTTTCTTAAACAATAACTTGTGCCTAATATAAAGCACTATTCCGGTCAGCGGCAACGTGCCTCCGATTGTTGCGCAGACCAACATTATTATACGGCCGGTATGCCCCATGATACTGCCATCGTGTATTTCGCTGTTCAGCATCAGCACGTCCATCTGGTATTCTTCAGGAACAATCATGAATACGATACTCTGCAACCAGTCCAAGGCCATGAGCATACCTGTCAGGCACGAAACGGCCAGTGGTAACAAGGCCCACAGTCCCAGCACCAGGTGCAGATTCATAAGAACACGTTTTGTCCGGACAGGACCGCTGAACCAAAATCGTTTTCTTAATGCTTCGATTGTCCATCGTCCTGGCCATTGTGTTATGACACCACTGATTAATATGACCAGGAATGCCAAGACTGTGTATCCGGTTATGTATCGTCCATAGGGTAGGGGAAGCCACAAGAAACAATGGCCGTCCAATATCCATGTCCAGAAATCCTCATTTTCGTAACTGATGTATTCACGCAGGGCATACGTTACACCTGTTGCGCATATAATAACCACAGGGACTGACGAGACGATACCCAGCCACAGGTGCAAGCGTGCAACAATTTTACGGATATTCATATTATCGTTTGTCTTAACAGTCATAGGGTCTCAAATGCCTCAATTTTTGCCCTGAAGTCTGCGGGGATGGGAATTGAACAGTTCCTGTCCATGTCATACGTTACCATAGTCGTGTATCCTTCACATTTTACCTCTTTTGTGCGGATGTTTACGGCACGCTGTCGGATGACGAAACTCTTATTGCCCATGTGAGTAACTTTAGACTGGATAACTATTTCATCGGGGTAAAATATTGGCGCCAGGAAATCTGCCTTTATGCTTGCCACAACGATGGCAGTATGTTTCAGTGCATCCTTACCGACCACCTCCAAAACATATTTTGTCTTGCACATGTCAAACAGTTGGAAGTACACCGAGTTGTTCACATGTCCGAACTGATCCACATCCGACCAGCGTAACTGGGCGGGCATTACGTGATGGAATACAATATCCTCACTATTATCCATTTCAATCTATAGTTGATGCGTTAGAATTCTTTGCTATTTAATCCGTTGCCCGCTGGTCAGATATTTCTGTCCATCTTTTACTACGACAACATGACTGTTTTCCAGATACTTGCCATTGGCATTCGCAGCCTTGGCAGAATCAGTGACAATATCAGTAATGCCAGTCGGCTGATTCTCGCTCTTGTGCAGGATAACATTATATATTGCAGATGCGCAATTATTGGCAGTGTTGACAAGTTGAAATTCCAGGCACATCGGGTCGCTCGGTGCGATAGGACCATCAGGATTACTGAACTGCCACATCGTCTTCTGTCCGGGATTCTTGTTCAGGTTATCCTCTATTTTTGCAAACTGTGTAAGGTTAGTGTCATCGGGGCCAGTATAAATTGCCATGCGGAACGGATTGCTACCGGATGTCAGGAACGATCCCGTGGTTGACAGTGCAGCCATCTGCGAGTGTATTGTCTCAATATAGTAATCCGATGGAATGCCTGCAATGCTGAACCTAATCTTGCGTACAGTAGTCAGACTTGTAGATGTTGGCGTCAGGTCCGTCTTATCAGCCACATCATAGTTATACCAAGATTTGAATTTCGTACCAGTTACACTGATAACATTTGCAATAATTCCTTCAACATTATTATCGTCCTGGTCTGTAACATAGACAGTTACATTTTGTCCAGAACCTCGTAAAAATGTCAGCATAATATATTCTCCATCAAGTTCCGAACCACCTGGTTTGGGTGTAAACATAGCCACAAGGGTCTTGTCCTCGCTCAATGTACAAGTATATGATTTTTCAGTGCTGACAATGGTGTTGCCCTGTTTCCATCCCGTAAATTTGTATCCCTTCACATTATTGGCAACAACAGTAATCGAGGCTCCGCGTTCGAAATTGGCAGTCATTCGTTCCTCTGCATCAGCTTCGACACCCTGGATACTCACGGTTCCACGGCCCGAACCATTCACCATAACAGTAACTGTACGGTCGGTTTTTGCTTCTTCGATATAGATAGGCAGGTCATACAGTGTACCTGTAATATCCCCATTGGCACTCGCATTACCATTCTGATCCACTCGTATGCGTATGCGCCCCATACCAGGTTTGGCGTTTGCTGGCACATTCAGTTCAGCACTGATTTCAGCACCAACATCCGGAAGTACAGTCTGCTCAAATTGTCTATCACCGTCAAAATCAGCACATATTGCAACAACCAGCCCCGTTGTGTTATACCCTGTCAGATTACCAGTGACGTTTACCTTCCCTCCTGCCATGACCGTCGCACGTTCGTTTGTGTACAGGGTCCAGAGCCTTGATGTCACCGGTGTGTAGTGCAATTCACCCAAAACCCCCTCACCACTTATCTCAATCCTGGTCATTTTAGTAGTATTCATGTATGTTCCGCAAGGCATACGATATGCATGCACATTCAGGCATACATCCTCGTCCTCCCCTGTTGCAGGTTCTGCAGGGCTGTAGTCCGTCTCGGTAATCGTCCAATAACTGTTTCCGCGACCAGTTTTGATGTAATAAGCAACCACGCCGTAGGCACCCTTGTTCAGACCCAATGTCTGGTCTGTGTCATAGACAATTCCTCCCTGGTCGTTAGATGCCATGAAGTACGTGTTTGTGCCGGCGCCGGTCGAAACGATATACTCAACCTGTGCGCTTCCCATGCTGACGGCACTGCTCAGCGTTATTTTACTTGTCTGCACATACTGCCCTGTCCCGGCGTTGCGGATGTAGTACCCGTTCTCCGTTCCGGTCGGTATCAGTTGCCAGATATAGTTTGCATTGCTTTTGTTCAAGCTTCCTGTTGAGATGCCGTTACCGCTTGCGTACATGTACGACCCTGTTTCGCCATTACGGTTAATTACATAGTACTTACCGGCTTCAAATGCCTGTGAGACTATCGCCACAGCAAGCATTGATGTGATGATAAATAACTTTTTCATACTTATTTGGGCAATGTTACGCTAAACAAATTACTGTTGACATGCTGTTTCAGGATAATCTTTTTCATCTTGGCTACAACCTCGGGATATTGCGATGCCACATCGTTGTCCTCGTGAATATCGTTGGCAAGGTCGTATAATCTGCAGTTACCCTTGCTTACGACCATTTTCCAGTCACCCATGCGCAGTCCCATCATATCCGTTTCATGGAACTCCCAATATAGGAATTCGTGTTTCTGCTGGTCATTGTCATTTCCTGTCAGTGTGTTGTAGAACGAGATGCCATCATAAGGGTCAGCCTCTGTACTGGCCTCCAGCGAGTGCGCCCTTGCGGCATCCTTCTCGCCAATGTAATCCAGCAGTGTTGGCATGACATCATAGAATGCCAGTTGGTGATCGTTAACTACTCCGGCCGGAACATTAGGTCCGCATGCAATGTATGGGATTCGGATGCCACCTTCGTGAGTCGAGCGTTTGGTACCCTTCAGCAGTCCATCCCGGTTGAACCATGTCGGATCAGCTCCGCCCTCTTCGTGAGGACCGTTGTCCGACGTAAAGATTACCAGGGTGTTCCTGTCCAACCCTTTCTCCTTCAGTTTTGCCCTTATTTCGCCCACGTATGCATCCAAACGGGTAATCATGGCAGCAAACTGCGCGTGACTGTTACTGTTCTTGTAATACCAGTTCCCCGTTTCCCAACCATGCGATTTCTCGTCACACTGGAATGCCTGAGTGTATTTCTTCAGTATAGAGTCGTTAGGCTGCCACAACTCAGCATGTGGCAGTGTATAGGTAAAAATACCGATAAACGGTTCGCTCTTCTCAGCCATACGGTCTATCCACGACATCGCGTATCGGTGTATCAAGTCTGCGCTGTACTCCTTGCGATTCTCAAAGTCCGTGTTGCCGCTGAATATCGTAGCATGCTGGATATTCTGCTCCATTGTCTCTGCAACCATGTGACTGTCTCCCTTTCCTTCGGGGTCGTAGCGGTTCAGAAAATTTGGATAGTAGGTGTGCGCCTGAAACTGGCATACAGGTCCGTAAAAACAGTCGATACCACGCTTGTTGGGTAATGACATAGACGATGTTGTCTGGTATTTGCCAGTATCTGTGTTGCCATTACTGTCAACTGCATAACTGTCAGGATACCTGCTGTTCCAGTACCCGCCAGCCCATTTGCCAAACATACCGGTGTTGTAACCGGCTTTTTTGAACAGTTCCGGGATAATCTCATGAGTCATCAGATATGGTTCCTGACCTACTATCCAATAGTCTCCGCGCCCATTGAACATGCTGTTGTCCATTCCGCCCCGATTCCAGTACTCCCGATTGCCGCGGACATAGCCATGCCCACTGTGCTGGCCTGTCATGAAACTCGCACGGCTTGGAGCAGACACAGGGCTGCCTGCATAGGCCTGCGTGAAACGCATGCCTTCTCTTGCCATCTGGTCAATATGGGGAGTCGATATCAGTTGCTGTCCATAGCAACCCAGGTCTCCATACCCCATATCGTCACACATAATGTAGATAATGTTAGGCTTTTCGTTCTGTGCCGCCATCAATGCCGGAACGGCACCCATCGCGGCCATCATCATCTGACGTGCTTTAGAAATCATAGCTAAACTCATTTTTTATTACATTTTCCGAGCGTAAATTTATACAAAAAGTCTCAACAAACATTCCTGTTTGAGCATTTTTTTTTGCAGTCAAAATCATTGGGGGGTAAAAAATGTGCCTACAAATTATTAATAATTGTTAATAACCGACGGTGTTTGTGTCGCTTTATGATAATAATTCTTTAATTATTGGTAATTTTGTGCGGGTGAAATTAATATGTTTTGTGCTTATTGCACACAGTCTGATGTATTAATCTTCAGCTTTGTATGACCAGGATTTCTATAGCTATGGTCGATTTTCTGCACACTACCGCCCAGGACAAGTGCAACAATTGTGACGGGATTACTCTCATCACAGCCAATGAGAGCGAGTTTTTGCAACTTCAGGGGTGTCACCAGAATACGCTCTAATGCCAGATACGCCGACTTTTGACCAGATAACCAATCTCGACTTCCAGCCTTCCGATGGCTACTGTTGGTTCATGTTCCGCATAACCTACAGTCGTGCCCGGCAACTATACGACGAATTAAAGGACAAGCAGGACGGCTATCTGGTGTGGTTCCCTTGCGAAAAACGCATTACATACAGTCAGGGCCGTAAATACGAGGAACTTGTACCCATGTTCAAGGGGAACCTGTTTATCTTTTCCACATTTCAGCAGGCACTGTCCCTTACGCGCCGTGGTGGCGGACACGATTGGGTCGATTTTGTCTATGACCGCACATCCAGGAACGATGCTGGCAGACTGCAACCCCTACTTATTCCGTTCAGGCAGATGTGCTCGTTTGTACGTGCCGCCAATGTAATGCACCCATGGGCACACATCGTATCCGAGGAGGATATCAGATTCCGCCCCGGGGGGCTGGTTCGCATTACCGATGGCCCCTTTCGCGACGTAATCGGCCGTGTAGCGCGTGTGTCGGGACAGACGCGGGTTGTCGTCACCATAAAGGGGGTCGGTCACTACAGTACAGCATACATTTCCTGTAGATTCCTTGAACCGTATGACGACAATACGGAAAATTAACGAAAAACAAACTATATAAACGAAATAGATATGGAACTTCGAATTGATTATTCTGACGTCCACTTCCAGGACAACGGCAAGATTAAACTGCTTATCATCGTAGGTACACGACCCGAGATTATCCGCCTTGCAGCCGTTATCAGCAAATGCCGCCAGTATTTTGACGTCATCCTTGCCCATACAGGTCAAAATTATGATTACAACCTGAATGGAGTGTTCTTCCACGACCTCAAGCTCAAGGAGCCAGAGGTATATATGGATGCCGTAGGCGATGACCTTGGTGCGACATGCGGCAATATCATAAATGCCTCGTACAAGTTGATGGTGGCAATCAAGCCGGACGCAGTGCTTGTATTGGGAGATACCAACAGTTGCCTGTCGGTTATCGGAGCCAAGCGCCTTCACATTCCCATTTTCCACATGGAAGCAGGCAACCGCTGCAAGGACGAGTGC
>DJYQ01000043.1:22066-22280 GCA_002450165.1 Prevotellaceae bacterium UBA6974 | reverse complement strand
GATGGACAATGGACAATGGACAATGGACAATGGACAATGGACAATGGACGATGGACAATGGACAATGGACGATGGACGATGGTCGATGGACGATGGACGATGGACGATTTACGATGGACGATTTACGATGGACAATGGACGATGGACGATGGACGATGGACGATTTACGATGGACGATTTACGATGGACAATGGACGATGGACGATTTACGATG
>DJYQ01000043.1:0-21976 GCA_002450165.1 Prevotellaceae bacterium UBA6974 | reverse complement strand
ATGGACGATGGACGATGGACGATGGACAATGGACGATTTACGATGGACAATGGACGATGGACGATGGACAATGGACAATGGACAATGGACAATGGACAATGGACAATGGACGATGGACAATGGACAATGGACGATGGACGATGGACGATGGACGATGGACGATGGACGATTTAGGATTTAATATAATATTATGAGGAGAATTGGATTGTTATTTTGCTTGGTGCTGGTGTTTGGCACGGCTTATGCGCAGAGGGAGAATCATAGCTCGCAGGTGGCGCGCAACCTGGATATCTTTGACGAGATATACAAGGCTTTGGATCTGTACTATGTAGATACCATTGCCGCTGATACTGCTATACAGTGGGCTATAGACGGAATGCTGATGAAGGTTGACCCGTACACTGCTTACTATCCTGCGGATGACGAGGAACTGAGGCAGATGTCAACGGGAAAGTATGCGGGTATAGGAAGTATCATACGTTTCAGCAAAAAGCATGACAGGGTAACAATATCGGAGCCGTACAGGAACACACCGAGCGACAAGGTTGGACTGAGGGCGGGGGACATACTGCTTGCCATTGACGGTAAGGATGTGAAGGGTATGCTGCCTGCCAAGGTGACTACGATGCTGCGCGGTGAGGCTGGAACGACATTCTCGCTGAAATTCCAACGTCCGGGAGAGAAGAAGCCCAGGACGGTGCGCATTACGCGCGCAACCATCAAGACGCCTGCGGTGCCGTATTACGGAATGGCTGACAAGGAGACGGGATATATCATACTGACGGGCTTTACCGACGGTGCGGCACGCGAGGTGCGGCATGCCCTGGAGCAGATTAAGAACCAGGGTGGCAGGAAGTTGATATTTGACTTGCGGAACAACCCCGGGGGGGCTATAAACGAGGCGGTGGATATCGTTAACCTGTTTGTGGGGAAGGGTCAGAAGGTTGTATATACCAAGGGAAAGCAGAAAATTGCCAACCACGAGTATCTGACAACAACCGATCCGGTGGATTCGATAATGCCTGTTGTGGTGATGGTCAACCAGAACTCAGCATCGGCATCCGAAATCGTGAGCGGTAGCCTGCAGGATATGGACAGGGCGGTTATCATTGGCAACAGGACCTTTGGCAAGGGTTTGGTACAGGCTATACGCGACGTGCCTTACAGGGGACAGATGAAGCTGACGACGGCAAGGTACTATATCCCCAGCGGACGCTGCATACAGGCACATCAGTACAATCATGACGGAACGGTGAAGACTACGCCTGACAGCCTGACGAAGGTGTTCTACACACGCATAGGACGTGAGGTGCGTGACGGCGGCGGCATAAAGCCGGATATAACGGCCGAGCCTGACAGCCTGCCTACGATGGTCTATGACCTGGTACAGAGCGATGCTTTCTTTGACTGGATTACAGGGTACCGCAACAAGCATGCACAGATTGCCGAGGCTGGGAGCATACGGCTGACGGATGAGGAGTATGCGGATTTCTGCAAATATGTGACGGACGAGAAGTTTACATATAACCGCAGGTCGGACAATGCAATAAAGTACCTGAAGGAAATTGCACAGCAGGAGGGTTACCTGGAAATTGCAAAGGCGGAGATGGATTCGCTGGAAAAGAAATTTGAACCCAACCTGGAGGCTGACCTGAAGCGCTTCAAGTCAAAAATTCTGCCTTTCATCGAGGCTGAGATAGCTACCCGGTATTATTATCAGGGGGGATATGTGTGCCAGCAGCTGAAGAGTGACAAGGTGTATCACGAGGCTCTGAAGCTGATTGCCGACGAGGATAGGTACAGGAATATACTGAAAAAAGTTTCGGACAAGTAAGTAGTGATGAGACATAATATACGCAAGTCTAACCAGCAGCTGATGTACGGGGTGATGGCTATGGCTGTCGCTGTGCTGATGATTGCTGCGATGTTTCTGTACTGGTGTGCTCCGGTGAAGTGATAACCGAATATCAGATATTGATATCTGCCATCATTTTCATTGCGACGTAAGGAAGCTGACGAGTTTTTCGGTGGCGCGGCCACGGTGTGAGAGGCGGTTCTTTTCCTCCGGACCCATCTCGGCAAAGGTGAGGCCTGTATCCTGGACCTCGAATACGGGGTCGTAGCCAAAGCCTTGTGTGCCGCGCAACTGCTGGACTATGCGACCCTCTACCCTACCCTCGAACAGGTATTCCTTTCCACCGCGGACAAGTGCTATGACGGTGCGGAAGCGTGCGGTGCGACATGTCTGGCCACTGAGTTTGTCCAGTAAGCAGCGGATATTGGCATTTGCATCGTGGCTGTCGCCATAGCCGTTGATACTGCCGTAACGGGCTGTGTATATGCCGGGGTCACCGCCAAGGGCATCGACCTCGAGTCCTGTGTCGTCGGCAAAACAGTCAACACCGAAATGCTCAGCTACGTAGCGTGCCTTCTGCAGGGCGTTGCCCTGAAGGGTGTCCGAGGTCTCGGGAATATCGGTATTGCAGCCTATGTCGGCAAGGCCCTTGACCTGGAATCTGGAACCCAGTATCTGACGTATCTCGCGCAGCTTGTGCTCGTTGTTGGTAGCCATTATCAGTGTCTGCATAGTGTGGTATTGTTATTTCTTGATTTTTTCGAATCCTTCGCCAAACACACCCTCGACATTGGACATGGACACAAAGGCCTTGGGGTCCTCGCTGTGTATCAGGCGGTATATGTCGCGGCGTTCGTATTTCTTGGCCAGCACGAGCAGTACGTTTCGCTGTTCGCCGCTGTACCATCCACGGCCTTCGAGAACTGTAACGCCGCGGGACAGCTCGTTGCAGATGCGTGTTGCAATGGACTGGTAGTTGGTGCTTATGATTATGAACTGTACGCTTTGCCTTGCTCCGTTGATGACGTAGTCGAGCATATTCATGGCTATGAACATGGTCGAGTAGCTGACAACGAGTGTCTCGAGGTCGTGTATGATGAACCAGTTGCAGGATACTATCATTATGTCCATGACGAGCAGTATGCGACCGAGTGAGATGCTGTGGTGCTTGTTGATTGCCGAGGCTATGATGTCGGTGCCGCCGGTACTGCCTCCGGCAAGGAATACCAGGCCCAGGCCTATGCCTTCCATGCAGCCGCCCAGGACGCATGCCATGAATTTCTGCTCGCCTACTATGTGCATCATGTGACCGTCGGTCCTGAGCAGTATCTGTGCGTAGTCGATGAGGAGGGTGATTGTGACAATGGCAAGCAGAGTGCGCACACAGTAGCGCCAGCCCATGGTCTTGAAGGCAAGTATCATGAGCAGGATGTTGATGATGAAGAAGGAGTAGGCGGCATTGAATCCGGTGCTGTAATATATGAGGGCGGCAATACCGCTGACTCCGCCGCTGGTAATCTCGTATGGCAGCATGAAGCAGGAAAAGCCTGTTGCGTAGATGACGAGGCCAAGAAGGATGTATAGGTAGTCCTTGGCCAGGCGGAAAACGTTCTTTAATTCATAATTCATAATTCTTAATTCATAATTAAAGCCATGCTTCGATACTGCTTAATCGCAGCATTCATAATTGAAGCTTTGCTTCGATACTGCTAACGCTTGGCAATAATTAAGCAAGCTTATTATTGCTCTCGCTTAATCGCAGCATTCATAATTCATAATTCTTAATGCATAATTGACACTGCGTGATTCATGATGCATAATGCATTTTATGCCTTGATTACGTTGAAGCCTTTGCCGAATGCGCCTTCGACACGGTGGAACGTGACAAAGGCATTGGGGTCGGTGTCGCGTATGAGACGGAGCATGTGTACCTGTTCGTTCTTATGGACGACGGTAACTACGACGCGGGCTGTCTCGTGACTGTATCCGCCCTCGCCGTGCATTAGGGTGCAGGTGTGACCGGTATTCTGCCGTATTGCCTGGACGATTTCATCGTATTCCTTGGTGTATATAGTGAACTGGATGTCTTGCTTGCTGGAGTTTATCATGACGTCCAGGGCAAAGGTATATACGACGAGGGTGATGTAGCCGTAAACAACGGTCTGCCAGCTGTTCCACAGGAAGTAGCTGCTGCCTATGACTATGAGGTCGAGGTAGAGGAGTACGCGGCCTATGGATACGTTCCTGTATTTGTTGACAACGCTGGCTACGATGTCCCAGCCGCCGCTGCAGCCGCCGCTCATGAATACCATGCCTATGCCTATGCCGTTGAGTACGGCGCCCAGGATGCAGGACATGGCTACTTCCTGGTGTTCACCCAGGATGCCTCGGGCAAGTTCGGGGTCCATGCCGACAATCCTCTGGCAGAAGTCAAGATAGAAGGTGAGAGAGAGGACGGCATAGAGGGTCTTGAGGGTGAACTTGCTTCCGAGCTGCCACCAGGCGATGAGCAGCAGTATGCTGTTGACTATGAGCAGTGTGTACTGCATGGGGAAGCCGGTTGCGTATTGTACTATGGCTGCCACGCCTGCTCCGCCGCCGGTTACTATCTTGTTGGGCAGCATGAAGATGGCCCAGCCAAGTCCATAGACGCCCATGCCGAGGTTGATGAATACCATATCCTTGATGAAATCGAGTATATGGGCGTTGCGGAGACGACGTTTCAAATCTTCCTTGTGTCTCTTGATATCCTCGCGATGGATTCTCTTGTTTGTCATATAGCAGAATTCTTTAGTCTGACAGTATTCATGCCTGTGGCTTGACGACGATGTTTACGATGCGCTTGGGTATGGCTATGGTCTTGACTATCTGCATGCCGTCGAGGTATTTTGCTGCCTCGGGGGCTGAGAGTGCCATATCGGTCATCTGCTGGGGGGTGGCGTCGGCGGGGAACTGCATGTCGAAGCGTACCTTGCCGTTGAACTGGACGCCGAGGCGTATGCTGCTCTCGACGAGGTATTTCTCGTCAAACTGTGGCCACGGGGCGTCGCAGACTGTGGTCTGGTTACCGATGGCGTGCCATAGCTCCTCGGCAATGTGTGGTGCAAAGGGGGCTATCAATGATATGAGTTGTTCCAGTACCTGACGGCTGCGGCATTGCTGGCTTGAGAGTTCGGTGGTGGCTACCATGAAGGCTGAGATGGCTGTGTTGTAGCTGAATGTCTCGATGTCAGCAGTGACTTTCTTAATGAGCTTGTGCAGGGTTTTGAGGTTTTCTGCCGTGGGGTGGTTGTCCTGAACCTGCAGGTTGCCGTCTTTGTCCCAGAACAGTTGCCAGAGTTTCCTGAGGAACCGGTGGCAGCCGTCTATGCCGTTTGTATCCCATGGCTTGGATTGCTCGACGGGGCCGAGGAACATTTCGTATAGTCGCAGGGTGTCTGCTCCGTAGCGCTCGACTATCATGTCGGGGTTGACGACGTTGAACATGGACTTGGACATCTTTTCGATTGCCCAGCCGCAGACGTACTTGCCGTCCTCGAGTATGAACTGGGCGTCGGAGTACTCGGGGCGCCATGCCTGGAAGGCCTGTGTGTCCAGTATGTCGTTGCGTACGATATTGACATCAACGTGTATGGGGGTCGTGTCGTATTGGTCCTTGAGACCGAGTGAGACGAAGGTGTTGGTGTCCTTGATGCGGTAAACGAAGTTGCTGCGGCCCTGTATCATGCCTTGGTTGATGAGCTTGTGGAAGGGTTCGTCTTGGGTGCTGACTCCGAGGTCGAAGAGGAATTTGTTCCAGAAGCGCGAGTATATCAGGTGGCCGGTTGCGTGCTCGGATCCTCCGACGTAGAGATCGACGTTTTGCCAATATTCAGCTGCTTGTCGGCTGAGCAGGGCCTTGTCGTTGTGTGGGTCCATGTAGCGCAGGTAGTATGCGCTGGATCCGGCAAATCCGGGCATTGTGTATAGCTCGATGGGGAAAACGGTCTTTTCGTCAATGAGGGACTTGTCCACAATTTGTCTGTTGGCTTCGTCCCATGCCCATAGTTGTGCGTTGCCCAGTGGGGGTTCGCCTGATTCGGTTGGGAGGAAGTTATCTACCTGTGGCAGTCGGACGGGAAGGCATTCGGCTGGTATCATGGTGGCTATGCCGTTCTTGTAATATACGGGGAAGGGTTCTCCCCAGTAGCGCTGGCGGCTGAAGATGGCGTCGCGCAGGCGGTAGTTGACTTTGACGCGGCCTATGTTGTGTTTTTGGACAAATTGCTTGGTGGCTGCTATTGCCTGCTGGACGGTAAGGCCGTTGAGCACGAGGCTCTCGCCGTCGTACATGACGGATGTCTTGCCTTGTGCGGGTGAGTTGATGACAATGCCTTCCTTGGCATCGTAGGATTCGGTGCTGACATCTGCTCCCTGGATAAGGGGTATGACGGGGAGGTTGAAGTGGCGGGCGAAGGCGTAGTCGCGGCTGTCGTGTGCGGGTACTGCCATTATTGCTCCGGTTCCGTAGCCTGCCAGTACGTATTCGCTAATCCATATTGGGTTTTTCTCGCCTGTAAAGGGGTTGATGGCATAGGAGCCTGTGAATACGCCTGTGACGGTGTGGTCTATCATGCGCTCACGCTCGGTACGGCTCTTGACGTATGCCAGATATTGGTCCACCTGGGCTTTCTGGGCGGGGGTGGTGAGTTTGGCTACGAGTTCGCTCTCGGGTGCGAGTACCATGAAGGTAACGCCGAACATTGTGTCGGCTCGGGTGGTGAAGATGGTGAAGGTGCCGCCATCTGAATCGCCATCGGGGGAGAGATAGTGGAATTCGACCTCGGTTCCCTCGCTGCGGCCTATCCAGTTGCGCTGGGTCTCCTTGATGGAATCGCTCCATTGTATGGTGTCCAGTCCGTCCAGCAGACGCTGGCTGTAGGCGCTGATGCGCAGGCACCACTGGCGCATTTTCTTCTGCTCGACGGGATAGCCGCCGCGTACGCTGACTCCCTCGACTACTTCGTCGTTGGCCAGGACGGTGCCCAGTTTGGGGCACCAGTTGACCATGGTTTCGCCCAGGAAGGCGATGCGGTGCTTCATCAGCAGGTCGTTCTGTGCCTTGGGGTCTGAGGGCCAGGTGCCTTGGCTCTTGAACTGGTCGATGAGTTTCTCAATGGGTTGTGCTTTCTGCAGCTGCTGGTCGAAATAGGAGTTGAACATTTTCTGGAATGCCCATTGTGTCCACTTGTAGTAATCGGGGTCGCAGGTGCGTACCTCGCGGTCCCAGTCGAAGCTGAAGCCTATCTTGTCCAGCTGGCTGCGATAGCGGTCGATGTTCTCGAATGTGGTCTTCTGTGGATGCTGGCCTGTCTGTATTGCGTATTGCTCGGCTGGCAGTCCGTAGGAATCGTAACCCATGGGGTTGAGTACGTTGAAGCCTTGCTGGCGCTTGAAGCGGGCGTATATGTCGCTGGCTATGTATCCCAGGGGGTGTCCTACGTGCAGGCCTGCTCCGCTGGGATAGGGAAACATGTTGAGGATATAGAACTTGCGGCGCTTGGGGTCCTCGATGACGTGGTATGTCTTGTCCTGGACCCATCGTGCCTGCCATTTTTTTTCAATCTCGCTGAAATTGTAGTCTCTCATTTATCTGATGTGTTTGTTTACTTTCGCGCACAAAGGTACACTTTTTTATTTTAATATGTTGTATTTATTTTGTTATTCCCTGTCTAATTTGTACCTTTAGCACTGATTAGGACATAACAGTATATCAAGATGGCTAAAGAAAAGCTTACACCCATGATGCAGCAGTTCTATGACCTGAAGGCCAAGCATCCCGATGCCTTGCTGCTGTTCCGTTGTGGGGATTTTTACGAAACATACTCGGACGACGCTGTAATTGCTTCGGATATCCTGGGTATTACGCTGACCAGGAGAAATAACGGAGCCGGAGGGGCTTCGCAAATGGAAATGGCTGGATTCCCGTATCATGCCCTGGATACGTATCTGCCCAAGCTGGTGCGTGCGGGACGTCGGGTCGCCATCTGTGACCAGCTGGAGGACCCTAAGCTGACAAAGAAACTGGTAAAGCGGGGGATTACGGAACTGGTTACACCGGGTGTTGCCATGCAGGATACTGTTCTGGAGGGTCGCGAGAATAATTTCCTGGCTGCTGTTCATTTTGGCAAGGGGATGTGTGGTGTTGGCTTCCTGGATATTTCGACGGGAGAGTTTATGATAAGCGAGGGCAGTGTGGAGTATGTCAACAGGCTGCTGTCGGATTTCCAGCCGAAGGAGGTGTTGTACGAAAGAGGAAGGGAGCAGATGTTCCTGACGTCGTTCAACAACAAATTTGCCACTTTCAAGCTGGAGGACTGGGCTTTCAACGAAACAACGGCTCGTGACCGTGTGCTGAGACTCTTTGGCGTAAAGAACATGAAGGGCTACGGGGTTGAGCATATCAAGGCTGGCGTGGTGGCTGCAGGTGTGATACTGCAATATCTGGAGATGACTCAGCATACCAAACTGGGACATATCACGACTATATCTCGTATAGAGGAGGATAAGTTTGTCCACATGGATCCGTTTACAGTACGCTCGCTGGAACTGCTGAGTACCATGAACCCTGATGGCAAGTCGCTGATGGACATACTGGATTGTACGGGCACGGCAATGGGGGCACGAATGTTGAGGCACTGGACGGTTTTTCCGCTGAAGGACGTGGATGGTATAAACAGGCGACTGGATGTTGTCGAGGCGCTGATGCGCAACCCTTCGGTACGCGATACCATACAGGAGCAATTGCAGTATATCGGTGATATAGAGCGTATCGTATCCAGAATTAACACGGCACGTGTATCACCCAGAGAACTGGTGGCACTTACGTCAACGCTGCAGGCATTCCAACCTATCAGGGAGGCTTTGGCCCAGAGCGGTGAAAAGGTGTTAGGCGAAATAGCGGAAAGTCTGGAGCTGTGTCTGGAGCTGAGGGAGAGGCTGGAGAAGAGTATTATGCCTGATGCACCTGCACTGGTTTCCAAGGGAGGTGTCATTGCTACCGGTGTGGATGCCCAGCTGGACGAACTGAGGCAGATTGCAACGGGGGGCAAGGACTATCTGATTGATATGCAGCAACGAGAGGCTGAACGGACGGGAATACAGAGCCTGAAAATCGGATATAACAATGTATTCGGCTATTACCTGGAGGTAAGAAATACTTACAAGTCTATGGTTCCGCCCGAATGGATCAGGAAGCAGACCTTGGTGTCTGCTGAACGCTATATTACCGAGGAACTGAAACAGTACGAGGAGAAAATAGTGGGGGCCGAGGAGAAAATTATTGCATTGGAAACACGCTTGTTCATGGATATAGTAGGATGGACGGCTGGCTTTACCAGGACATTGCAGGAGGATGCCAACGTAATTGCAAGGCTTGACTGTCTGACGGGCTTTGCAGTATCTGCATGGGCAAAGGGCTATACGCGTCCGATTGTTGATGACGGCAATGCCATAGATATAAAGGCTGGACGGCATCCTGTTATCGAACAGCTGATGGCTACCGGTGAAAGGTATATACCTAATGATGTATATCTGGACAAGGACAGTCAGCAGATAATGATTATTACGGGTCCTAATATGTCGGGAAAGAGTGCCTTGCTGCGCCAGACTGCCCTGATTACGCTTATGGCACAGATGGGTTCGTTCGTTCCTGCCGAGAAGGCTCGTATCGGATATGTGGATAAAATCTTTACCCGCGTAGGGGCATCCGACAATATATCGCTTGGCGAAAGTACATTCATGGTGGAGATGAACGAGGCGGCAAGCATAATAAACAACCTAACGCCACGCTCGTTGGTGCTGTTTGACGAATTGGGACGTGGAACCAGCACATACGATGGTATATCAATTGCCTGGAGTATAGTCGAGTATATACACGAGAACAGAAAGGCACACGCCCGTACATTGTTTGCCACACACTACCACGAACTGAACGAGATGGAGAACCTTTACAGCAGGATACATAACTATAATGTTAGTGTCCTGGAACAGGACGGCAAGGTTGTATTCCTGCGAAAACTGGCAAAGGGTGGATCGGAACACTCGTTCGGTATCCATGTGGCGGCAATGGCTGGAATGCCAAAGTCTATAGTGAACCGTTCGGAGGTTATACTGCGGCAGCTGGAGGAGGAGAAAAAGCACGAAGAATTAGGCAACGGGCAGGCTGCAGGTGCCAAGAAGACTGCGGATAAGGGTGACCAACTGAATTTCTTCCGCCTGGATGACCCTGTGCTGGAGGATATCAGGCGACAGCTTGCTGACCTGGATATCAACTCGTTAACGCCAATTGATGCGCTGAACAAACTGAATGAGATAAAGAAGCTGCTATAGATAATTCACAATTGAAGCTTTGCTTCGATACTGCTCAAGCTCGGTAATAATTATCGCTGGAGTCACCATTTCCACACCGTAGTAGAATGTCACACAGAAATTATTTCATTATAATAAAACCATAAAAACAACCTCTACTGATGTCCAGGTTCTGCGAACCTCTGTTCCGATGTCATTGGTTTATGCCTAAGAACAAGTTCTTGCACAAACCACTTACATTATAACCCGTTGCTGCGCAACTACAGACATCATCCGAGGCAAAACCGAAAAAATTTTTCACGAGGGAAGAAGGATTGTGGCCTAGATAAACGGTAAACGATAAACCGCTAACCTTTTTTCCTTGATGAGCCGGAATTCTGATGGTGTTGTATGCTACGATAGGAGCATTAGGCTCAGAGAGGGCGGTTTTCTATGTTTTTTTCTGTGATTTCCGTGTGAAATAAATTCTAAAGATTCGACCTACCTTCGACCTACGAACGACGTACCGTCGACGTAGGAACGAAGGGTTGAATTATGAATTATGAATTTTGCATTATGAATTAGTTGCCAGCCATGATCGTCAGTATGGTTGTTACGTCACCAATCTCTATCTCGCCGTTGGCGTTGGCATCTGCTGCCTTGTTATTATAGCCGGGGGCCTCGGGGGTGGCCATCAGGGTCAGTACGGATGTCACGTCACCAATTTCTACCTCGCCGTTGGCATTGGCATCGCCTGGGATGAAGGCAGGAGTGTGGTCGGTGTATGAGAATCTGAGCTTGTAGGTGTATGTGCCTATTGACGGAATCCTGTATTTGTCCATCACACCGGCTCCACATGACGCATTGCCAATGCCTTGCTGCATGTAGTCGAAGTGTGCATATATCTTGTCTGATTCCGGCATTGTCCACTGGTGGGCATGGATGTAGTTGTGCATGAAGGCATCGTCGTAGTTGTCCAGAGAGAAGTGTACCTGTCCCTGGGATTCAATCTTGATGCCCTTGTTGTCTGCATTGTACAATACAAGCCAGCGCATGTCCTGACGGTCACCGCTGGTCTGCGGGGCAACATAGTCAACGTGGTACTGGGTGACTGGCATCGTGTATATGCCCAGGTCGCTGCCTGTCTTACGGTCTATGGTGTTGGACCTGGGTCCACGGGCATAGTACTGCGTGTACATAAGAGAGGGGTCAAACTGCATTGCCATACCCAGGCGTCGCAGGGACGATGACATGGATGTAAACGAGGCATCGAGGTCAACAGTGCCGTTGTTGTAAACGGTATATACATATACGTAGTTGCACAGTGTGCCTGTACCTTCCTGCCTGATGGTTGCGGTGCTTCCGTCTGCTGCAAGGGTTACTGTCACATACTTGCTCGTTATGCCATTGTCGGTAGAATATTTTTGATCCGTACCGTAAGGTGCATCGTTTTCTATCCAGCGGTAATTGCTGTATTCGGGGACAACGCCATCGGGGATGACATTGATGCCGCCCATCTGCCAGCTGGTGATTCCCTTTTCCTCGACCGATCCTGTAGTCGCTACACTGATGCTGATGTTGTCGTTGCTGATAACGCCGTTTACGTATGTGAGGGGCTGAGGACCCTTGGGTACGTCGGGTAATGAAGTGCGTTCCTGCAGGGTGTATTGCTTTTGGGTAATGGCATAACCGGCAGGACACCATTCTGTTGCCTCGGGTACACAGACGGCAAGGTTGAGGAGATATTCTGCTCCCTCGTCGAATGTAGTACTGTACGGGATTTGGACAGATGTTGGACTGTAGGCTGTCGTCGGATTGACTGCGGGCAGGGTAAGTGAACCTGTTTCTACTTCCTCGCCATTCCTGAGTACCGTGTATCTGAGTGTATAGCCTTCGAGCGTGAGTGTCTCGTAGCCCTGACGCAGCCTGACGGTATTGTTGTTGGTCAGCTTGTCGTTGAACTTGACATACTGATATACGCGGCGGACCTCGTCAAGCTTGCCTGTCCATGCACGGTCAGCTGTAATGATGCCGTTGTTGACGAAATTGCCCTGTGATATGCTCGACGGGGTGTGGTCCCAACCGTTACGGTACTTGTTGAAGCCGTTAACCTTGAGTTGTCCGCTCTTGATGTCGTCGTAATCCAGAATTGCCTGGTCAACCCAGTCCCAGATGCATCCTCCCATGCCGTTCTGGCTGGATTCTATGGCATCCCAGTATTCGGCCAGGTTACCTACAGAATTGCCCATTGCGTGTGCGTATTCGCACAGGAAGTGTGGCTTGCTCTTGCCGCTGGCGTTGTTGATGACGGTATTGACATCGCTGTACATATAGCTGTTGATGTCGGTCGGGGATGTTCCTGCACGTGTGGCTCCCTCGTAATGTATTGGACGCTGATCCAGTTCGCGTATTGCATCATAGGCGTAGTTGAAGTTTATACCACCATTGCTTTCATTGCCAAGTGACCAGCATATAACCGATGGGTGATTGCGGTCGCGAAGGGTCATGCGCACCTCGCGGTCAACGATTGCTCCGCGCCATGAGGGTGAGGTGTGTATGTTACCGTTGTCCGTCCAGTTCTTGTGAAACTCGACATCTGCCTCGTCTATCTGGTAAAGTCCCAGATAGTCCATCATGGCATTCATCCGGGGACTGCGTGGATAGTGCGACGTGCGCACGCAGTTGACGTTTGCCTGCTTCATCATCGTCAGGTCGCGCCACATGGTCTCCTGGTCCATGGTGCGTCCCAGAATGGGATGTGTATCCTGGGTATTGACACCCTTGAGGAAGATGCGCTTGCCATTGATGCGGAACTGGGCATTCTTTATGTCTGCCTTGCAGAATCCATACTTTGTGGCAAAGGCCATTTCTTCCTCGTTGCTCTCGTTCTTCTGCACAACCTCGATGGTATATAGGTTGGGATTGTCGGATGTCCAGGGCTTGAGATTGGTAAAGCATGAGAACTGGATGTTGACTGTCTTTTCCTCCTCGCCATCGATGAATTCCACGTCTTTTGTGTCACTGGCGTACGGAATACCATCGGGGGAGATGAAACGTACCTGGTATGTCTTGCTGCATGCCTGGAGGTCGCGGTTGTCAATGACAAGGTCAACGGATACGCATCCTGACGTGGCATCGTCGGACTGATTAATGGTCGTGATGTGATGGTCGCGGACGAATGTTCGGGGTACTGATACGAGATATACATCGCGGTGAATGCCGCTCATGCGCCACATGTCCTGATCCTCGAGGTACGAGGCGTCGGTGTATCGTATAACCTGGACGGTTACGTTGTTCTCACCGGTGCGGACATACTGGGTTATGTCAAATTCGGCATCGTTGTTTGCACCCTCGCTGTAACCTACGCTCTGACCGTTGACATACAGGTATATGCATGAATAGACGCCGTCAAAGTGAAGCAGTGTGCGGTTGGATTCCCAGCCCTGGGGAAGCGTGAAATTGCGGCGATAGGATGCTACGGTGTTCTTCAATCCTGCCTTTGTCACTATGTATGGAGGATTGTCGTTGAATGGATAATCCACATTTATATAATATGGTGTGCCATATCCCTGCATCTCGAGACATCCGGGAACGGTTATGTCGTTCCATGACGATATGTCCACGTTGTTGCCATAGACTTCCTCGCCTGGCAGTGACAGGTCATCGGGTATCTGACGCCAGTCAAGTTTCCATGTACCGTTGAGACTGAGCCATTGTGTGCTGGTCCGTGGGTCGAGCCATGCCCTGTGGTAACGCTCGTCTGCACGCAGGCTTTCGGTATCGCTGTAAGGTATGTAGGTTGCATGGCCTTTTTCCTTGTTGACCTCGTAAATCAGCTCGTTCTGCCAGTATGGCTGGTCGGGGAACTGATAGGGGTCTGCAGCCTGTATATAGAAGTAGGTATCCTGGTCGGTATCGTAGTCGGTGGTTGTTACCGTACCGTCGCTGTTAACCTTGACGTAGTGATTTACGGCACCGTAATGAAAGCCGGAATCATCATACCACCAGCCTGATGTCTGTCCGTATATCTGATATATGTTTTCCATGCCTGCGACGGGCGAAATGGTGAAGAACTGGTTGATGTTGTTGTTTGCCGCCGTGGTCCACTGCAGGATTCCCTTTTCGGCATTGTCGAATGTGCCGTCGAAGCTTTTTCCCGAATATGTATTGTACAGCTGGAAGGTGCTTTCACGGAAACTGCCGTCGTTTTCCACATAGTACTGCGGAACCTTCAGCACCCAGTTCTGACCCTTGTTGCCATCTTCAGCCGGATCGGAGTATATGGGGGCATCGTTTTCCTTGCTGAGGCGGTTGCTGAGCACGGTGTTGTGCGAACGGCTGATAATCTTGTAGGATACGTAGGGTACGGGGAAATTGACCTGCATGTAATCCATGACCTCCTCGAGTTCGAAATAGGTGTCCTGACTGGATAAGTCCTGGTCCATCCACAGTGTGTAATCGTCGTGCTTGGTGAGTACGCGGCTGGGGTCGACATTGGACAGTAACTGAATGGCCGAGCCTGCAATGCCGGGTGAATGTATCTGGAACATCTGGTTTTGGTCGAACTTGGATTTCCACTGCAGCAGCTTGAATCTGTTCTTGGAGGTGGGTGCCATGTCTATGGACATCTTGGTGCCCAGACTGTAAAAGGCGCAGCCGTTTTCCAATCCTTGGGGAGCAACCAGTGCCCATAACTGGTTTGGGTTGCTTTCGTCCAGGTCGGCAAGTTCAACGGGCGAACTGAGTTCGGTGCCAAGTACAGTTACATACTTGTCACCGCCTGTCTGGGATGCTGTACGTATGCGGTAAATTGTACCTGTATTTTGTGCATTGGTGAAAATACTGAATACCAATACGAGCAGGAGGAGGAGGTGTTTCATAGTCTATAGTTTGTTGTTTAGAGGTTAGCGGTTAGAGAGTTTATAGTTTACAGTTTACGGTTTACGGTTTAATGCGCGGTACATGAAATATGCGCCTATTATGACGAACGGAATGCTGAGCAACTGACCCATGTTGAGTATCATGGTGGATTCGAACTGTACCTGGTTTTCCTTGGTAAATTCGATGAATATGCGGCTGAGAAATATTAGGAATATGCACATGCCAAAGTAGAATCCGCTGCCTACCCTGATATTGCTCTTGCGGTATATGAACCATCCGACGAAGAAGAACAGTGCATAGCAAAGGGCCTCATACAACTGTGACGGATGACGTGGCTGGGCATCGACATGGGCGAATACAAAGGCCCAGGGGAGAGTGGTTGGGCGGCCTATGATTTCGGAATTCATCAGGTTTCCCAGTCGTATCGCACAGGCACATACAGGTGTTACTATTGCTACGTTATCCAGTATGTGCAGGAACCTGATGCCTGCCTTGCGCTTGTATAGCCACAGGGCTATCGTCAGTCCTATGGTACCGCCGTGCGAAGCAAGACCCTCGTATCCGGTAAAGTGCCACTCGCCGTCCTGCAGCTTGCGTATGGGCAGAAACATCTCTATGGGATGTGACAGAAAATATCCGGGTTCGTAGAAGAGACAGTGACCCAGGCGTGCTCCTGCCAGTATGCCGATGAAGCAGTAGATGAACATGGGTTCGAACTGTTCATCGGTCAGTTTCTGCTGGCGGAACAATTTGTGCATAAGCATATATACGGCAATCAGGCCCATACACCATAGCAGGGAATACCAGCGTATATCCAGAGGGCCCAGGCTGAATGCTATAAAGTCGGGATGCCAGTTAATGTAATTCATAATTCTTAATTCATAATTCATAATTGAAGCTTCGCTTCGATACTGCTAACGCTCGGCAATAATTAAGCAAGCTTATTATTGCTCTCGCTTAATCGCAGCATTCATAATGCATAATTCATAAATGAAACCATAAAATGGCTAAATAGTAAATATTACACATTGAACCTGAAGTGCATGATGTCACCGTCCTGTACGACGTATTCCTTGCCTTCGACAGCCATTTTGCCGGCTTCGCGGACGGCTGCCTCGGAACCGTATTTGATATAGTCATCGTACTTGATGACCTCGGCACGGATGAAGCCGCGCTCGAAATCGGTATGTATAACGCCTGCGCACTGAGGGGCTTTCCAACCGCGGCGGAAGGTCCATGCCTTTACCTCCATCTCGCCTGCCGTGATGAAGGTCTGAAGGGTAAGCAGATGGTAGATGGCCTTTATCATACGATTACATCCACTTTCGTCAAGGCCCATGTCATTGAGAAACATTTGTTTCTCCTCGTATGTATCAAGTTCGGCTATGTCGGACTCGGTCTGGGCGCTGATGATTATCATTTCGGCGTTCTCTCCCTCAATGGCCTTGCTTACTGCCTGGGTAAACCGGTTTCCGGTTGATGCACTTGCATCGTCCACGTTGCATACGTATAATACTGGCTTGGCTGTAAGCAGAAACAGTCCCTTGGCGGCTGTAATCTCCTCATCGGTCTCGAACTGTACGGTGCGTGCGCTGCGGCCCTGAAGCAATGCTTCCTTGTATGCCTCGATTACACTTAATTCTATTTTTGCTGCCTTGTCACCGCCTACACGGGCAACTTTCTCGACTTTCTTCAGTCGTTGTTCCAATGTGTCCAAATCCTTGAACTGAAGTTCAAGGTCTATTATTTCCTTGTCACGTACAGGATCTACACTGCCGTCAACATGGACAATGTTGGGGTCGTCGAAACAACGCAGGACGTGAATAATGGCGTCGCATTCGCGTATATTGGCAAGAAACTGGTTGCCGAGACCTTCGCCCTTGCTGGCACCTTTTACCAATCCTGCAATATCTACTATGTCGCAAACTGCGGGGACAATGCGTCCCGGATGAACTATTTCTGCCAACTTGGTAAGACGTTCGTCTGGTACGCTTACCTGACCTATCTGTGGTTCTATTGTGCAGAATGGAAAATTGGCCGACTGTGCCTTGGCACTGCTCAGGCAGTTGAACAACGTTGACTTGCCCACGTTGGGCAATCCTACTATACCTGCTTTCATATTTAGTTTAGAGTTGAAAGTTTATAGTTTAGAGATTATTTAATATTTAATACTCCATCCTTGATGGTGAAGGGTGGATTGGTTATTAGTTTAAGTAATTCAAGATTTTCGTATTCGCCTACTACCCACATAGTATCATTTACCTTGATAATCCTGTCTGGGGTGGTTGGCGTAAGGTTGCCATCGTTATCCTCGAATCCTATTACCATACAGTGGAACTGCTCGCGAATCCTGCTGTCACCCAGACGGATTCCGACAAGTTTGGAATCGCGTGATATGACAAATTTGTAGAGTTTAAGTTCCTCGGCCTTGGGATAGTTTTCCAGGTTTGTTGTTTCGGCATTCATTCGCTGACGTACTAATTCGATGCTTTTGTCATCGCCTACCAGCTCAAGTATATCACCCGAGAATACCATGTTGTTTCCACCAGGTATGTTGATGCGCAGACGGCCGCGTATGATGGCTGCAACGTGTACACCGTTGTTCTTGCCTATATTCAGCCTTGCAAGCTTGTTGCCTGACCACAGACTGAATTCAGGTATCTCCAGCCGTGCAATGTGTAAGTCCTTGCCACGCAGCTTGCGGGCATACACGGGACCCTTTTGTATATTTTCCTTGCGATACAGGTTCTGCTTGAATATCCGTTCCATCCGGATGCTTATCATCTTGATTAGGCGGCTGTACAGTATAAGGGACAGTATTGCTATGGCAAACAGTATGTCTATCCATATGGAGAAGAGGGAATTGTAGTTGAGTATGGTGTATATCACCAATCCGCACAGGAGAAATCTGACAGTAAACGTAAGTAATAACAGTGTCTTGTTTATCCAACCGTACTGGCGCAGGTATTTGGCCTCGATGCTGTGATTCTTGCGGATACATATAGCACGCAGGAATGGTGCTACTGCCAATGTGCCTGTTATCTTGACAAGTATGTTTGCTATATTCTGCCCTATCCCGTTGTATGGAATGATGTATATGAACAGGTCGTTGACAAGCGGAATGGCCATGAACAATATACTAAGTGTTGCAACTGACAGTATGAAATATGCCACTGTTTGGTAAACCATGGACGTAAGCAACCGTTTCCATACAATTACTTGCTTGTTGTGTATGTTGTGATGTGTTACGTTGTCTATTATATTAAGTTTGTCGTCTATGTCGAACTTGATGTGCGAATCTATAAAATTGCATACCGGTGTGGCAAACTTAATCATATACGGTGTGCAGAATGTTGTTATAATGCTTACTGCCACTACGATTGGATAAATTTTGGAACTGATTACACCGAAGGATTCACCCATTACGGCTATGATGAATGCAAACTCACCTATCTGTGTCATCGAGAAGCCGCTGTGTATACTGTCCTTCAGCGAACTGCCAGTGACAAGGTAGCTCAGTGTTCCGAAGATTGCCTGCCCTGCTATTATACTTACCGTAAGAATCATTATTTCCATCCAGTTCCCTACAATAATGTCTGGGTTGACCATCATGCCTACACTGACAAAGAATATGGCTCCAAACAAATCCTTGACGGGATTGACGGCACGCATTATCTGCTCTGCCTCGATGGTTTCGGACAATATACTGCCCATCATGAATGCTCCGAATGCCGGTGAGTATCCCACACTGCTGCTGATGAATACAAGAACAAAGCATAATGCCAGCGAAACTATCATCAGTGTCTCGTTATTGATGTATCGCTTGTACCTTTTCAGAAGTGATGGCAGGAGAAATACTCCGACTATGAACCAAATGATGAGCAACGAGCCAAGTTTAACCAGGCTTTTTATTAGCTCTATGCCATGAAATTCGCGTGATACGGAGATGGTTGACAACAGTATCATAAGCAGAATGCCCATGATGTCCTCTAATATCAGTACTGAAAGTACATTGCCGGCAAACTTGCGGTGTCCTATGCCCATTTCGTCATAGGCTTTGTATATGATGGTGGTGCTGCTCATGGACAACATACCGCCCAGGAACAGACAGTCCATCGGTGACCAGCGGAATATATTTCCCACCGTATTGCCTATCAGCATCATGCTGCCCATTATCAGGCAGACGCACAGTATTGGCGAAATTCCCATCTTCACAATTTTCTTGAAAGAGAATTCCAATCCCAATGTGAACATGATGAATATAACGCCTATCTGACCCCATTCCTCACACATTGTCGTATCAACGACGGTGGGTGTGAAGGAAAAGTGTGATCCAGTCAGGAAACCAGCAACTATGTAGCCGAGTACAAGCGGTTGCTTAAGTATTTTGAATATAACTGTTGTTATACCTGCTACTATAAGTATATAGGCAAAATCCTGTATCAGTACCGGTAATGACTGTTCCATATAGTATTATAGTCCAAGCTTAGCTGATATTTCAAGCATTTTCTTAATGGGGAGGACTGCCTTTTCCACAACATTGACATCAACCACTATCTCGGGTGTCTCGTTCAGAAGGCAGTTGTACAGTTTCTGCATTGTTATCATCTTCATATAGCTGCATTCGTTGCAGGCACATGTACTGTCGTTTGGCGGTGCGGGGATGAATATCTTATGCGGACATGATTTCTGCATTTCGTGCAGAATGCCGCTCTCGGTGGCTACTATGAATTCGGTTGCATCGTCATTTATGCTGAACTTCAGCAGGGCTGCCGTACTGCCTACTTTGTCAGCTATTTTGACTACCGGACCCTTGCATTCGGGATGAACCAATATCTTGGCATCGGGATGCAGGGCCTTTAGCTGCATTATTTTCTCGACCGAGAATCTCTCGTGCACATGGCATGCACCATCCCACAACAGCATGTTACGTCCGGTGATACTGTTTATGTAGGAGCCCAGATTCTTGTCCGGACCGAATATTATGGGTGTATCGTGTGGAAATGATTCTACTATCTGGCGTGCGTTGCTGCTGGTGACCACTACGTCAGTTACTGCCTTTGTGGCTGCCGTCGTGTTTACATAGCTTATTACTGTATGCTGGGGGTGGGCCTTTACAAATTCAGCAAACTTGTCAGCAGGACAACTTTCGGCCAGGGAGCATGTGGCTTCGGGTTCGGGTATAAGTACCTTTTTGCCCGGACACAGTATCTTGCAGGTCTCGCCCATGAAATGTACTCCGCACATTACAATTATGTCTGCATCCGTCTCGGCTGCCTTCTGTGCCAGAGCCAGCGAATCTCCTACAAAGTCTGCTATATCCTGTATTTCTCCGTCGGTATAGTAATGTGCCATTATAATTGCATTCTTTTCACGGCACATATTCCTTATTTTTTCCTTTATATTCATTATTATATTATTGTTTTATTTATTCTTTTAAATATTAATGATGATTATAAAATGGTATCAATAGTGTTTAAAACTTTTTTTGCTTTTAGTGTAATTTACTTTTTTATTGTAAGTTAAATTATATGTTTTCAATGTTTATATTCTATACTTTATTGTTGTTTATATCCATATTTGTATGTATATAACCTGATGTGGATAATTTTTATCTACCTCCGACTCTTTCTTATACAGTATGTTTATTATTGGTTATCGACATAAATGTAGATAACTTTTGCTTATAAAGTGCCATATTGCCATACCTGCGGTTACGGATACATTCATACTGTGTTTGGTACCAAACTGCGGTATCTCAAGGCATCCATCGCTTGCATTTACTATATTCTGATCAACGCCCTTTACTTCGTTGCCAAATACGAAAGCATATTTTCTGCCTTTCTCGGGAACAAAGTCATTAAGCATTGTACTGCCGTGACATTGTTCTATGGAGAGTACTGTGTATTGTTTGGCTTGCAGGTAGTCTATGGCATCCATGGTATTTTGAAAGTATCTCCAATCCACTGCTTCCTCGGCACCAAGCGCGGTCTTATGTATCTCGGTATTTGGTGGTGTTGCTGTTATGCCGCACAGGTATATTGCTTCCAAACGCATTGCATCTGCCGTGCGGAATATGCTACCTACGTTGTACAGGCTGCGTATGTGGTCAAGAACAATTATAAGGGGAGTCTTACTGCTTTCCTTGAACTGTTTGACATTCATGCGGTTCATTTCGGCTACGGTCAGTTTCTTCATATCAATCCCAATTCAACTTGTCTTACTACACGCTCTACCATTTTGTCATCGTTTTCCGAATCGTATTTTTTTTTTAGTGATGCCCTCATTGTCCATGCAAATATCTGATAGAATGCCGCGCGTGCAGGTCCGAAGAAGGCTTTCACAATTTCGTACGACGACTGGTTGCATTCACGATCTACAAGTTTGATAAGCAGTTTACCCTGTGAGTATGTAAGTTTTTTCATCTCGGGTGTAAATTGTCTTTTTATATCCCTTTCAACAGCTTTTATATGTTCTTCCTTGCTCTTTTTGTCGGGTAGCATTTCTAATGTCTCGTATGTTTCCTTTATGATGGCATTTACCCTTTGTGCTATTGGCAGTACTTTTTTTACGTTATATACGAGTTTATTGTATTTCCGTATCTGTTTTTCGTTTTTGAATTTCAGTGGTGCATATACAGGCAGTTCGGGTAATAGGTATGTCCACATTGTGTCACCGTTCTCTATTATTGGCTTGGGGTAGCGATATCTGGTCAGTTTAAGGCTGTATTCACGCGGAAGGTTCTGCCAGTCATATTCGTCTTGCTCAGGTACTTGGGCAAAAACGCTGGCTGTGCATAACAATATGGTGGATAATATGATTAGTAGCCTTTTCAATTGGTTTACAGTTTACAAAAATAATTATGAAGTAAGCATTATGAATTATGAATTATGAATTAGTATGAAACGCTTA
>DJYQ01000015.1 GCA_002450165.1 Prevotellaceae bacterium UBA6974 | reverse complement strand
CATAGTAGATGAGAATGCCGAACAACAAAACCTGTATCTGTATGAAAGAAAGCATTAGGCAGTTCACACGCTTTGCAATAGTAGGGGCCGTATGTACGGGCATAGACGCGGCGCTGTTCTATTTCTTCAGGACGCTGACATCCTATCAGGTCTCGCTTGTATGCAGCTATATCCTTTCGCTTACGGTCAATTACTTCCTGACAGTATATTGGACATTCGGTACAAGTTCGAGCATCAGGAACCTTGTTGGCATAGTCTCTGCACACCTTTTCAACCTGTTTGTCGTTCGCATGGGACTTATGTATCTGTTTGCGGACATACTGTCAATAGACGACAGGATAGCATATATCCCCACCTTGGCGATAAGTGTCGTGACAAATTTCGTGATAATAAAAATTATAATCAACCGATTAAGATAATATGAAGAAGGTCTCCATTCTTGTACCGTGCTATAACGAGGAAAAGTCCTTGCCCTTGCTATATCCCGAATTGAAATCCCTGATGGATGCCAATGCCTCCTATGAATGGGAGATCCTGTTTGTCAATGACGGCAGCAAGGATAATACAATCAATATAATCAAGGCCCTGCGTGCGGCGGACAAGCGAATAAACTATGTTGACCTTACCCGCAATTTCGGTAAGGAAAACGCGATGCTTGCAGGATTTGATTACGTGACGGGTGACTGTATGGTAATATTGGATGCGGACCTTCAGGATCCTCCGTCCCTTATCCCCGAAATGCTGAAATACTGGGAACAGGGTTACGATGATGTGTATGCCAAGCGTGCCAGTCGTGGAAAAGAAAGCTGGCTCAGGAGGAACTGTTCCCTGCTGTTTTATAAGATACTGGATCAGTCAACCCGGTATGACGTGCTGCAGAATGTGGGTGATTTCCGGTTGCTGGACCGTTGCTGTATTAACTCGCTCAGGAAAATCCGTGAATCGGAGCGTTATACGAAGGGTATGTTCTGCTGGATAGGCTACAGGAAGAAGGAATTGCTCTTTGACCGTGACGAGAGAGTCGCAGGCAAGAGCAAATGGGGGTTCTGGCGTTTGTTCAACCTGGCAGTCGAGGGTATAACCAGTTTTACGACATTTCCGTTACGCATTGCTACCATAATCGGTGGAACCGTGGCTTTCTTTGCCTTTATTACCATGTTTTATTACGGAATGAAGACAATTATCTACGGGGATGATGCCAAGGGTTTTACGACCATCATTGTCGCCGTGCTGCTGATGGGCGGTATCCAGCTGCTTGCCATTGGTATTATGGGAGAATATATTGGACGTATATTCAATGAAACGAAAAAACGTCCAACGTATCTGGCCAGTCATTATAACGAGGACAAGTTGTATTAATCAGGGTGTTTTCCCGTAAATGGACGGGTGTGGCGAATCAGATTGTGATTTCGCCGGAGCCTATCATGTAGCGCATGTCCTTGTCATAAACGCAGCCGAACTGCCCTGGGGCTATGCCTTGGACGGGTTGGGGCGAGTGGATGACGTACAGGCCTTGTTCGCAGGTGATGGTGCCGTGCATGAAATGGTCGATATGCCGTATCTTGAAGGTGATGTCCGTGCTTTCGCCTTCCTTGAGTGCAAGTGGCTGGGTGATTGCGTGAAAATCTGCCAGTTTTATCAGGTGTCCGTATTGTAGTTGGGTGTCCCATCCACGGGCAACGAAGATGATGTTCTTGCGTACGTTCTTCTTAACGACAAACCAGGGGCCTCCTGCCAGGCGCAGACCTTTGCGCTGTCCGATGGTATGGAACCAGAATCCCTTGTGCGTGCCTAATATGCGGTTGGTCTCGATGTCGATAATCTTGCCTTCCTGTTCGCCCAGGAACTTGCGCAGGAAATCGTTGTAGTTGATTTTACCCAGAAAGCATATTCCCTGACTGTCCTTGCGCCTTGCGCTTGGCAGGTGTGCGTCGAGGGCAATCTGCCGGACCTGCTCCTTCATCAGCGGGCCGAGTGGGCAAACAAGTTTGCTTATCTGTGCGTACGAGAGCTGTGCGAGGAAATCTGTCTGGTCCTTTACTGGATCCACTGCCGTGCCCAGGTAGTACAAACCGTCTTGTTCATAGATGGTGGCATAGTGGCCCGTTGCTATGATGTCGTATTGGTGGCCTATTTTTTCTTCGAATGCGCCGAACTTAATCAGTTTGTTGCACATTACATCGGGATTTGGCGTCAGCCCTTGTTTTACGCGCTGGATGGCATAGCTGACGACTCGTTCCCAGTATTCTTGCTGCAGGTCCACGACTTGCAGTTTTAATCCGTATTTGTGGGCAGTGGCGGTGGATAGTTCGATATCTTCTTCGGCACTACAGTTCGAGTCCTCGCCTTCCATGCCTATCTTAATGTAATACAGGTCTGGCTTGAGCCCGTGGCTGCACAGCAGGTGTGTTACGACACCGCTGTCAACGCCTCCGCTTATGAGCACGGCAATCTTCTTGTCTGTGAGTTTATCGTAGTTGATGGACATCTTGTGTTGTTTTGCTGGCAAAAATACGAACTTTTTTTGTGACTTACATCATCCGACGCCATTTAATGTAGCCGAGGACGGCAACTGTGGCATAGACAAGGTGTATGCCGGACTTGAAAGGGAGGTCTTTGGTCCAGTCGAGCCAGACGGTAAGCAGGTCGTATATAATCCAGAACATCCATTGCTGCAGGAACTTGCGTGCCAGAGCCCACATGCCTACTATGCTGAGTGCATTGGTGGCTGCATCAAGTACGGGCACGGTACTGTTGGTATATGTGACGAGCCACCAGTATGTGGCAGTCCATACGAGGCAGAGTGCAACGAGAAATATTGCGGCGTATCGGGGTGTGATATTGGTAATGGGTAGGTCGCGCTTGGTTTTGTCGTTCCTTTTTTTCAGCAGTCCTTTCCATATCAGCAGTCCGTAAAGTGCAACCAGCAGATAGTAGGTGGACATGAGCATATTGCCATACACGCCCTTGTTCCAGTAGAGGTAGATGTCTATTGCCGGCATAATGATGCCCAGAATCCACATGCGGGCATTGGCGTGGAACTCCCACCATAGGTACAGGAGGCCCATTGCGGTTACTGCAATCTCTACTATACGTGCGAAATCAAATTCCATGTGGTAATTGGTGTCGGTCAGAATTGGAGGGTCAGGCTGCCTATTGCCGTGAAACCGGCCATGGGGATGTAGCCTATTTGGTTATAGCGCTTGTCCAGGGTAAATCCGTAGTCGGCGGAAACTGCACTGTAAACCCATCCGCTGGAGGCATAGCGTGCGTTGAAGATATTGTTCAGGTCAACACCGAAGATTACGTGCTTGAGGCATCGCTTGCCTGTATTCCAGTCGTATCGCAGGTGAATTGCGGTTGTGGTGTATGAGGGTAGGGAGCGGTCGGTGCATTGGGTGTTGTCCAGATACTGGCGACTGAC
>DJYQ01000041.1 GCA_002450165.1 Prevotellaceae bacterium UBA6974 | reverse complement strand
TTAATCACCTTCTTGCCGTTGATGACCTTGACGCCAGGAGCGTTGGCTGTAGTCTTGCGGCCAGTCAGGTCGTATGCAACGACATTGCCGTTGGCATTGTCGCCAGCATTCAGAGTGCTGATAGCGGTAATCACCTCATCGCTCTTAATTGATTCACCGTTTGGCTTCGAGAACTGAGACTCCTGAATGATGATTGGCAGAACATCTGCTTCCAGTTCACTTGCCAGATAACTGATAGTTACCAGCGAACCACCCTCGCTTGTGTGGAGCAATTCGCCGTTCTTATCGTATACGGCCAGCATATACTGCTTGTAACCATCCTTTGCAGGAAACTTTGTTGAGGCCTTCCAAGTGTAGTCCAGTTCGTTGTCGTCTGTAACGGCGTCTCCGTCTGCTACAATCTTGTTGGTTCTTGTCGCAAAGTTCAGTGTCTCTGGAAGGTACAGATAAAAAGCGTATGCACTATAAATATCTGCATCAGTATTCAGACAGATGTCGAACGAGCCAGCCTCGCCTTTCTTGTAATTCAGATTCTCTATGGTAACGGTCTGCGCGCTTACAGACAGCATTGCGAAGCATGCGAGAACCGAAAAAATTAACTTTTTCATATTTACTTGATTTTTTTGTTACTATTTAATCAAATGCATTACTCTCCACCAGCCATGATATTCAAGATGGTAGTAATGTCACCAATCTCAATCTCACCATTCTGGTTAGCGTCAGCAGCCTTGTTGTTGTAACCGGTAGCAGCAGGATCGGCCATCAGTGTCAGAACAGCAGTAATGTCACCGATTTCTACCTCGCCATTGCCGTTTGCATCACCAACGATGTAAGCAGGCTCAACCTCGCCAATGC
Organism: Prevotellaceae bacterium UBA6974; assembly: GCA_002450165.1. Taxonomy (GTDB): domain Bacteria; phylum Bacteroidota; class Bacteroidia; order Bacteroidales; family Bacteroidaceae; genus Physcousia. The sequence continues at coordinate 17,474 of DJYQ01000041.1, read as the reverse complement.
GCCAGTTCCACTTGTACTTGGCACTGGTCTGAATCTGATCGGTCGGAACGGCAACGTATGACTCGAATACAGCTGGAGTAGCTTTCCTTACGGTATTCTCTACAGGACATACGGCAGTTGCTCCGGTCGGAACGGTTACCTTGCCGAATGAGCCGATCAGCATAGATGTTGACTCGGGAACCTGACTGATGTACTTGGCAGCAGCAACGATGTTTACATTTACATAGTACTCAGCATCGAACTCGGCTGTCTTCTCCAACTGATACTGGCGGGTTACGCCTTCTGCACCTTCTTCCTCAACCCACTGAGCCTTGGCCTCGGTAAGCAGGTCAGAGCGTGAGCCAGGATACTCGTTCAGAGTGCGGATAACAACAGGAGTACCTGCCTTGACAAATGTATCATCGGCCTTGGCCAGGATAATGGTGTTCTCGTATTTCTTGTTCTCGTCGTCAGTAACTACTTCGAAGCCTGCAGCATTGAATACCTCAACCTGTGCGGGGTCGAATGTTACGTCCATCGGGAATGTGTATGCATACAGAGAACCAGGCCACAGTTTCAGGGAAACCTGATCCAGAGTGCCAGCGTCACCCTCGACCTCTGCGTCCTCGATAAAGAGCATTGAGTTAGAACCCAGGGTTGTAGCATTCCATGTTACCAAGGCGTTGGTATTGCGCTCGGCATGCAGAGGATTAACCTTCTCGCCACTGATGTAGAAGCCGTTGATAAGGCTTGCACCGTAACCGATAGCCTGGGTGTTGAACGTCATAGGTGTAACGCTCAGGACAACCTTGTTAGCACTGTTGATGTTCAGGTACAGACCGGTAGCCTTGTTCTGTATATAATAGGTAGAGTCTGTTGCGGTAACGAAACGGAACATACCTGCATCGCCTACCTCCTCGTTTGTGAAGATGATGTTGCTGCCCTCGTTCAGGGTTTCACCATCAACGCACAGACGTGGCCTATATACGCGTGAAGAATCCATGTATTCCTCGCCTTCGCTGTGACGGATAACCTCTACGGCATTACCGTTCTCGTCCAGATATGATTCAATCAACTTACCTGCAGCAACGTACCTGCCGAACAGCTCGAGTGCAATCTTAGGATCGTTCTCTCCTTCGCCTGCAGCCTCTTCCTGCTCGTCGTTGTACTTGATATAGGTAGCCTTGGCGCCTGTCTTGTCCCAACCGGTGTTGTCGTACAGTTCCTCGCTTGCGAAGTGCAGCTTGTACCACTTGTTGGCAACAACCTTGTTTGCAGTAGCCAAATCGGCGGTCTTACCTTCGGCAATTGCCTGTGTGTAAGCATCCATCTCTTCCTGACCGTTGAATTCGCAAGCCAGGTCGTATGCAACGGCATTGTCGTATGCAGTCTTCAGTGTTGAAGAACCTTCCTGCCACTCGCCTGGGTTGTTACCGATGACAACCATGTCAACATCAGACTTGGCACCGGCAATGGCAGCACGCAGGTTTGTAGGATCTGCATATACGGCATTCCATGCCTCGTAGGCGTTCATCAGTGCATCGTACTGAGTCTTCATGTCCTCGATGCTGCGTGGCTCGGTGCCCTCCTCGGGAGTGTAGCCCTCGGCAAATTCGGCAGATGTCCATGCTGACTCGTTCCATGCTTTGACAGCATTTGCGACAGCGTCAGCCAGAGCCTTGCGGTGAGCATACTGAGTAGCCTCGGCATCACCGTGGTAGTAGCCTACCTCGGCTGCATACATCTGGAACTTGACTGCGTGCCAGTAACCACGGCTTGCTACCTTGCCGTTCTGGTCAACTTCTTCCTCTGAGTAGAAACGCAGTACTGGATAACCGGATGCATCGATAACATTGGATGATGTGGTTGTTTCGCCCTTGGCTCCGAAAGGAATATTGAGAACACCAAGGTCAGCACCATCCTCGAATGTCAAGCTTTCGTCATCTTCCAAATAACCCTTTACACGCAACTTGGTGATGTGGTCGTTCTGGACATTACGACGTGTCATCTTCACTGCAAAGTTGTTGCAGTCCACGTTAGCAACCTGCAGGTAGTGGATGTCTGCACCGACGGCACCGCCCTCCCACCTTGAATGCCAGTAAGTAGAACCTTCTTCGGAAATCAGGTTTGCGAAGATATCTTCAACTGTAGTTGACTGGCTGTCCAGTGTTGTGTATGGAGAAGAGAACTGCTCTCCGCTTTCAATAATCGGCTCGTCCTCGTGAACGGTTGCCTTCTGGTCCTTGGCAATCTCGATCTGAGCGGGAACTGCTGCAACAACAGGGCTTGCGCTGTTAAGCATAACCTGTGCCTTGTTCTCGTCAGTGGCAAGCCACTGCTCAGCCTCTTCGTCGGTAATGTGTTTCAGATACCACTGTGATGCACTGGCACCCCATGTCCAACCGACGATGTTGCCGCTTGTTCCGGCACCGTTGTTGTGACCGGCGCAATGGATGTTGTTCCACTGTGTCTCGCCAACCTTGCCGGCATTGCGGATGTTGATAACCTGATTGCCGTCAACGTATGTGTCGGGAATGATGTCGAATGCGAACACACTGTCGTTTGCCTCGACAAACATAACAGGTGCAGATTTTGTGATGTCACCGAATGTGCCACCGTTCTGCATGTTGATTATCTTGTAAACATTGTCCGGGTCGGTGCCTGGATAGATGCGGTGTGTGGCATCGCTCTTGAACTCGCCCTTTTCAATGCGGAACAGGTAAGGAGCCTTCTCCTCGTAGGTCTTCCAAGATGCATTGCCGTTATTGTTGTAGATAGACTTGATAACGGAACCTGTAACATCTCTCTGGTAGGGATCGCCTTCACTTACGGGCTCAACGTCACCGGCTTCAATCTGCTCGGCATGTTCTTCGTTCCATGCATCGGCCTCCTCGGCTGTGTAATAGGCAGTCTCGGTATATGTGCCCTGGAAGTCCAGTGAGCTTACAATCATGTAGTAGCCTGGGGCAACTGTCAGCTGCTGTGCTGCTGCAGTCTTGGCATAACATGCAGTCTTGGCATCGGTCAGTGCGGTCTTGGCTGCGTTAATCTGATCCAGTGTGTACTGGGACTCAGTTTCCTGTGCAATCCAGTCATCCAGGATTTCTTTGGCAGAATCGTAAGCCGCTGCGTAGGCATTGGCAAGGGTCGGGTCGTATTGACCGCGCTTTGTACCTACACGTTCTGCAAACCATGTCTCGCGTGATTCTTCGTCGTTGAATTCGGTGCAGCCGTCAGTAACTCCCTGCAGTGTCTCGATAGCAGCTTGGCGTGGGTCAACCCACTCGCCCTCGACTGTACCATAGATGCGGAACTCGCCCAAGTGCCAGTAACCGCGGTTGTTGGTGGTTGACTCCTCGAAGAAACAGATGGCGTTGTAACTCATGTCGGAAATGACGTCAGAGTATTTCCACTCGGTGTTGTTACCAAAGGTCCACTCGAACTCGCCAAGGTAGTCCAATTCATCCTTGGTGTAGGTCTTCTTAGTGCCACCCTCGGCTGCCACTTTGTCGGCAGGGATACCCCATACGGATATCTTGGTGATGTGGTCGGACTGAGCGCCAGAACGGCGGCCGAATCCAAAGCCCCAGCCACCGGGGAAGAAATCGGCGTTGTCTTCCCAGAAGCCTTCCGGCAGGTCAACACGCAGGTAGTGTACACCGTTTGAGGCATCACCATTGTGCCAGTTGGAGTGCCAGAACGTACTCTGGTCATCATCAAAGAGTCCTGCGATAGAACCCTCGCCAGGATCTGTAAATGGTGAGCTGAACCATGTTGTAACCTCTTCGGCATCGTATGCCCCGGGTACGACTGGTTCGCCGCCCTCATCCTCGGTGTTAAGCACCCATACTTCCTGTGCCTGTACCGCGAATGCCATCAACAGAAGACTGAGAAAAGAGAAAATCTTTTTCATGCTGTTTCGGTTTAAGTTAATAATAAGGTTAATTAAAAATATAAGTTTTCACTTGTTTTCCGTATGGCAAAGATACATTTTATTCGTTTACGTGGATATGCGTGTGCGACAAAAGTGTTTGGCGTTAGCATTTATTAACACTATTTTACACAATTTACATCGTGTGTGCATAATATGTGCGTAATTTTAAGTACCTTTGTTGTTGCAAGATGCTGTTATTCTCCAATCCATACATCTGGCTCAGGCGCATTCGTCATCGTAATGGTTACGGGGTGCATTCTCCTTTTGCCTTCTGCTTTATCAAGCAGGTGCTGGAAGAGCATGATGCGTACTATGCGTACATAGAGATGGACGGCCGGTTGAAGTGGTGGCAGCGTTTCAGGTATCGCAGGCATCAGCATCTGTTGTTCCGCCTGCATAATTTCTGGACTGCAGACAAGGGTGAAATATCTGTAAAATCGGCTGAAAGTGTTATGGAAATACAGTTTCGCGAGGGGTTGATGCTGGTGCTGACGGACATCCACCGATACCGTGACGAGTGGCTGTGGGTAAAGCGTAATCCGCAGGTCACGGTAACTTTTGACCTGTATGATATTGGGATTGCTTTTTGTCTTGCGAAACTGAACAAGCAGGATTATATAGTTAATTGGTAATCGGATAGGCTATGGCTATTTATACAAAAACTGGGGATTGTGGCATGACAAGCCTGGTAGGAGGCAAACGTGTGAGTAAATGTTGTGTACGTCTGGAGGCGTATGGCACTGTGGATGAGCTGAACAGCAATATGGGTCTGTTGTGTGCATTGTGTTGCGATGAAACCGTGCAAAATGTTATCATGGACTGTCAGAATGCTCTCTTTACAATTGGGGCTCAGCTTGCAGCTGAGGATGCGGTGGCGGATTACGACGGCGGGCTGCTGGTGCAGGGGATGGAGCGTTGTATAGATGAGTTTCAGCAGGTTTTGACTCCCTGGCGTGGGTTTACGTTGCCCGGTGGTGTACAGAGTGCGGCACAGGCTCATGTGTGCAGGACGGTATGTCGCCGTGCGGAACGCTGTATATTGCGTCTTGGCGAGGAAGCACGTGTTGCTGCCTGGATACTGCAGTATATTAACCGTCTGAGTGATTTGCTCTATGTGATTGCATTGCGAGAAAACATGTTGCATGGAAAACAGGAGGTCATTTGGAGAAAATAGCGTTGGTATAGTGATATTTTTAGTGAAATGGTATTGCATACAGATAATTTTATTATCTTTGCACGCGAATTTTAAAGAACTGATATATGTATTGGACATTGGAACTTGCCTCAAAGTTGGAGGATGCTCCTTGGCCGGCAACCAAGGATGAGTTGATTGACTATGCCAACCGTAGCGGTGCTCCGCTGGAAGTGATAGAGAATCTGCAGGAAATCGAGGACGAGGGTGATGTGTATGAAACAATCGAGGACCTTTGGCCTGATTATCCCAGTAAGGAGGATTTTCTGTGGGACGAGGAAGAGTATTAGCCGGTTGTTTTTTGCGGGGGAATAATATTTTTTGCGGAGCTGGGCAATAATGCCGAGCTCCCGTGCGTTATAATAGGTGATGAAGAGGCTGTTGTTTGTACTGATAGTGGCACTTGCTTGGGCAAGAGCTGTTGCTCAGGACGATGTGGCTTTTACAAATTACTGGTCATTCCAGTCTTTCTATAATCCTGCAGCGGCGGGTGTGGACAAGCAGTTGGATATAAAGGCTGCCTTCCGTATAGAAATGATGGGCTTCGAGGACAGTGGCCGTACTTTCCTGGTGCAGGCTGATGCTCCGCTGTGGTTCTTGTCTTCTCCGCGTCACGGTGGCGGTGTGGGGTTTATGAATGACAAGATAGGATTGTTCAGCAACAAGCGTATATGGTTGCAATATGCCTATCACCAGCCGGTGCGCAAGGTGAACAGGCTTAGTCTGGGCGTACGCTTTGCATTTATTGCTGATGGATTTGACGGCGGTAAGGTGGAAACCGGTGAGTCGGGAGGCAGCAGCGACCCTGTGTTGCCTACGGGGAACGTGACGGGTTCGGGTTTTGACCTGGATTTGGGGTTGCGCTTTTCGCACAAGGATATCTGGTATGCGGGGATTGCCGTGACTCATGTGCTGGCTCCGACAGTCAGGCTGGGCGATGAAAAGATATACCAGATAAGGGTTCCGAGAACGCTTTATGCAATGGGTGGACATACTTTGCGGTTCAACAGGCCGGAGTTCTCGCTTAGAACGGCTGCGATGTTCCGATCCGAATTCAAGACGTGGCGAGGTGATATTTCAGCGCGTTTCTGTTACGATGGTGTGAAAGGCAAGATGTATGGCGGTATCAACTACAGTCCTACTATCAGTGTCGCGCTGTTGTTCGGATTTGATTTCCATGGAGTGAATCTGGGATATAGCTATGAGATGTACACGGGTGGCATTGCGATACAGAACGGTTCGCACGAGATTCATCTGGGATATAAGATGGATATGAACCTCGCCAAAAAGGGTAAGAATATGCATCAGAGTGTAAGGTGGTTGTGAATTTGAGAGAAAATATAAATACAGATAATGAACAGAATTAAGATTTTTGTTACGTTGGTGGTTTGTCTGGCGACAACGGCTGTTGTCTTGACCGGTTGCATGGGCAGGTCGTCCAACGCAATGTCCAACGGTGGTGAGCTGGTTGGAGTACGTGGTTCCAGTCAGTCCGAGGCTACTCCATACGGTATGGTTGCCGTGGGTAAGGGAAGCCTGAAGATAGGTCTTGAGGAGAACGATACCCTGTGGGGTTCAGATTTCCCTCGTCGTGACATCAGTGTGGATGGTTTCTGGATGGATCAGTACGAGGTGAGTAATGCCAAGTACCGTCAGTTTGTAAACTGGGTGCGAGACAGTATCATACGCGAGCGTCTGGCTGATCCTGCATTCGGTGGTGACGAGACGTTCAAGATAGAGGAGGACAAGAACGGTGATCCTGTTACGCCTCACTTGAACTGGAACAAGCCGATTCCCAATTCGCGCAAGGCTACCGAGGATGAGATGCGTGCGATAGAGAGTGTATATACTACTCATCCTATTGACGGTACGCGTATGCTGGATGCCCGTCAGATGAACTATCGGTACGAGATTTATGATTATGCGGCTGCGGCTCAGCGCCGTTATCGGCTGAATCCCGAGGAGCGTGACCTGAATACGGATCATGCGGTAGATAATAGCGATGTTATGATTTCCAAGGATACCGCTTGGGTCGAGGACGACGGCCGTATTGTGCGTCAGACGATTACGCGTCCGCTGAGTGGTCCGTGGGATTTCCTGAATACATACATTGTTAATATATATCCTGACACTACTTGCTGGGTTAATGACTTCAAGAATGCCGACAACGAGCGTTATATGAAATTGTATTTCTCTAACCCGGCCTATGATGATTATCCGGTTGTGGGTGTTACGTGGGAGCAGGCTAATGCTTTCTGTGCGTGGCGTACCGAGTTCCTGATGCGCGGTATGGGTTCGTATGCAAGGCAGTTGCAGCGTTTCCGCCTGCCTACCGAGATAGAGTGGGAGTATGCTGCCCGTGGCAAGGAGGGTAATGCCTTCCCGTGGGAGAGTAAGGAAACCAAGAGTGACAAAGGGTGCTTTTATGCGAATTTCAAGCCTGATCGTGGAAACTATACAAAGGATGGTAGCTTGATTACAAGCCGGTGTGGCATATTCAGTGCCAATTCATCGGGTTTGTACGACATGGCTGGCAATGTGGCTGAGTGGACGAGCACGGTTTATACCGAGGCTGGCGTGGATGCCATGAGTGACATGAATCCCGAATTGAAATACAATGCTGCCATCGAGGATCCGTATCGCTTGAAGAAGAAGAGTGTGCGCGGCGGCAGCTGGAAGGATCCCGAGAGCATGATACGCAGTGCCTGGCGTGCATACGAGTATCAGAACCAGCCTCGCAGCTTTATAGGATTCCGCTGTGTCCGCAGCATGGTGAGCGACAATTCGCGAATGACTAAGAAAAAATAATTTAACCAGAACAGATAGAGGGCTTCAATTATGTTTATAATCAATGCAATTCAGAAATGGATGGACACGATAGCCGGTCAGACCTTTATGCAATATGCATATAGCTGGGGTGCTGCTATTGTAATATTAGGTACTTTGTTCAAACTGACCCACTTGCCTGGTGCCAATATGATGTTGTTCATAGGTATGGGTACCGAGGTGTTTGTGTTTATAGTTGCCGGTTTTGAACGTGTAACAGAGCGCGTTCCTGAGAACAATGCAGCAGTACAGTCTGCTGCAATCGTGGAACAGCCTGTTGCATCTGTGGAACAGCCTACAGCAGCCGTTGAGCAGACTTTGGCAGCTGTTGAACAGCCATCATGCAACATGGTTTCACCGGATCTGTTAGAGGCTACGGATCCTTCGTCTGTGGAGGAGGCTATAAGGAATTATGCCGAGGAACTGAAGGAACTGACCAGCGTCCTGACTCGTGTCAGGGAGCAGGCTGCACGTATGGGTGAGGATAGCGAGGAGATGGATAATCTGAACCGCACGGTTACTGGTATATCAACGGTATATGAATTGCAGTTGCGTAGTCTGAGCAAGCAGGTGAGCACTATAGAGCAGATTGACGAGCAGACTCGCAGGATGGCAGAGAATATCAATGAATTGAACAATGTTTACGCACGCATGATTCAGGCTTTGACTGTAAATATGCAGGCGGCAGCTCCTAAGGCATAATGGGAAAAATTAAGAAAAAGCAGATATCACCGCGTCAGAAGATGATAAATCTGATGTATGTCGTGCTGATGGCCATGTTGGCGCTGAATGTCAGTAACGATGTGCTCAAGGGATTTACTCTTGTGGCTGAGAAATTGGAGCTTTCGACAAGGAACTCGGCTGATATCAACGGTGAAATATACAAGGATTTTGCCGAGCAGTACAAGGCTAATCCTACCAAGGTAGGAGAGTGGTACGAAAAGGCACAACGGGTGCGTGCGATGAGTGATTCGCTGTACAACCTGGCTGATGAACTGAAGCTTGCTATTGTGCGAAAGGCGGATGGCGTGAAGGCTGATTTGCATAATATCCGTAACGGTGAGGATCTGGAGGCTGCATCGCAGGTGATGCTTTCTCCATTGGAACCGCGCGGCAAGGAATTGTATAATGCCATAACGGTTTATCGGGGACGTATCACAAAGATGGTAAGCGATCATAAAAAGCGCCGTCTAATCGAGACGAGTCTGGGTACGGATGTTCCCAAGGGTGCCCGTGCTATGGGCAAGAACTGGCAGGAATATATTTTCGAGGCTACACCGGTTGCGGCTGCAGTGACGATGCTGACCAAGTTGCAGAATGACGTGCGATATGCCGAGGGTGAGGTGTTGCATGAACTGATTGGCAATATTGACATGAAGGATATACGTGTCAATCAGGTGAATGCGTATGTTATTCCCAATAGCCGTGTGATAGTGCAGGGGGGACGCTATGAGGCTCAGATTATAATGGCTGCGGTGGATACTACCAGTACTCCTTCGGTTTTTGTGGGTGGTCGCGAAATTACTAATTCCAAGGGTATTTACGAGACTGTATGTAACAGTACCGGCGAGTTTACTATCAGCGGTTTTATCGAGATGCTTAATGGCGAGGGTCGTAAGATTCGTCGTGAATTTTCGGATAAATATACGGTGATTCCGCCTGCTGCAACCTTGAGTGCTGACCTGATGAATGTGTTGTATGCTGGTTATGATAATCCGATAAGTGTCAGTGTGCCTGGCGTTCCGACGAGCAAGATATCACTGTCTATGACTGGTGGTTCGCTGGTGCAGAAGGGTGACGGACATTACATAGCACGTCCGACGAATGTGGGCGGAGAGGCAGTATTTACCGTGATTGCCAATCATGACGGTCGCAGCCAGGAGATGGGTAAATTTACGTACCGTGTGCGCAAGTTGCCTGATCCGACGGCGTTTATCCCTTCTGGTGACAGTCACTTCATGGGTGGCAAAATAGCAAAGGGTGCGCTGATGGCTGCAACTGGCTTGGGGGCTGCAATTGACGATGGTTTGCTGAATATTCCATTTCAGGTGCTTGGCTTTGAGACTGTTTTCTTTGACAATCTGGGTAATGCTGTTCCTGAGGTCAGTGCAGGAAGTAACTTTACGGATCGCCAGAAAAATCTGATGCGTGGTCTGTCGCGTGGCAAGCGTTTCTTCATTACAAAGATTCGTGCACAAGGTCCTGACGGTGTACAGCGTACACTGAACGGAGCGATTGAGGTTATTGTAAATTAAGAATTATGAAAAGGATATTTTTGTTTTTAGCAGTAGTCGCGTGTGTCGGTCTGGTTCAGGCTCAGCCACAGAAGCGTAGGGTTACCAGCAGTAATGCTGCTGCACAGAAGAAGCAGGCTCATGCTAATGACCGTGCATCCCTGCAGTTCCCTACCAAGGATGCCATGCCCGAGGATGTGGTGTGGAAACGCGATGTGTATCGTTCTCTGGACCTGACCAAGGATGAAAATGCTCCACTGTATTACCCTGTGGAGCCTATGGGACGCCAGGTGAATCTGTTCACATATTTGTTCCGCCTCATGCTGACCGGCAGGATAAATGCATATATGTATAAGCTGGACGGCGTGGAGAACTTTGAGGACAAGAATAAACTGAAGGTCGAGGATGTGCTGACCAGATACAGTATTTATTACGAGGAGCCAAGTGAGGGTAAGTATCAGGTGGACGACAGTGATATTCCAAGTGCCGAGGTTACGCGTTACTATCTGAAGGAGAGTGTGTATCTGGATCAGCGTACCGGTACGTTCCAGACCAAGGTGACGGCTTTGTGTCCGGTGTTGATGCGCGGTGCTGATGAGTGGGGCGGGGAGAGTACTCCGTATCCAATGTTTTGGGTTAATTATGACGAGGTGGCTCCGTGGCTGGCCAGGTTGCCCATGATGGCAAGCAACCTGAACAATGTCATGAATATGACTGCTGACGATTATTTCACTACAACCAGGTACAAGGGCCAGATTTATAAGACGAATAATATGCAGGGCCGTGCGTTGGCCCAGTACTGCAAGACAGATTCTGCAATGAAGAATGAGCAGAACAGGATTGAGAAGCAGATATTGGACTTTGAGGATAAGGTCTGGGGGCACATGAGCCATGAGGATAGCGTCAAGGCTGCACAGGCTGACAGCATCAAGGCTGCTCAGGGCAAAGTCAAGAAAACCCGCAGTATATTCTCGAGCGGGCGTCGTGGCGGTTCTTCTGTTTCTACGGGTTCGTCAAAGAGTGCGTCCAGGTCTAAGTCAAGTGGTGGCGGGAACAGTGCTCCGCGAATCTCTGTCAGAAGACAAAGGAGGTAGATTGCATGTTTGCCGAATGTCTGTTGCCCTTGCCGGTGCAAGGCACATTCACATATCACATACCAGCCCATCTGGACGGCAACGTCCAGGTGGGTTGTCGCGTGAATGTGCCCTTTGGCAAGAGTAAGCAGTATGCGGCGCTGGTGGTTAGCCTGTCGCAGCAGATTGTTAATCATTCTGTATTGCAGGGAGGGGACAGGTGTGTGGATGTAAAGGATATCCTTTCGGTACTGGATGACCTTCCCATGATGCTGCCACAGCAACTGAAGCTGTGGAAGTGGGTGGCAGATTATTACATGTGTACGTTGGGAGAGGTGTACAAGGCTGCGATACCATCGGGATTGAAGGAGAAGGACGGTATTGTGCGCTATCATCCCAAGACGGTTGCGTGTATAAGGTTAGCGAGTGCTTATTTTGATGCTATCAGGCTGAATGTGGCAATGGGGGGATTGCGTGTTGCTCCTAAACAGCAACAGTTGATGATATGTTATGTGGAGTTGGCTGGTGTAGGTGAGGCGCTTGTACAGAACAATCCTGGTGTATTGAGACAGATTACCCGTGAGGAGCTGATGAAGGCTGCCGGTTGTTCGCCTGCAATTTTGAGGGCTGTTATAGACCGTGGTCTGCTGGAACAGTATGAGGTGCAGGTTAGCAGAATAGCGTCTGAGTCAGTGGGGAAGGGGGAGGATGGTGAACAGCCTGTGCTACCGGAACTGAGCAGGGCACAGGAGATTGCTTTATCCTCGATTGTGCTTAAATGGCATGATAGGGATGTGTGTCTGTTGCATGGCGTGACGTCGAGCGGTAAGACTGAGATATATATACATCTGATTCAGCGCGCTTTGGAAGAGGGGAAGCAGGTTTTGTACCTGTTGCCGGAGATTGTGCTGACAAGTCAGTTGACACAGCGTCTGCGACGTGTTTTCGGGAATCGTCTGGGTGTGTATCACAGCCGATATACCGATGCCGAACGTGTGGAGGTGTATCAAAAGCAGGCAGGCAGTAGTCCTTACGATATAATCGTTGGGGTAAGAAGCAGCGTTTTATTGCCGTTTCAGCGTCTGGGTCTGGTTATTGTAGATGAGGAGCACGAGAATAGTTTCAAACAGGCTGAGCCTGCTCCGCGTTATCATGCACGTAATGTGGCGCTGGTCTTGGCGCGTATGGCAGGAGCAAAGACTTTGCTGGGGACGGCTACTCCTTCGTTAGAGAGTTATTATAACGCCAGGTCGGGCAAGTATGGTCTGGTGGAATTGTTTACACGTTACGGTGATGTCACGCTTCCTGAAATCAGGATAGTAGATATCAGGGAGCTGAAGCGCAGGAGGATGATGCACGGACCGTTCAGTCCGATGCTGTTGGCAGAAATGCGTATGCGTCTGGAGCGTAGGGAACAGGTAATATTGTTTCAGAACCGTCGTGGATTTGCTCCGATGGTGGAGTGCCAGGTGTGCGGCTGGGTGCCGCAATGTCCGCATTGCGACGTAAGTCTGACATTGCATAAGCGATTAAACCGCTTGGTCTGTCATTATTGTGGGTATTCGCAGATGATACCGGCTCATTGTCCGCAGTGTGAGGGTGACAGTGTATGTAGCCGTGGATTCGGTACAGAGCGTATCGAGGAAATGTTGCAGAAGTTATTGCCCGAGGCGCGTATAGTACGTATGGATTTGGATACAACGCGTAGCCGTCAGGCTTACGAGGGTATTATAGATGGTTTCCAACGCGGTGAGACGGATATCCTGGTGGGTACGCAGATGGTAACCAAGGGGCTTGATTTCCGTAATGTGACACTGGTAGGTATATTGAATGCCGGCACAATGCTGAACCAGCCTGATTTCCGTAGTTACGAGCATGCTTTCCAGATGATGACTCAGGTAAGTGGGCGTGCCGGCAGGTGTGTTCCGTTAAAAGGTAAGGGGACCGTAATCCTGCAGTGCCATGATGTACAGAACCCGATTGTGCAACAGGTGGTGAACAATGATTATGCGGGAATGTACGAGGGGCAGATGGAGGAACGCCGATTATTCGGCTATCCACCGCTGTGTCGTTTGGTCTATGTGTATATGAAACATCGTGACGAGCGAATCCTGAATCATCTTGCAAATGAGATGGGACAATTGTTGCGCAAGGTTTTTGCACATCGTGTGATAGGGCCTGACGTGCCGGCAATTGCCCGTGTGCAGACAATGTATATCCGCAAGGTTCTGGTCAAGATTGAAACATCGGCAAATATGTCGGATGCGCGTAAACGGCTGCTTCAGGTGCAACAATACTTGTCGTCCAGGCCTGAGTACAGGTCTGCCGTAATATACTTTGATGTGGACTGATTACGCCAGTGACTGTATGGCGAATCGCATGCGGCGGACTGTTTCCTCCTTGCCGAGGAAGGCTGCTAGTTCGTACATGTCAGGACCTTGTCCCTCGCCTACGAGACATACTCGCCATGCGTTCCATGGCTTCATGCCTGTCTCTTCGACCCAGGGGTCTATTTCGGCTTTAAGTCCTGTGGCGCTGAAATCGCTGACTTCTTCCAAACGATCAGCAAGGGCGGCCATATCAGTTGCTGTGGTTTCCTTCCAGTTTTTCTTTATGAATTTGTCTTCTCGGTCGAACTGTGCTGGTGCGACGAAGAAGAATCGTGTCAAGGGCCACATGTCGGTAATGAAGCTGATGTTTCGTTTTTTCTTGTTGCCTTGAGCATCGGTGTATTCAACAACCTTGAGTTTCATCATGCGAACTACCTCGGTGAGCTTCTCGGGTGTCGATTGTATGCCTTGTTCCCTGAGTAGTGCTGCGAAGTCTGGAACCCACTCGCTGTCATCGCGGGAAATCATGTACTGGTGGTTGAACCATGCAGCCTTGATGTAGTCGAATTTTGCTCCGTTCTTGCTACATTTGCTCAGGTCAAACAGACGTACCATGTCGTCAAGGCTCATTATCTCGGACTGGCCTTCGCCAGGATTCCATCCCAGTAGTGCCAGAAAATTGCATACTGCACCTGGGAGGTAGCCTTTTTCGCGGTAACCGCTGCTGGTTTCGCCACTTTTGGGGTCGTGCCATTCCAGCGGGAATACGGGGAATCCTAACTTATCGCCGTCGCGCTTGCTAAGTTTGCCGTTGCCAATCGGTTTGAGCAGTAGTGGAAGGTGTGCAAAGCGCGGCATGGTATCTGTCCAGCCGAATGCGCGGTAGAGTAATATGTGCAGTGGGGCACTGGGAAGCCATTCCTCGCCTCGTATAACGTGTGTTACCTCCATTAGATGGTCGTCAACGATGTTGGCAAGATGGTATGTAGGCAGGTCGTCTGCACTTTTATACAGGACTTTGTCGTCCAGAATGCTGCTGTTGATGCATACGTCTCCGCGAATCATGTCGTCCACATGGATGTCCTCTCCCGGTTCAATCAGGAAACGTACCACGTATGGGACACCTGTATCGATGAGTGACTTTACTTCTTCGGGGTTCATGGTAAGCGAATTGCGCATGAGACCGCGGGTGCGAGAGTCGTATTGGAAATTTTCGATTTCAGCACGCTTGGCGTCCAGTTCCTGGGGTGTGTCAAATGCTATATATGCCTTGCCGTTGTCAAGAAGTTGTCTGACGTATTTGCGGTAAATATCGCGGCGCTCGCTTTGTCTGTATGGGCCATGGCTGCCTCCAAAGCCGACTCCTTCGTCAAACTTGATTCCAAGCCATTGGAATGATTCTATTATATATTCCTCGGCTCCCGGCACAAAGCGTGTGCTGTCGGTATCTTCGATGCGGAAAATCAAGTCGCCGCCATGCTGGCGTGCGAACAGATAGTTGTACAGGGCGGTGCGTACTCCTCCAATGTGTAGGGGGCCTGTCGGACTTGGTGCAAAGCGCACTCTGACTCTTCTTTGGGACATTGGTTTTGTGTTTTTAATCTATATTTGGCACAAAATTATAACTTTTTTTCCGATTACTCGTCTTTTTTTTATAATTTCGCACATCACAAAGGTTTATACTTCTGACCTTCTTGATTTTAAACTAAAGAACAGATGAGTCGTTATAACCATAGACATAAATGGTCCCGAAAGGATTATATTACGAGGGTTTTGTTTATAATGGGCACAGTGATTGTACTGGTAGGACTGATGCCGAGAGATGCCATGCGTATCTACCATTACAATGTGGGTGAACCTTGGGATTATGCCAACTTAATTGCCGAGGACAGTTTTCCGGTACTGAAGAGCGAGGAGACATTGCAGAGGGAAACTGACAGTATAGAGCGTTATTTTGAACCTTATTTCAATATTCGTCATCAAGTTTCGGACAGTATACGGAATGTTTGGGTAAGTACGTTTGATGGCAATTTAGCGGATGAGGTTCCTCTGTATTTCAGGGATTTTTTTGCCGAGCGTCTGCAGGAGATTTACGAGCAGGGCATTATGTCTGCAGATCAGATGAGAAGTTTGGAGGGGCGCAAGATTGGTCTGGTTCATTTGATTGACGGTAATGTGTCGAGCGAGTATTCGGTGGATGAGTTGTACACGCCTATAACTGCTTATAAAGCACTGACCGAGGGTATTGATTCGGTGCGTTTTCCGTTGAATGTGGTGCGACGTTGCAATCTGAACCGTTTCCTGACCAGCAACCTGGCGTATGATGAGGCTAAGAGCATGCAGCAGCAGAGGGAGTTGAAGAGAATGATTACGCCTTATCTGGGAGCGGTTGTTTCCGGACAAAAAATAGTGGACCGTGGTCAGATTGTTGATGAATATACGTATGCTGTGCTGCAGAGCATGGAGCGGCATCTGAGTAAACGTCAGAAGTCTGTCGGTGAGGTTATACTGACGACTGTTGGCCAGATATTGCTGGTAACTACTGCAATGGTGATTTTGCTTGTGTATTTGCAACAGTTCCGCAGTGATTATCTTGAGGAGAAACGCTACATATCGTTGATACTGACATTCTTCCTTTTGTTTCCTGTCCTGACATTTACGCTGAAGCACAGTGTAATGGTCAACGCCTATCTGTTGCCTTTCTGTATAACGCCAATATTCGTGCGTATCTTTATGGATAGCCGCACGGCATTTTTTACGCATATCGTGGTGGTGCTGATATCTGCTATGGCGGTAAATCAGCCGGCGGAATTCATGGTTGTGCAGATCGTGGCTGGCTTTACGGCTATTGCAAGTCTGAGGGAACTGACACAACGAAGCGAGTTGTTCCGGACTATTCTGTTGGTTCTGTTGGTGTCGGTGTTGACCTATGCAAGTGTCGAGGTTATTACAGGTAGGTTTGTGTCGTTCAGCGAAATGGACTATACCAATCTGGTGTGCATTACACTGAATGCCCTGCTGTTAATGGTTTCATATCTGTTGCTGATACCTATCGAAAAGGTGTTTGGCTTTACCAGTGCCGTTACTCTTATCGAGCTGAGCAATGCCAATACTCCGTTGTTGCGTCTTATGAGTGAGGAAGCACCGGGGACATTCCAGCACAGTATGCAGGTTGCAAATCTGTGTGCGGCTGTGGCTGAGAGAATCGGTGCTAAAAGCCATCTGGTTCGTACCGGGGCGTTGTATCATGATATTGGCAAGATACGTCATGCTGCATTCTATACAGAGAACCAGAACGGCATAAATCCGCATGAGCGGTTGACAAACGAGCAGTCTGCCTCGATTATTATAAGTCATGTCCGTGAGGGATTGGCGGTGGCTGAAAAATACAAGTTGCCCGAGGTAATACGCGGTTTTATCGCTACTCATCATGGTACCAGTATGGCAAGGTATTTTTATGTTCAAGCGCAGAATAAGTGTCCTGACGAAGTGGTGGATCCTGCAATGTTTACATATCCAGGGCCCAATCCGCAGACATTGGAGCAGGCTATACTGATGATGTGTGATGCTGTTGAGGCTGCCAGTCGCAGTTTGACAGATATTACAGAGCAGAATATTTCGGAATTGGTTGAACGTATAGTTGATAACCAGGTTTCGGGCGGCTTTTTCAATGAGAGTCCTATCACGTTCCTGGACATTGCGAATGCCAAGGAGGTGTTGAAAAGCAAACTGCGGATTATATATCATACACGAATCCAGTATCCTGAATTGCAGGGTGGTGAGAAATAGTCTTTTTCTCCATCCTTAAACGGCAAATGGCTCGATAGGAGAATAGTCATCTGATTATCCCTACACCTTTCCTACACCTTTCCTACACCTTTCCTACGCCTTTCCTACACCTTTCCT
>DJYQ01000011.1 GCA_002450165.1 Prevotellaceae bacterium UBA6974 | reverse complement strand
TTCGAGTCTCCTCCTCTTCACACTGATAAATAAAATACACAAAACCTGAAATAAACAAAAAGCGAGATTAGCAACAGCCAATCCCGCTTTTTTATTGTTTAAAGATTATCGTTTCATTTCCAACTATTTCCAAGGAAATCTAATCCATAGAAAACTAAAGAAGGCTGGCATTGCCAACCTTCTTGTCTATTTATTCACCCTTTACCCGTGGAGTTGTTAGGGGCTATATTTTACCACAGATTATCCCATACATTGTGGTCTTCCCTGAAGATATTGTTCTCCTCACGGGACCATTGACTGTTATCGCCAGATTCGGTACTTCCGTCCAATTCATAACCTGTGTCGGTTTTCAAAGGGATGCTTTCTGCAATTATTTGAACAGGATGGACTTTGAATACCATAAAATACGGTTTGATATATATCTTTTTCATAAAATCTTCAGTTATCAATAACACTCTTATTTATATATTTGTCCAGTAATGCTGTATTTCTTACCATTTCTTACAACAACGACTTTACCGTCTAATAATACCTTTCGTGTGTTATCAAACGTTTCGTTCTGATTATCTACATCTTCTGACAGGCCTTCGATTCCAGTGGCAGAATCATCAGAACCAAAAAGATAGAAATCGCGGGCACCTTGCGCAGAAGCATTGTAATATGCCTTGTATGCTGTCAGTGTTGCTGATTGCGAGTATGGATAGAAACCAATACCTGCTGACTGGCCTCCGTTAAGGACGTAGATTTTAGTACTACCCAATGTAGATGTCACCGTGTTAGTCAGTACACCGCTCAGGACATTATCACTGACATTTTCACTTGCTGTTTCGGTTGTTGCAGGAACTAAAGTCTGTGTGCTTGCTTCAGTTCCACCAACCAGTATTGCACCAGTTTGTGCAGGAATTTTATCTCCAATCTCGTTCAGATGAAGTGCATTTTCATTCAGAGTACAATAATATGCCTTTACACCTTCAGGAACCTTAACAGGATATGGCAGATATATTGACGAATATGTTTTACCGTCAGTCTTTTTGGGGGCCTTCAGGGATACTTGGTTGGCTGTGTAGTCAGTTATCTCTTCCAGTTCAAACAGTGACGAATAGTTGTCTTTAAAATATGTTCCATTGTCAGGTGTCGTATTGGTTGCAGCATCAAAAGTACCATTATTTGCTATCACCAAAAAACCATATTTACCACTTTGCGTATCACTACGATAACACCCTATACACAATCTGCCAAACGAATCATCTGCAGTAATGTTACCTAAATTAGCATCCGTTCTTGTGCCAATCTTGGCAAATGCCCAGAAAGTCTCGTTTTCAACGTAGGAATCGCTGTAACCAGTTTCGGCATACTTTGGGGTACTAGTAGTTATTTTTGTACGATATGCCAGGTATTTACCATATTCATTCACAACGGCATATTTTTTGCCGCGTGTCGTTCCGCTACAAACGAAATCTCCAACTTCCCGGAATATGAATGTAGTATTAGCACCCGAAACATTTGATGTAAGACTAAGATTATTCTCTGTATTGCACAGATAATACACCGTTCCATCTTTCTGCACATTCTTGACGCGATATGCTTTTCCCGACTCTGGCATAACAAGCTCTTCTATTTTCCACTCGTAACCAAGATTACCATCCGTACTTCCACCTCCGTCAATATATCCATCTCTATCCGAATATGCATATCTGGTTTCTGTGCCGTGCATATATTTCAAAAAGAAAGTACCTGACGTAGTAGCCGGGACAAATGTGATTTCAACAGCATCGCTTTGGCTGCCACCGCCAAGTTTTAGCATACCACTGGAATTATTAATCACATAATTGCCGTTTGATGCTTGTAGTTTATTGTCTTGCTGCAGAGTAAAGATATAGTTTGGATACGAAACAGTTTGTGAAACCGCCATACGGTCGGTCTTTCCTTCGACTGTCGAATTCTGACCTAATATATAGTTATTCTTGTCTGTAATACCCATGAAAGCATATTTTTTCCCTACTTCTGGCATAACAATAGCAGATGCCTTGAAAGTTTCTATTGCAGAAGCCAACTGTGTCGGGTCACTATCCAAAGCCTCCCTCAGTGCATTATTGGCTTCAACAGTATGATAACCTAATTTTCCTGCGTTCTCATCCTCAAGTAACTCAACCTCCTCGATATACCAAGCATAACCGTTTCCTTCCCAGGTGCCCAACCACGAACCTGTCCAGATACTACCATTCCACGAGCATCCCCAGAGTTCGTTACCGTTATCCTCAACATAAGCATACTGTCCGTTTATCTTGAATTGAACAGAGCCTGCAACATGTGTATTAGGTTCTATCGTCGCAGGGTAAGATGTATCCTGTAAACTATAGTTTGCACGTGCTCCGGAACAATACATATACTGGGCGGAAGAAACCTGAAGCAGGCCACCATTATTGGTATAAAAGAACAATGTACTGTTATCTTTAGTATCCACCGTCTTCCCATTTGTCAGATATTTATTGCTTCTACCACTCTTTATCCGATAGAAATGATTATATCTTGGAACCTCAATGAAAGCCCAGCCACTACCCGCATCAGCACTGGCATCATCCGTCCAGAGTCCTATTGAGTTTCCAGTATTTGAACTGGCCCCTTCATACCAATTAAGATATATGTTTGGAAGGTTTCCATTTGAATAATATGGACGGATTCTATAACCTTTTTTGCTATCTGCTGCAGTAGTTACATATTCTAAACAGAAATAATTGGGGTCGTCACCTACCATTTTGACAAATCCCTTACCAGCACTATAACTGCCGGACTTATCATAAGACATCCATTTGCCAGTATCAACACAATAGATATAATAGGCGTTTTCTATTACATTATTATTTCCGTCCTTTGCCTGATAGAAAGCAAATTTTGCCGCACTGGACGGAGTGTTGCTTGCATAAGTATTGCTTGTTGCAAAATAACTATCGTTGTTTTGCGCATGCATAAAATATACATGCTCTGGATTGGCTGCAGTTGAGACCTTAATTACCTGAGTATCCACTGCACCTAATACATTACCGATGCCGAAAAGCAGCATCAAAATTAGAGTAGAAAGTTTTTTCATTTGTCTATATTAATTTTATATATTTTTCGCTTGTTGCCGTAATACGCATTATTTAATTTATTCGGGCGGAAAGATACCACCCGGTACGATCTAAATAGTAATCGGAAACATCTGCCCACATATTGCAGAAACCTGTCGTGAGCATTGTAAGAATAAGTAAAACTTTCTTCATTTGATGTTTTATTTGTATTATTAAATTTCTTATTTTTCACATTGCTTTTATGTTGCAAAGGTATAGAGATTGCACAAGAAAAAGTGGTAGAAAGGGTTAAACAAATCTTTCTACCACAAATACATGAAAAAGTATTGGATTTATCGTAAACGCCCCCCCCCTCTGGGAGGAGTTTTACTTGTCCTTGTGAAGCTGTTCGGTGATTATGGCAAGGGCTCCGTCACCGGTAACGTTACAGGCGGTACCGAACGAGTCCATGGCTATGTACAGGGCAATCATCAGGGCCTGGGCATCGGAGTTGAAGCCCAAAATTCCACCTAATGGAGCAAGTGCTGCCATTACGGCTCCGCCAGGAACACCGGGGGCAGCCACCATGCAGATGCCCAGTATCAGTATGAAGTGCATGAAGAGTGGGAACGAGTGGGGCAGTCCGATAATCAGGCATACGGTCAAGGCGCAGCATGTAATCTTCATCATCGAACCGGACAGATGTATCGTTGCGTAAAGTGGGATGCAGAAACTGGCAATTTCGTTACTTACACCGTTTTTCAGGGTCTGGCGCAGTGTGACGGGAATTGTTGCTGCGCTGGATGATGTGCCCAGTGCCGTTAGATAGGCAGGCAGCATATTTGCCAGCAGGCGCAGCGGATTCTTTCTTGCCATAATGCCGGCAATCAGGTACTCGTACAGCAGGATTAGGATGTGCAATATAAATATTATGCAGATAACCTTGGCGAATATGATAATAATGCGATATGCTTCGCCTGTGTAGGTCATGCTTAGGAATATGCCGAAGATGTAGAGCGGCAGCAATGGGATGATTGCCACCTGGATGGTCTTCTCCATGATTGTGCGAAATTCCTGACTGGCTTGCTTCAGCGTCGGTGAGTCGCTATAGGCGATGCCGATGCCTATGACGAAGGAGCTGACCAATGCTGCCATTACGTCCAGTATGGGTGGTATGTCCAGTGTGAAGAATGGTATCAGCTTGTCGGCTTTATCTACAGCCAACGAGGCGTTTTGGGCAACCAGAGAGGGAAACAGGGTCGTGCCGGTTGCGTATCCCAGCAGTCCGGCGATTATGGTGTCGGCATATGCCAGTCCTACGGTCAGCAGCAGCAGACGTCCGGCAGATTGCCCGATTTCGGATATGGCTGGCACTATCAGTCCGATAATAATCAGGGGAATCAGGAATCCCAGAAACTGACTGAACAGATAGTTGTAGGTCACGAACACACGTACTCCGGCTTCTGGCATCCACTGTCCCAGCAGTACGCCTAACAGTATAGCGATGATAATTCGCGGTAATAAGGTCAGTTTTTTCATTTAACGCAGGCTTGACGCCATATATTAGTTTGTGGATATTACGTTTAACGGGTATTGACAAAAACCTAGATGAAAGCCGCACGAGTGCGAATCCGATTACAAATATAAACATTTTTCAGCGAATTCAAGTTATACATCTTAAATTTTTATATATTTGCTCAGTGTAAGGTAAGATGACGTTTTCGGTACGGACAATCTTATATTCATCACCTGAATAATTCCAATATAACAAGTGTTTATCTATAGTGTAGCAAGCATGTAGCAAGCATGAAACAAGCAATCAGCCATAGTATATGTCCGGTATATGTCCAGTAGATGCTCGGTATATGTCCAGTATATGTCCAGTGTATGACTGGACATATACTGGACAAGTAGCGGACAAATACTGAGCAAGTAGCGAACATGTGTGGGAGGTGAGTGGGAGCTAAGCTATGGTTAGTATATGGTTAGTATATGATTAGACATAAGGTGTGTATGAAATATATATGATTTATAGGGAGCCAGATAGATTTTGTGCCGGCAAATGAAAAAGTTGCTGTTTTTGTTTGCCGGTGTGATAATTTGTTTGTACCTTTGTGTGATATGTTGTAAAATTAACCTATAAATCTAATACACACAACAATGAGTATTCCTTTTGCTTTTTGGCTGGTGCCGGTCGCTTCGGTGGTGGCACTGGGAATGGCGTTCTGCTTCTTCCGCTCGATGATGGCTGCGGACGAGGGATCGCCTCGTATGCGTGAGATTGCGGGCTATGTCCGCAGCGGTGCAATGTCGTACCTGAAACAGCAGTACAAGGTGGTGACTGTGGTCTTTGTGGTGCTGGCAGTCATCTTTGCCTTTATGGCTTATGTACTGAAGTGGCAGAACCCGTGGGTTCCGTTTGCCTTTATTACGGGTGGCTTCTTCTCGGGTTTGGCTGGCTTCTTTGGTATGAAGACTGCTACGTATGCAAGTGCGCGTACTGCCAATGCTGCCCGTGTGAGCCTGGACGGGGGACTGAAGATTGCTTTCCGTTCGGGTGCCGTGATGGGTCTGACGGTGGTTGGTCTGGGCTTGCTGGACATAGCTGTCTGGTTTCTGGTACTGAGTCAGTTCTACTCTGGTGACAGCGTGGCTTTGATTACGATTACAACGACGATGCTGACGTTTGGCATGGGTGCTTCGACCCAGGCTTTGTTTGCGCGTGTGGGTGGCGGTATCTATACCAAGGCTGCCGACGTGGGTGCTGATATCGTGGGCAAGGTCGAGGCCGATATTCCCGAGGATGACCCGCGCAACCCTGCTACTATTGCGGATAACGTGGGTGACAACGTGGGTGATGTTGCCGGTATGGGTGCTGACCTGTATGAGAGTTACTGCGGCTCGATACTGTCAACGGCGGCTCTGGGCGCAACGGCGTTTGCAATTAGCGGCGATATGCAGATGAAGGCTGTGATTGCTCCGATGCTGATTGCTGCAGTGGGTGTGTTCCTGAGCATCCTGGGTATCTATCTGGTGCGTACCAAGGAGGGTGCTACGATGCGTGACCTGTTGCGCTCGCTGGCCATTGGAACTAATGTATCTGCCGTGCTTATCGCAGTTGCTACGTTTGCCATACTATATCTATTAGGTATTGAAAACTGGCTGGGTCTGTCGTTCTCGGTCATATCGGGTTTGGCGGCAGGTGTTATAATCGGTCAGGCTACCGAGTATTATACCAGTCACAGCTACAAGCCTACGCAGAAGATTTCGGAGGCTGGTCTGACGGGTTCGGCTACGGTTATCATCAAGGGTATTGGTACGGGTATGATTTCGACCTGTATCCCTGTGGTTACAATCGGTGTGGCTATCATGCTCAGCTACCTGTGTGCCAACGGGTTTGATATGGAAATGTCTGCCAGTGCCCTGTCGCATGGTCTGTATGGTATTGGTATAGCTGCCGTGGGTATGCTTTCCACATTGGGTATAACGCTGGCGACTGATGCCTATGGTCCCATTGCCGACAATGCCGGCGGTAATGCCGAGATGAGCGAACTGGGCGAGGAGGTACGTCACCGTACTGATGCGCTGGATGCCCTGGGTAACACCACTGCTGCCACTGGCAAGGGATTTGCCATTGGTTCTGCCGCACTAACGGCTCTGGCTTTGCTGGCTTCGTATATCGAGGAAATTAAGATTGCGATGGAGCGTACAGGTACGACGCTGACTAACCTGAAGGGCGAGGTGATTTCGGCTTCGCAGGCTACGATTCCGGACTTTATGAATTATTTCCAGGTAAACCTGATGAATCCGCGTGTGCTGGTGGGTGCATTTATCGGTGCCATGGCTGCGTTCCTGTTCTGCGGTCTTACTATGGAGGCTGTGGGTCGTGCAGCACAGAAGATGGTTGAAGAGGTGCGTCGTCAGTTCCGCGAAATCAAGGGCATCCTGGACGGTAAGGCAACGCCTGATTATGGGTCGTGCGTCGAGATATCTACACGTGCTGCACAGCACGAGATGATATTCCCGTCGTTGTTAGCTATTGCAATACCCATCGTCGTGGGTATCGTGCTCGGTGTTGCCGGTGTGCTGGGCTTGCTGGTGGGCGGTCTGGCCGGAGGCTTTACGCTGGCTGTATTCATGGCCAATGCCGGCGGTGCCTGGGATAATGCCAAGAAGATGGTCGAGGAGGGCAACTTCGGAGGCAAGGGCTCGTTCGCTCACAAGGCTACAATCGTAGGTGACACCGTGGGTGATCCGTTCAAGGATACCAGTGGTCCCTCGCTGAACATTTTGATTAAGCTGATGTCGATGGTCAGCATCGTGATGGCAGGACTCACCGTTGCTTTCTCGTGCTGACGTGTACCTGGGTGGTCTTGGCCTTGTATTCGGCCTGTGCTTTATGCATCTGGGTGATAAAGGCCTTGCTGCCCTGCAGGGCACAGTATCCTGCACTGGCTGCCGTTCGGCTTGCGTCAACGTCGCTTTGCCAGTGAGCTCCTACAATAACGCGGCTGTTGCAGTATTCCCAGCCGCGAACAAAAATTTCGGTGGCACGCTGTGGTGCAACCTGTGCCAGAATAAGTGATATTGTCCAACCGCGAAGGCTGTGTCCCGAGGGGTAGCTGCCTTCGCCTCGCAAAGCGTCCTCTTCGTGCGATGGCATTGTTTCGTCAAATCGCTCGAAGGGGCGTTGGCGTTTGTAGTATGCCTTCGTCTGGATGCGCATGGGGTCGGTTGTTGCGAGGCTTGTTTCCAACAGTTTCCAAATCTGTGGTGTTCCTGTGGGTGTAATTTCCAGGCCGAAGGCTTCCTGCCAGCGTGCATAGACCTTGACGTGGTTGTCCCATTCGGCATCGGCAATGGCGACAGCAAGGCGTTCCTTGTCTTGACGTTGTTGCTTGCCCCAGCAGTAGCATATCATGTCGTTGCCAAACTCGGGGCTGTCGAAGGCGGGTGGTGCCGGCATTATGTTGATAAGAGCAGGTAACTGGTCCTGAGGTATGTATGATGGTATGCTGTCCTGTGCAGGGGAGTATGCGTTTGCCAGTAATATGGCTGCTAATGTCATCAGTTTTCTTTTCATAGTTGGAATGAATTTTATGGTTTTGTTGCTTTACGACTACAAAGGTAGTCCATTTTTTTGTGTTATTTGTGATTTTTTGTATCTTTGCGTGCGATTTTGTCTAATAAAAATTGAATTTAATAAGATATATGGGTAAGTTTGCCAAGCACGAAAAGCTGAACTTGAGCGAGGTTAATCGCGAGGTGTTGGCGAAGTGGGATGAGGAAGATGTGTTCCACAAGAGTATTACTGAGCGTGAGGGTTGTCCTTCGTTTATTTTCTTCGAGGGTCCTCCGTCGGCTAACGGTCATCCCGGTATTCACCATGTCCTGGCACGCAGTATCAAGGATGTGTTCTGCCGCTTCAAGACGATGAAGGGTTATCAGGTCAAGCGCAAGGCAGGTTGGGATACTCATGGCCTGCCTGTGGAGTTGGGTGTCGAGAAGGAACTGGGTATCACCAAGGAGGATATTGGCAAGACAATAAGCATTGACGAGTACAACCGCAAGTGCCGCGAGAATGTGATGATGTACACGAGTGAGTGGACAGACCTGAGTCACAGTATGGGCTACTGGGTGGATATGGAGCATCCGTATATCACGTATGACAATAAGTATATCGAGAGTCTGTGGTGGTTGCTGAAGCAGTTGTATGACAGGAATTTGCTGTACAAGGGTTATACGATTCAGCCCTACAGTCCTGCTGCAGGTACGGGTCTTTCATCGCATGAGCTGAATCAGCCCGGTTGCTACCGTGATGTGAAGGATACTACGGTAACGGCTCAGTTTAGAATAATTCATAATTCACAATCCATAATTCATAATTGTGAGCTGCCTGTCTATATTCTGGCTTGGACGACAACTCCGTGGACATTGCCTTCGAACACGGCATTGTGTGTGGGACCCAAGATTGACTATGTTGCTGTGAAGGGCAGGAACCCGTATTCGGACGAGGAGGCTGTGTATATTGTTGCCGAATCTCGTCTTGCTGCCTATTTCCAGGCTGAAGAGGGCAAGGAACTGGAAATCCTGTGGCGCGGCAAGGGTACTGACCTGGTGGGGCTGAAATACCGTCAGCTGATGCCATGGATTAAGCCTTGTGCGATTGAGAATGACCAGATTGTAGTTAAGGAGGATGAGGCGTTCCGCGTAATCCCGGGCGACTATGTCACTACCGAGGATGGTACGGGTATCGTGCACATTGCACCGACTTTTGGTGCGGACGATGCCAAGGTTGCCAAGGATGCGGGCATACCGAGCCTGTTTGTGGTTGACAAGGCTGGTGACACACGTCCTATGGTTGATTTCACGGGCAAGTATTTTGTGCGTGAAGATATGGATCCTGCGTTCTATGACAAATGTGTATACAAGGAAGAGTATGCCCGTCACGAGGGTGCCTTTGTGAAGAATGCGTATGACCCGAAGTATAACGTGGGCGGAAAGTATGACGAGAAGGCCGCTGCGAAAGATATGGACCTGAATGTGATGATCTGTATCGAGATGAAGGACGAGGGTACGGCTTTCAAGATTGAGAAGCATACGCACAACTATCCTCATTGCTGGCGCACGGACAAGCCTGTGCTGTACTATCCGCTGGACAGTTGGTTCATCCGTTCGACGGCTGCCAAGGAGCGCATGATGGAGTTGAACAAAACGATACAGTGGAAGCCCGAGAGTACGGGTACGGGGCGTTTTGGCAAGTGGCTGGAGAATCTGAATGACTGGAATCTGAGCCGTAGCCGTTATTGGGGTACTCCGTTGCCTATTTGGCGTAACCGCGAGACACGAGAAGAGATTTGCATTGAGAGCCTGGAGCAGCTGTATGCCGAGATTGAGAAGGCTGTCGCCGCTGGGGTGATGGAGTCCAATCCGTTGAAGGATAAAGGGTTTGTTCCGGGTGACATGTCGCAGGAGAACTACGACAGGATAGACTTGCACCGCCCGTATGTTGACCAGATATTCCTGGTGGGTGAGAGCGGGGCAGTGCTGAAGCGTGAGCTGGACCTGATTGACGTGTGGTTTGATTCGGGTGCCATGCCTTATGCCCAGATTCACTATCCGTTTGAGAACAAGGAACTGCTGGACAGTGGTAAGTGTTATCCGGCAGACTTCATAGCCGAGGGTGTTGACCAGACGCGCGGATGGTTCTTTACGCTTCACGCCATTGCTACGATGGTGTTTGACAGCGTTGCTTACAAGGCTGTTATTTCGAACGGTCTGGTGCTGGACAAGAACGGACTGAAGATGTCCAAGCATTTGGGCAATACGGTTAATCCGTTCGAGGCTATCGAGCAGTATGGCAGTGATGCTGTGCGCTGGTATATGATTACCAACTCGCAGCCGTGGGATAACCTGAAGTTTGATACCGACGGTGTCAAGGAGGTTACGGGTTCGTTCTTTGGCAAACTGTATCAGAGCTACTCGTTCCTGGCAATGTATGCCAATGTAGATGGATGGTGCAATGAGGAGCCTGGTGTTCCTGCTGTAGAGCGTCCTGAGATGGACCGTTGGATTTTGTCTTCGCTGAATACGCTGGTGCGCGAGGTTGAGTCTTGCTACGAAGCATACGAGCCAACGCGTGCAGGTCGTCTGATTCAGGCTTTCGTCATCGACAATGTCAGCAACTGGTTTGTGCGTCTGTCCAAGAAGCGTTTCTGGGGTGATGAAATGACGATTGACAAGCTGTCGGCATACCAGACGCTATATACCTGTCTGGAGACTGTTGCCAGGCTGATGGCTCCGATTGCTCCTTTCTATGCCGACATGCTGTATCGTGACTTGCACGAGGCATGCGGCGATAAGGATGTGAAGAGTGTGCATCTGGCTCAGTTCCCCAAGTGTGACCTGTCTCTGATTGACCAGGAGCAGGAATTGCGTATGTCTCTGGCTCAGCAGATAACGAGCATGATTCACTCTCTGCGCAAGAAGGAGCAGATTAGTGTCAAGCAGCCCTTGCAGCGTGTGGCTATCCCTGCTTTGGATGCAGAACAGCGGTTACGCATCCAGGCTATGAGCAGGCTGATACTGGACGAGGTGAACGTCAAGGAGATTGAGTTTGTCGAGGGTGACGGTATGCTGGTCAAGAGGGTTAAGTGTAATTTCCGTACAATGGGTAAGAAGTTTGGCAAGCAGATGAAGTCTGTCGCTGCTGCTGTCGCTGCTATGTCGCAGGAGCAGATTGCCGTGCTTGAGGGCGGAAGCGTTGCATTGAATGTTGATGGCCAGGATGTCGTCATCGAGCTGGAAGATGTCGAAATATACAGCGAGGATATTCCGGGCTGGAGCGTGACGAATCAGGGTACGCTGACGGTTGCGTTGGACCTGACGGTGACCGAGGAACTGCGTCTGGAGGGCTTGGCACGTGAGCTGATACGTTCCGTACAGCAGTTGCGTAAGGACAGTGGGTTCGAGATTTCGGACCGTATTGTGCTGACCCTGCCCGATACCCAGGACAACCGTGCCTGTCTGGCTGCAAACCGTGACTATATTGCCAGTCAGGTGTTGGCTAACGAGATTGTCTTGGAGGGTACCGAGATTAAGGTGAACAGAATAGGTTAGTGTTGGCATTGCAGGTGAAGAATCGAAGGATAAGGAATCAGTTTCTGGCTTCGACATTGCTCATATTGGGCATTGTATGTCTTGACCAGTGTGTCAAGATATGGGTCAAGACGCACATGGCTCTGCACGAGGTGATTGATGTTACGGGGTGGTTCAAGATTGCTTTTGTCGAGAACAACGGTATGGCTTTCGGCATGGAGCTGGTTGACAAGATTTTCCTGACGTCGTTCCGCATCGTTGCCGTAGGATGGATTGCCTGGTATATGATGCGTGTCATCAGACGTGGTACCGGATGGGTTTATGTCGTTTGCCTGAGCATGATACAGGCAGGTGCAGCGGGTAATATCATAGACTGTATGTTCTATGGCATGGTTTTCAATAATCCGCCTTATCCTTCGGTTGCTGAGTTTGTGCCGTGGGGGACGGGTTACGAATCGCTGTTCTATGGCCGTGTGGTGGATATGCTATATTTCCCCTTGGTCGAATGGCGTTGGCCTGACTGGATGCCTGTATGCGGTGGGAATGATTTTATATTCTTCTCTCCGATATTCAATATTGCTGATTCGAGCATCACCTGTGGCGTGACGGCATTGATTCTGTTTTGCCGAAAGTATTATATGAAGTCCGATAGCTAATTGTCTGTGCGGTGAGTCGTGTTCTCGTGATTTTGTCTGCCGTTGCGATGGTGTTTGCCTCGTGTAGTGAGGGGATTCCGCATGGGGTGCTGTCCAGTGGGAAGATGGAGGATGTTCTGGTTGACTATCACCTGGCCGAGGCTATGGCAGAGCAGATGCCTGGTAATCGGGACGAGAATATGTGCTTGATGGTCGAGTCTGCACTGAGAAAGCATGGGGTAAGTCGTGCTGAACTTGATTCATCACTTGTATATTGGTGCCGTAACTCGGAGAAATTCAACGATATATATCTGAATGTCTATAAACGTCTTGACATCATGGCACAGGATGTGGGTGTTGAGCATCAGGAGCAGAGTATGTATTCGAACCTGAAGACAGAGGGTGATACGGCTAACGTGTGGACGCTGAGGTCGCATGCTATATTGCTGGCGAATGAGTTGGATAATATCTATACGTTCACCCTGGATGCTGATACGACGTATCATCCTGCAGATAATCTGATGTGGGCGTTCGAGACGCTGTTCTTCTCGGCTTACGGTGCCGAGGATGCCTATGCGCTGTTGCGTGTAACTTTCGAGAACGACAGTATTGCCGGTGTATCGCAGCGGATTGGCGGAAACGGGCCCCACGAGGTGAGGTATGTATGTCCTGAGAGGTTCCGTAAGTATAGGATTAGGAATATTTCGGGTAACGTTTATATTCCTGTCAGCAATGGTGCTTTCGGTTGTCTGTCCCTGAACAGGATGGTGATGGTGCGGTATCATGCCAAGCCTGTCACAAAGAACGAGAATGACGGGAAATTGCTGAATGATACCGTACTGGCTCCGAAAGCCGCCGGAACGGGTGTCGCGGATAGTGCGAACGTCCGTCTTGCTCCGCATGACATTCGTGGGGACAAGGCCAGGAAGCGTACGATTGATATCGTGAAGGAGAAGCCGATACGTGTCATGCGACGACGCAGATGAAGACGGGGTGGAACAGGATTTTTTTTCCTGACGGGAGTGTTGTAGAGGGACCGATAGTGGTCGTCACGGATGACGAGGGTGTAATGCTCTCGTGGCATGTAATGTCGGGTGAGGAGGCTATGGTCGAATGGCGTGGAGGGGCTTATTGGGTTAAATAATGTTCATGTTCGCGCGTGTACATTAATAATTTAGGCTTTTTCTTGCTTATTTCGTGTTTTTTGCTTAATTTTGTACGGAAATGACGCGTTTTGGCGTCTGTGTATCTGAATAGCAAAAATAACTAATTATATCTATCAATGGAAGATCGTGAAAGAATAATCCCGGTTGATATCGAATCGGAGATGAAAAAGAGCTACATCGACTACTCGATGAGTGTGATTGTGGCCCGAGCATTGCCGGATGTGCGTGACGGCTTTAAGCCTGTGCACCGCCGTATCCTGTATGGTATGGAGGGGCTGGGAAATACTCATAACAAGCCTTACAAGAAGAGTGCGCGTATCGTGGGTGAGGTTCTGGGTAAGTATCATCCGCATGGTGACAGTTCGGTGTATGGTGCTCTGGTGCGCATGGCGCAGGAATGGAACATGCGTTATACGCTGATTGACGGTCAGGGTAACTTTGGTTCGGTGGACGGCGACGGTGCTGCTGCCATGCGTTATACCGAGGCGCGCTTGAGTCGTATGGGCGAGGAGATGATGCAGGATCTGGATAAGGAGACGGTTGACATGACCAACAACTTTGACGATACGCTGCAGGAGCCTACGGTTATGCCGACACGTATTCCGAACCTGCTGGTGAACGGCGCTACGGGTATTGCCGTCGGCATGGCTACGAATATTCCTACGCACAACCTAGGTGAGGTTATCGATGCATGTGTGGCGTTTGTGGATAACCCCGAAATGGACAGTGCGGCATTGATGAACTACGTCAAGGGACCTGACTTCCCGACGGGTGCATATATCATGGGTCTGCAGGGTATCAAGGATGCCTACGAGACAGGGCGAGGCCGTATAATCATACGTGCCAAGGCTGACATCGAGGCTGGCGAGCAGCATGATAAGATTGTGATTACCGAGATTCCGTACGGTGTGAACAAGGCTCAGCTGATTGAGTATATTGCCGATTTGGTCAAGGAGGGTAAGATTGATGGTATAAGCAATGCCAATGACGAGTCGGACCGCGAGGGTATGCGTATTGTGGTGGATGTGAAGCGTGATGCCAATGCGCGTGTCGTGCTGAACAAGTTGTTCAAGATGACTCCGCTGCAGACGAGCTTCAGCGTGAACGCCATTGCTCTGGTCAAGGGACGCCCCCGTCTGCTGACACTGCGTGACTGTATTGCCGATTTTGTCGAGCACCGTCATGATGTGGTTATTCGTCGTACCAAGTTTGACAAGCGGAAGGCCGAGGAGCGTGCTCATATCCTGGAGGGCCTGATTATTGCAAGTGACAATATCGACGAGGTAGTGAAGATTATAAGGGCGAGCAAGACTCCGGCTGATGCTCAGGCAAACCTGGAACAGCGTTTCGGTCTGGACGAACTGCAGAGTAAGGCTATTGTCGATATGCGTCTTGCACAGCTGACTAACATGCGTCAGTTGGATTTGCATAACGAGTATGATGAGTTGCAGAAGAAGATTGCCTACTACAACGAGATACTGACTAATGACGAGCTTTGCCGCAAGGTTATCAAGGACGAGTTGCAGGAGGTAAAGGAACAGTATGCTGACGAGCGCAAGACTGAAATAATGCCGAGTGCTGAGGAGTTTAATGCTGAGGATTTCTATGCTGATGACGAGGTTGTGGTTACAATTAGCCGCATGGGTTATATCAAGCGCACTCCTCTGGCTGAGTTCAGGGCTCAGGGTCGCGGCGGTATAGGTTCCAAGGGTTCTGCTACGCGTGACAATGACTTTATCGAGCATATCTACACGGGTACGATGCATAACACGATGATGTTCTTTACGAGTCGTGGTCGTTGCTATTGGTTGCGTGTGTATGATATCCCCGAGGGCACGAAGGCTACCAAGGGGCGTGCCATACAGAATATCCTGCAGATTGAGTCGGGTGATACTATCGAGGCTTGTCTGCTGATACGCAAGTTGCAGGATGCTGAGTTCTGCCAGAACCACTATGTTGTGTTTGCCACGAAGCAGGGTATTATCAAGAAGACGCGTCTGACAGAGTACAGCCGTCCGCGTGCAAACGGCGTGAATGCTATTGTTATCCGTGACGAGGATCGTGTGATTGCCGTGAACCTGACGAATGGTACTGACGAGATTGTGGTTGCTAACCGTAACGGTCGTGCCGTCCGGTTCAACGAGGACCAGGTGCGTGCCATGGGTCGCGTAAGTACTGGTGTGCAGAGTATCATACTGGATGTGGATGATCCTGAGGACGAGGTTATTGGTATGGCAGTGGTGAACGATCCCGAGAACGAGAACATCCTGGTGATGAGTGACAAGGGCTGGGGTAAGTACACGAGTGTCGAGGCTTACCGCAAGACTGGACGTCATGCAAAGGGTGTGAAGGCTATGAATCTTGTGGATGAAAGTAAACTAATCACCCTGCAGGTTGTCAAAGAGGATGATGACCTGATGATTATTAACAAGAGTGGTATTACTATCCGTATGCATGTGGATGTAATCAAGGAGACAAAGAATCGTGCTACGCAGGGTACAAAGGTTATTGAACTGAAGAAGCGCAATGACAGTATCAGCCATGTGTGTGTGGTTCCCCGCAGCGAGGATGAGGATGATGAAGCTGTAACCGAGGCTGAGGCTAGTTCGGTACAGGAGGGAATGTCCGAGACCCAGGAGAATACGGATAACAAGGATTAGTAACTATTAACCTAATATCAATTATTATGAAAAAGTTCTTATGTTGTGTTGCTGTGCTGGCGCTTGCTACCGGCATAATGGCTCAGACACCTGAGGAGAAGGAGGCTGCCAAGGCTGCAAAGAAGGAGGCTGCTGCAAAGAAAAAGGCTGCCAATGCGCTGGTGACTGCTGCTGTTGAATATGATACTCAGATTCAGGCGCTGAATGCTGAGATACGTGCTGAACAG
The DNA here is from genome assembly GCA_002450165.1 of Prevotellaceae bacterium UBA6974. Classification (GTDB taxonomy): domain Bacteria; phylum Bacteroidota; class Bacteroidia; order Bacteroidales; family Bacteroidaceae; genus Physcousia. Next base: position 9,531 of record DJYQ01000011.1, on the reverse strand, counting down.
GCAAAGGGTAATGCCAGTAACGACAGGTTGATTATCGAGAACCAGGAGAAACTGGAGAAACTGAGCGTTGAGGGTCTGGACAAGGCAAACGAGGCTTTGGCTACGGGGCTGGTGCCTGAGAAGAAGATGTTTGATGTGTATCGTGCCTTGGATGATATGTCAACCATTATTATCAATAACCAGTTGCAGTATTTCCAGCATGACAAGGAGAAGTTTGACGTCACTGTCTTTGGTAAGGGAGTGTATGGTCTGTGTGAGGGTTGTCACGGTGAGATTACCTATGGTAACAAAAAGGATGAGATGCAGGTGCTGAGTATCAAGAATGCTGAGCTGAAGCTGTCAACGTCCAACTTGTATCTTGCTTACCTGTGTCAGTTCTGTATCATGGACAAGAAACTGGACGAGGCTTGTAAGGCTCTGGATGCGTATGTCAACTATGCCAAGTCTTATCCCGAGGTTGCCGAGGCTGAGGGTGTAAAGAATCCCAAAGAGCCTATTGCCAAGCATGCGTTTAATGTTTATCTTACTGCTTCGAATGCCAAGAACTTTGATGTTATGGCTAAGTATTATGATTTGGCCCTGCAGTATGATGACGAGGCAAGCCGTAACTTTGTAATCGGTTCGCGTGCCCAGATTCTGAAGCAGTCTGGTAAGACGGATGAGTGGATTGCTGAGCTGAAGAAGATTATTAGCGAGTATGCGAATAACGAGGCTGGCGAGAATGCTATGCAGCAGTTGATGGGTTATTATTCGCAGAAGGAGAACAAGGACGAGGTAAATGCCTATACGGCGGACTTGATTGCCAAGTATCCTGATAATAAGATTGCGAACTATTGTCGTGGCTTTGCCATGTATAGTGCTAAGAACTATAACGAGGCTATCAAGTTCTTCCAGAAGGCCGGTGAGTTGGATCCTGCGTATCTGGATGCCTTCTACAATTGCGGCTACTGCTGGTATGAGATGGGTCTGGAGAAGTACCGTGCCGTGTCGGGCAAGGTTATGAGGTCACAGGCTCAGGTTAATGCAGCAGAGGCTGAGGTTAAGAAGTGTTTCAAAAATGCCCAGCCGTATTTTGAGAAGATACGTGATGCTGAGCCTGATAAGCCCGACCGTTGGGCACGTCCTTTGCAGACTATCTACAAGAATACTGGTAATGCTGCTGCCGCAAAGGAAATGGAGCAGTATGTCAAATAAATGCGCAGGGTTGGCATTATATTTATATTGCTATTTCTTGCTACGGGTCTTCAGGCTGCCAAAAAGGTAACTGTGAAGACCCGTATCAAGGAGGCTTATGCCGCTGTCAAGTCGGGTAACGGACAGGAGAAGATTGAGGGGATATTGCTGGACAGTATCTCGAAACCTGGTGTTCCTGATGCTGTGCGTGCTGAGGGTTACTATGTCTGTGCTCTTCTGGAGCAGAGTATAAATGAGGACCTGAATCAGAAGGCTTACCTGAAACAGAAGCTGGATACGCTGAGGATGTTTAAGTCGGTATATATGATGTACCATTATGTCAGGAAGTGCGATTCGGTCGATGTCGCAAGACGGTATGCTGACAAGGGCAGGAAGTTACTGGCGCCTCATCGTGCCAATCTGCTGGGCGGTGGTAAGTTTTTGCTGAGAAAGGAGAAATGGGCTGATGCATATGTTTATTTTGACATGTATCTTGCCACGATGAGCAACGAGCCTGATTCGGTCCTTGGTCTTGTGTCGTGCTGGGCTGTAGTCTGTGCAATGAATGAGAACAGGCCTTATGATGTCTTGAAATATGTCCAGTCGTCTATCGACTATGGTAACGAGGGTGACCGTGCTGTGCTGATGGAGTATAAGTGCAGGTCCTATGCTGCCGTGGGTGATAGTGTTAACTGGGTCTTGGGCTTGGAGGAAGGTGTAAGGGCTTATCCTAAGTATGATTATTTCTTTTTGAATCTTATCGACTGGGATATTCGCCATGATAATCTGGACAGGGCTTCGGTTATTACTGATTCGCTTATGTTGCTGGACACGGAGATTCCGAATTTCTGGTTTGCCAAGAGTATGATTGCCTTGAGCAGACATGACTATGAGGAATGTATCAGGATGTGCGACGAGTGTCTGAAACGGGATTCGGCTTATGCTGATGCGTGGTATAACAAGGGTGTTTCGCTGCTGAACCTTTCCTTGGCTGAGAAGAATGACCGTAAGGTGCTGAATCTGTTGCGTCTTGCCGAGAAGCCCATGGAAATGGTACGTAAGCTGCAGCCTCAGGCGATTGAACGATGGGGCAGGCCGTTGTACAGGATTTACCTGAAACTGAATCGTGGTGAAAAATTTAATGAGATTGACCGTGTGCTTTCTGCAAACTAAATTTTACGGATTACAATCAAGCTGATACTTCGCATACTATTTGCTGTATTCGGATTTGCTGCAATATGTTCGTCGTGCGGCAGACGTGATACTTGTAAGCCTGATGCATATAATAATCGGGCTTATGCCTTGCGATATTCGGACTGTGACCTGTCCAGACGTTATGCGAGGAGGGCGTTTGAATTAAGTGATGGTTATGTTGATGGTCGGGCGCAGGCTCTGAATCATCTGGCGTTTGTTGCTTATCACGAGATGCGTTTTTCCGAGGCACTGGATATTTTGGACAGTGTCTATTTGTTGACTAATAATCAGGTCGAACTGCTGTGTGCTGATGTAATGCGCATGAAGATATCGCAGCGTACGGGAGATTTGAGGATTTTTTACCGTGCCTGGCATAGTGCTGAGGGTCGCACAAGGCGTATTGAGCAGGAGACTGAGTATCTGTCGCCTATGTCGGTTAACAGGGTGACGTATGCGACAAGCGAAATGCATATCATTGCCAGTACGTATTATTTTTATAACAGCCAGGATTCGTTGTCCCGTGCTGAGATTTACTATGTTGACCCTAAAGTAACTGCAGTGCGTGACACGAGTGAGTGGATTTCGTATCTGTATATGCTGGGTACGGGCGGATTTATTTCGGGTGACAGTGCAACTGTTGCTGTTGAGGAGTTTGACAATCTGATGCATGCATATACGGTTGCCGAGAAAACGGATAATCTGTATTTCCAGGCTAATTGCCTGCAGGCTTTGGCTCTGGCTCTTGAGAGGCCTGAACAGCAGAGGCTGATTCGCGAACATCGTTCGGGGGCGTTGAATTATATTGGATCGATGGTCGAGGGGTATTATGACCATGATGTGCCGCAGGCTAAATTTACTTTTGATGACAGTTCTCCCTTGGCCTTGATGAGAATGTCAAGGGATATTTTCCATTTTTATGGTGATATCTTCCAGGAGGTTAACGTTTTGAGGACGGAGTCTGAACTGCTATTTAACAAAGGTCGTTATGAGGAGTGTGTTGCCTTGCTGGATACGGCATTGACGCTGATTGACATCCAGCATGGGCGTGATTCATTGCGAGTGCCTTACTGGGAAGCGAGGATTTACGAACAGCTTTCCCTGTCCTGCAGTGCATTGAATGATACGGTCGGGGCTTTGGCTTACAGGCAGAGGTTCCTGGAACGTTTGAACGATATGCGCCAGGATTTGGAGGAGGGTGCACGTGCTGATGAACTGGCTCAGTATAACAAGATTCTGTATCTGCGACTGAGTCTTGTTGGGTTGGTTGCCGTTCTTGTGATTTTGTCTTTCTGGATTCTGGTCAGATATGTTAACCGTAAGAGTCGTATGCAAGTCGATGAGTTGTTGGAGAGGCTCGAGGTCTTGAAGGAGAATACGAAGGAGGCTGCTGGCAGGCTGGAGTACGAAAAGCTGTCGCATATCGAACGTCGTGCCAAGGTATCGCTTGCCGAGAGTGTGGTTCCGTATATAAACAGGATGCTGCATAGTAATGACCGTAGTTATGTTATTGAGTTGGCTGATAAAATTATTAAACTGAATGATTTGCTGACTCGCTGGATTCAGGTCAGGCAGGGAAGTCTGTCTATGAATATATCGACATTTGCCTTGCAGCCTATCCTGGATACTCTTTCAAAGAACAGGCTGACGTATCAGAGGAAAGGTGTTGAGTTTCTGGTTCCGACGACTGATGTAACGCTGAAGGGTGATAATGTCCTGACGCTGTTCATGCTTAATACATTGTGTGACAATGCCCTGAAATTTACTCCTGAAGGCGGTCGGATTGCCATTGTCGTAGAAAAGACGGACTCTTATGCTGAGTTGTCGGTTGTGGATAACGGCTGTGGTCTGAGTGAGAATGATGTTGATATTATAAATAACAGTAAGGTTTGGGATTCCAAGAGTATTGGGGGAAAGGAGCATAAGGGATTTGGTTTTGGACTGATGAACTGCAAGGGTATCATTGGGCACATGAAGAAGATGTCGTCCAGATTCCAGTGCTGTGATTTTTGTGTTGAAAGCGAGATAGGAAAGGGTAGTAGGTTCTGGTTCCGTCTGCCTCGTGTGATGATGTTGGTTTTGTGTGTTGCGGTTAGTCTGTCGGTATTTCCCGAGGATCTTTCGTTGACTGACAAGCGGGTTCTGCAAGACAAGCGTGAGCAGTTGAATGAGTTGTGTATTTCTGCGATGGAACAGCATCAGTGGAACTTGTACCGTAAATATAACACTGAGTATATGAAGGTTCATCGTCAGCTGACGGCTGATCCTGACCTGCCTGTCTATGCTGCCAGGCTACATTCTCTGGAGAGTGAGGCTCGTTGGGCACTGATATTTACTTTCTTGCTTGTAATCGCTTCGGGGTTTGCTTTTACGATGGCAGTGAGGCTTTCTCGCCGCAAGCGTTATATGCTGGTAAGTCATGAGGAGAATATTATGGTGCATAGTGAGCAGTTGAACAGAATTCAGTTTGAACTGGACCGCTTGCATGTTCATAATCAGGTCTTGGACAACTGTCTTTCTACTATCAAGCATGAGACTATGTATTATCCTGCGCGTATCCGGCAGATAGCTTCGGGAGATGAAACTGATGCGGGGGAACTGAAACAGTTGGAGAATTATTATAATGACATCTATACTTTGTTGCTGACTCAGGCGCAGCATCAGGCTTCATTGAGGATGTCGCTTGACGTAAGTGTACGTCGCGAACTGGTTTCCCGTGTCAAGGCGGCTGTAAGGAATGTAGCCGAATCTGCAGGTGTATGTTGGGATAATGTTGTTGTTGACATGGTGGAGTATGTACATGACAGTATCATGGAACTGCGTTTTTCAGTACGGGGTGTTGATGTTCCGGACAATATGTTTACTCCTGACGGAGGAAATACGGATGCTCTGGTTGCTCGTGAAATTGTACGTATGCATGATGCCGCATGCGGACATCCGGGGCTGAGATTATATGTGGAGAATAACGAAATTATAATAACATTATGGAAAAATTCAAAGTTATTATCGTAGAGGATGTACAGCTTGAGCTAAAGGGAACGGAGCAGATTTTCCGTTCAGATATTCCCGAGGCTGAAATAATCGGTACAGCTCAGAATGAATCGGAACTGTGGAAGCTGATGCGTCAGGACAGGCCTGATCTGGTTCTTCTTGACCTTGGTCTTGGTGGCAGTACGACAGTAGGTGTTGATATATGCCGTCAACTTCGTGACAAATATGCTGATCTGAAGATTTTGATTTTTACAGGCGAAATTCTGAACGAGCGTCTGTGGATTGAGGCTCTTTCGGCTGGTGCTGATGGTATAATATTGAAAACTGGCAATCTGTTGCAACGGGATGATGTTCAGCTGGTAATGAACGGACGTCGTCTGGTTTTCAATGAGCCGATTCTGGAAAAAATCATGGTGCGCTTCCGTAAGTCTGTATTGAGCGAGATTCAGCAGGATGATGCCTTGATAGATTATGATATTGATGAATATGATGAGCGTTACCTGAGGCATCTGGCTCTGGGATATACCAAGGATATGATTGCAAACCTGAAGGGTATGCCGTTTGGTGCCAAATCGCTGGAAAAGCGTCAAACGGATCTGATTAACCGTTTGTTCCCTGGCAATGAAAGAACGGGTGTGAATGCTACCAGACTGGTTACGCGTGCGTTGCAGTTGCATATATTGGACCTGGATAACCTGAAGGCTGATCCGGAGTAGTATGGACGAGATATTGCGTAACATCTGGCTACGTGGCGTCGAGAATACTGCAAGTGTGTGGCTTGTGTATTGTCTCATGTTGCTTAGTGCTGTGGGGTGCATGCTTTGCAGCGGTCTGTATAAGCGAAGAAATCGTGATGCTTTCCTTGCTGCCTTATTGGTAGCGTTTGTTGGTATGGCAGGTGTGATATTGACTGCTGTCGTTCCGACAAGTCCCCTGTTGGGGGTGACGGGTACGTTGTTCCCTTCTCCGTGGTCTCATGGTCTATTCCCGGTGTTATGCGTTCTGTTGGTACTGGTATCCCTGACCTATGGTCTGGTTGCCGGCACGGTTCATTCGCTATCGGATGTTCTCAGGATGGTCAGCTATGGTGTCTCCCGATGGTCGTGGATTGTGATTGTTGTCATGACCGTAACTTTTATTCTATCTGTATTTCCGTTATGAATCTGAATGATTTGAATCCGAGTCAGCTTGAAGCTGTTGAATATAATGACGGCCCGTCTCTGGTTATCGCTGGAGCTGGTTCGGGCAAGACACGTGTGCTGACGTACAAGATTGCCTATTTGCTGGAGTCAGGGTACAAACCGTGGAATATCCTTGCCCTGACATTTACCAACAAGGCTGCCAGGGAGATGCGTTCGCGTATTGCCGCTCAGGTTGGGGAGGATGTCGCTGCAGATTTGTGGATGGGCACTTTCCACAGTATCTTTTCCCGTATATTGCGAAGGGAGGCGGAACGCATCGGATTTGCATCTGATTTTACCATATATGATACTCAGGACAGTATCTCTTTGATAAAGAGTATTATCAAGGAGATGCAACTGGATGACAAGACTTATAAGCCCAAGAGTATTGCAAATAGAATTTCGAATGCCAAGAATTGTCTGATTCTTCCGGATGCTTACAGAAGCGACAGGGGTACATACGAGACTGATTTGCGTGCCTGGATTCCGCGTACTGGTGAGATTTATCAGCGTTATTGGAACAGATGCAAGATGTCGAATGTCATGGATTTTGATGACTTGCTGCTATATACGTGGTTGTTGTTCAGGCAGAATCCGGATTTGGTACAGGCTTACGAGGACAGGTTTAAATTCGTGCTTGTTGACGAGTATCAGGATACTAACTATGCACAGCATCAGATTATATGGCTTTTGACTCAGCGTAATATGCGTGTGGCGGTTGTCGGTGACGATGCACAGAGTATCTATAGCTTTCGTGGTGCCAATATTGATAATATTCTGCGTTTTAGTGAATTGTATAAGGGTGCAAGGCTTTTCAAATTGGAGGAGAACTACCGTAGTACGCAGACTATCGTAAAGGCTGCCAATTCGCTGATTCATCATAATAACGGGCAGATTCATAAGGACGTGTATTCGCGCAAGGATATGGGTGAGAGAATTTCGCTGTTGGAAACTTATTCGGACATTGACGAGGCGACTGCCGTGATTCGTTGTGTACGTGAGTTTAATCGGAATGAGCATATCCCGTATTCGCAAATGGCAATACTTTACCGTACGAATGCGCAGAGCCGTCCGTTTGAGGAGGTTATTAGAAAGAATTCGATACCTTATATCATTTTCGGTGGATTGAGTTTCTACCAGCGTAAGGAAATCAAGGATGTTATTGCGTATTTCAGGCTTGCGGTAAATCCGCATGACGAGGAGGCGCTAAGGCGTGTGATAAATTATCCTGCGCGTGGTATCGGGCATACTACGCTTGACAAGGTTTTTGATGCTGCAAACAGGCTGAATGTCTCTCCGTGGAAGGTTCTGATGAATCCTGACTCGTTGGATGTAAACGGTTCAACGCGTGTTAAGATTGAACGCTTTACATCATTGATTGGCTCGTTTGCAACGCAGGTTGGAGATACAGACGCACATACGCTTGCCTTGGATATTGTCAAAAGGAGCGGTATCCAGAATGAAATTAACAATAGTACTGATATCGAGGATATTTCCAGGAAGGAGAATTTGCAGGAATTGCTGGACGGTATGGCTGCTTTTGTGGATGAGCATCAGCAAAGTGGTCAGGGCGTACTGTTGCATGATTATCTTCAGGAAGTATCGCTGCTGAGTGATATAGACCAGGGTGGTAATACGAGTGAGGATTGTCTGACGCTTATGACTGTACATTCGGCCAAGGGACTTGAATTCCGTGTAGTATTTGTTGTCGGTATGGAGGAGACTTTGTTTCCAAATCAGTTGTGTATGGATACAGTACGCGGGCTGGAGGAGGAGCGAAGGTTGTTCTATGTAGCCATTACGCGTGCTCAGGAATATCTTCTGCTGTCAAATGCAAGGAGCCGTTTCCGTTTTGGCAAGACTGAACTGTGTAAGCCGTCTAGATTCCTAAATGAGATTGACCCGCGTTTCTTGCAGCGTACAAATGGAAAGGGTAGGGTACTGACTTCCGATTCAGCATCCACTGGTGTCGATACTCGCAGGTTCAGAAGGATTTTCCAGACAAAACCTGATGTGCCTGCGGACAGGAGTGTTGATATATTGCCGATGCCTCAGACTGTGACAAATAAGTCAGTTATCCAGGAAGTTGTTGTTGGCAGTCGTATATTGCATGAGCGTTTTGGCATGGGTACGGTTACGGCTGTTTCGGGTAGCGGTATGGATAAAAAAGCAACAGTCATTTTTGACAATGTAGGTCAAAAACAACTGTTGCTGCGTTTTGCCAAGTTCAAGGTCGTATGAGCTATACGACATAAACCGGTTGTGCGATTTTGCTTATCCGTTCTTCTTCAGCAGATCACGGATTTCGGTAAGCAGGACTTCCTCGTTGCTGGGTTTTGGATCTGGCTCAGGAGCCGGTGCTTCCTCCTTCTTCCTGTTGATTTTGGCTATACCCTTGACCATCAGGAAGATGCAGAATGCAATAATCAGGAAATCTACGACGTCCTGGATGAACTGTCCATAGTTAAGTGTAACTGCCTCGGACACGACTTCTTCTCCCTCGACAACAGCTTCCTTGAGAGTAAGCTTAAGTTCGGTGAAGTCAACACCGCCTGTAATAACACCTACAGGTGGCATGATGATGTTGTTTACTATGCTGGTTACAATCTTGCCAAACGCACCACCGATGATAACACCGACAGCCATATCGACAACATTACCCTTCATCGCGAAGTCCTTGAAATCCTGTAAAAATGTACATTTTGCCATCTTAATTGATTTTTAGAGTTAATAATTCATTTGTGTTGTTTGAAATATTTGTCATTTGCAATTGCGAATTTAAAAAGAATTTTATAAATTTGCGCAGAAAAATAGGATAAAAGTGTCTGTACATAAGAAAAATTTGATATTGATGCTTATAATGATGCTTGTTGCTTTGGCGTGCAAGAGCAGTCATTATTGTAATTGCGGATAAGTTTAAGAGTTAACAAATTATATTCTAAACATTTTAAAAATTTTAAAACCAATGGCAACAAAAGTAGCTATTAACGGCTTT
>DJYQ01000008.1:1844-17306 GCA_002450165.1 Prevotellaceae bacterium UBA6974 | reverse complement strand
AGGGGTCGGGCGTTCGAATCGCCTCTATCCGACACAATGGATACCGCAACCAGACCTATAATCCGCATCATCATGCCTATTGCTGCATGGTGTTGCGGATTTTTATTGTGTTTTATAACCGGACATGTCCTGAGAGAACATTGGACACAATGCTCGATTGGCGCATGGTTGATACATTGGTGGGATGATATTTCTATATCACTGCAGCATCGATTGGAGGTAATGCCTTTAGACAAAGATACTATGTCACAATTGATGGCTCTGACATTGGGCAAGCGAGAATACTTGTCCGTAGAAATGAAGCATTTATACCGAATTGCCGGTGGATCTCATTTATTGGCCTTGTCCGGTATGCACCTTGGCATTGTATATGGGATGTGCCGGCTACTGATTAACAGAATTTCATTTACAAGATATAAGTGGGCAGGGGTTGCATTCGCACTAATGCTAATTTGGAGTTTTGCTTTACTGACGGGTTGCCCTATAAGCTTGATAAGGGCTGCGGTCATGGCTTCACTGCTAATCATATTACAGGCAGCAGGTCGAAACAGAAATATTCTGGACATCCTGTCACTGAGTATTTCAATAATTGTCATAATTGATCCGGCTGCAGCATTCGACATAGGATTCCAACTGTCATGTGCTGCTATGCTGGGAATCATACTTATAGCCAATCCTGAGATTTCCCTTCATGTACGTAGGGGCGGAATCTTTAAATATTTCATCTCCGCAATATGGGTTTCTTTTGCAGCACAGTTAGCAACGGCTCCATTGTGTATATGGTATTTTCATTCCTTTGCTTTGTATGGCACTTTGACGAGTCTTATTGCAATACCGTTGACAACGGCAATTATTTATTGTAGTATTGGAATATATCTTGGGTTAGAATTTGCTATTCCTGTTGTCGAATTTTTGCTAAACCTGGAAAAATGTCTCATGGAATATGTAAGCACCCTTCCTTATTCGTATATTACCTTCTAAAAAAACAAGGCGTTCATTCTCCAATTGGAACGAACGCCTTATCGTGATATTGATTGTAAACGAATTACTCAGCAGTATCTGCAACAGGTTCTGCTACTGTCTCTTCTACGGATGGAGCATCGACTTGAGCTTCTGTACTCTTCTTGCTCGAACGGCGCGTGCGCTTAGCCTTCTTAGCTGTCTTAGCCATGTTCTCGTCAAAATCAACGAGCTCGATGAAACACATCGGTGCATTGTCGCTTGGGCGGTTTCCTGTCTTGATTATACGCGTGTAGCCGCCTGGACGGTCCGCAACCTTTGCGCTGATAGTGCCAAACAACTCTGTAATAGCCTGCTTGTCCTGAAGATAACTGAATACAACACGACGTGCATTAGTCGTATCTTCCTTTGAGCGAGTAATTAGTGGCTCTACATATTTCTTGAGAGCCTTGGCCTTAGCCACAGTCGTAGTGATTCTTTTGTGCATAATCAGAGATACTGCCATGTTACTCAGCATAGCAGCTCTGTGGGATGCAGTACGACTCAAATGATTGAATTTCTTATTATGTCTCATAATTAGCTTTAATCTTTATCTAATTTGTATTTTGAGATGTCGGTTCCAAACGATAGATTCAGACTCTCCAGCAAATCATCAAGCTCGGTGAGCGATTTCTTACCAAAGTTGCGGAACTTCAACAGGTCTGTCTTGTTGAATTGTACAAGATCACCAAGTGTTTCTACATCAGCAGCCTTGAGACAATTAAGAGCACGGACACTGAGATCCATGTCAACTAGACGTGTCTTCAACAACTGACGCATATGGAGGACCTCCTCATTGAACTCTTCATTGCTGTCTGCATCGCTATTCTCCAAAGTAATCTTTTCATCGGAGAATAACATGAAGTGATAAATGAGAATCTTTGCAGCCTCCTTCAATGCATCTTTGGGGTGAATGGAACCATCAGTTGTGATTTCCAGAATTAACTTCTCGTAGTCAGTTTTTTGCTCTACGCGGAAGTTCTCAACCGAGTATTTCACATTTCTGATAGGTGTGTAAATGGAATCAACTGGAATAACATTGACATCTGTACAAAACTCGCGATTCTCCTCGGCAGGAACATAACCGCGACCTTTATTGATACCAATCTCCATCTGCAGCGTTGCCTTGGCATCCAAATGGCATATAACCAATTCTGGGTTTAACACTTCAAATCCGCTCAAATACTTGTTAAAATCACCAGCTTTGAGCTCTGTCTTGCCCTCAACCTTGATGCTAACCTTCTCTGTTTCGAATTCTTCTACTAACTGCTTGAAACGAACTTGCTTCAAGTTAAGTATAATGTTGGTAACATCCTCCTTCACACCTGGAACGGTAGCAAATTCGTGTTCTACACCACGAATTGAAACTGTGTTGATAGCAAAGCCATCAAGTGAAGAGAGAAGTATGCGGCGCAAAGCATTACCTACGGTAGTACCGAAGCCACCCTCAAGAGGACGGAACTCAAACTTACCGTACTTGTCATCCGCCTCCAACATTATTACCTTATCTGGTTTCTGAAATGCTAATATCGCCATCCTTAGTTATTATTTAGAGTACAACTCAACGATCAACTGCTCCTTGATATTCTCTGGGATATCTGCACGTTCTGGTTTGTGCAGAAGCTTACCTGACTTAGAGGTTTCATCCCATTCAATCCATGGATATTTACTATGGTTAAAACCTGCCAAGGCCTCAGATATAATCTCGAGATTCTTGGCACGCTCGCGCACACCTACAATCTGACCTGGCTTAACTGCGTAACTGGGAATACCACATACTTTGCCATCTACGACGATGTGCTTGTGATTAACTAACTGTCGGGCGGCACGGCGCGTAGGAGCTATACCCAGACGGAATACAATGTTATCCAGACGACACTCAAGGTTCTGCAGAAGAATCTCACCAGTAATGCCACTTGTACGTGCTGCTTTTTCAAACATATTGCGGAACTGCTTCTCCAATACACCATATGTGTACTTTGCCTTCTGCTTCTCAGCGAGCATTATACCATACTCGCTGGTCTTACGGCGACGATTGTTACCATGCTGGCCTGGAGGGAAGTTTCTACGGGAGCGAACTTTCTCTGAACCCAGAATGGTTTCACCAAAACGACGGTCAATTCTTGACTTAGGGCCAATATATCTTGCCATAATCTATTTTGCTTATAATTAGATCTACTTCGTTGATTAAACTCTTCTTCTCTTTGGAGGACGGCAACCATTATGAGGCAGTGGAGTCACATCGATAATCTCGACGACCTCAATACCTGCACCATGAATGGTACGGATAGCAGACTCGCGACCGTTACCGGGACCCTTAACATAAGCCTTCACCTTACGCAGACCCAGATCGTAAGCGGTCTTTGCACAATCCTGTGCTGCCATCTGAGCTGCGTATGGAGTATTCTTCTTACTGCCACGAAAGCCCATCTTGCCGGCGCTAGACCAAGAGATAACCTGGCCTTCGCTGTTAGCCAAAGACACGATAATATTGTTAAAGGAACTGTGAACGTGCAGCTGACCTACAGCGTCAACTTTCACATTTCTTTTCTTTGCTGCAACAATTTTCTTTGCCATATCACTTATTATTTAGTAGCCTTTTTCTTATTAGCAACAGTCTTCTTCTTACCCTTGCGAGTACGAGCGTTGTTCTTGGTGCTCTGGCCACGAACAGGGAGGCCATTACGATGACGGACACCACGGTAACAACCAATGTCCATCAAACGCTTGATATTCAAGGAAATCTCACTGCGAAGGTCGCCCTCAACCTTATATTCAGCTGCAATAACCTCACGGATTTTACCAGCCTCGTCATCGGTCCAGTCACAAACCTTCTTGTCCTTGTCGACACCAGCCTTTTCCAAAATCTTGGCTGAGCTACTGCGACCTATACCATAAACATAGGTCAAAGCGATTTCACCTCTCTTATTCTGAGGTAAATCAACACCAACAATTCTAATTGCCATATACTATATTAATTCTTTTTACAATAATGATTAACCCTGACGAGTCTTGAACTTAGGGTTCTTCTTGTTAATAACATACAGACGGCCCTTTCTGCGGACAATCTTGCACTCGGGAGTACGTTTCTTTAATGAAGCTCTTGTTTTCATATTGATGTCTTTTATTTGTATCTAAATACGATGCGTCCCTTGGTAAGATCGTATGGACTCATTTCCACTTTAACCTTATCTCCGGGAAGTATTTTGATGTAATGCATTCTCATCTTACCAGAGATTGTGCAGATTATCTGTGCACCTATTTTCTCCAGCTCTACACGAAACATTGCGTTCGAGAGAGATTCTACAATAACACCATCTTGCTCTATAACTGCCTGTTTTGCCATAGCTCGTTATTTGTTGTCTTAATACTGATTCTCTATCCTTTCTATTTCCTCGAACGAGGAGAGTATATCGGGTCTTCCGTTGTGTACGGCTATCGTATGCTCATAATGCGCAGCAATTCCACGGTCCCGCGTCTTAACCGTCCACTTATCAGGCATCAGGTAGATATCACGTTTATACTGAACTATCATAGGTTCTATGGCTATACATAACCCGTTACGTATCAACTTGCCACTACCTGCTTTTCCGTAATTTGGTACATGCGGTTCCTCATGCATATCGCGCCCAATTCCATGACCGACAAATTCGCGAACGATACCATATCCATGCTCTGTACAATGTGACTCTATGGCATAACTAATATCGCCTATACGATGTCCATTTACCGCCATTTCGATTCCTTTATAAAGGGCCTCTTTGGTCGTTTTCAGCAGAACATTGATTTCTGCACTGACATTTCCGACACGAAAAGTATAACAAGAGTCGCCATTAAATCCGTTAAGGAGAGCACCACAATCTATCGAAACAATATCCCCTTCATTAAGGGGAGTGTCATCCGGTATACCATGAACTACAACATCATTAACAGATGTGCAGATGTTTGCAGGGAATGGGTCTCCATATGGATTGGGAAAGCCATAGAATGTAGGAATTGCTCCGTTATCTCGTATAAACTCTCCGGCGACCTTATCCAGTTCTTTGGTTGTGACACCTGGCCTCACCAACTTTCCAACCTCTGTCAGAGTGCGTGAAACCAACTGGTTTGCTGCGCGCATTAATTCAATTTCATCCTCTGTTTTGAGAAATATCATCCTCTACGAGAATCTCAATATTAGTGAACCATTCCTGCACGGCCGTGAATACGTCCGCTACTCAACAGTCCGTCATAGTGTCTCATCAACAAATGACTTTCTATCTGCTGCAATGTATCTAAGACTACACCAACCAGAATCAGAAGACTTGTACCTCCAAAGAATTGCGCAAACTCCTGAGAGACATTTAGCAATCCTGCGAAAGCTGGCATACATGCAATCGCAGCGAGGAACAAAGAACCTGGCAAAGTTATGTGTGACATTATCTGATCAATATACTCTGCCGTATCATGACCAGGGCGAACACCTGGAATGAAACCGTTGTTTCGCTTCATATCCTCTGCCATTTGAACGGGATTGAGAGTAATAGCCGTGTAGAAATATGTAAATGCAATGATTAACAATGCAAATATCAGGTTATATGCTATACTGGTATGGTCGCTCAACTGTATAAGCAAGGCTGATGGATTCTCTCCTCCGCTGATAACGCCCATAAGTGTTATAGGGATAAACATTATTGCCTGAGCAAAGATGATAGGCATCACATTAGCAGCAAATACCTTCAAAGGAATATACTGACGTGAACCTCCCACCTGTTGGCCTGCATACATACGCTTAGCATACTGCACAGGTATCTTGCGTGTACCTTGTACAAGCATAATGGCAGCACATACCACAACAAGAAGTAATACCAACTCAATCACAAACATTATCATGCCACCACCGCTGAGATTATTGAGACGAGTAACAAACTCCTGGCCAAAAGCCTGTGGTAAACGTGCTATAATACCAAGCATGATAATCAAAGACACACCATTGCCTATACCCTTGTCAGTGATACGCTCGCCAATCCAAAGGATGAACATACTGCCAGCAGCCAAAATTATTGTACTGGCAAACATGAACAGAGTCCAATCCAGCTGACCATTGAGAGCACCAGCAGCCTGCGCCTTAAGATTCAACAAATAAGAAGGAGCTTGGAATAGCAGAATAAAGATTGTAAGCCAGCGGGTGTACTGATTCATCTTTCTGCGTCCACTCTCTCCCTCACGTTGCATCTTTTGGAAATAAGGCACAACGAATGCAAATAGCTGAATGACAATTGAAGCAGAAATATAAGGCATGATACCCAATGCAAAGATAGATGCATTGGAGAATGCACCACCTGAGAACATATTCAACAGAGACATAAGGCCTGTGTTGGTCTGCTCGTGTAGTTTAGCCAAGGCATCTGGATTGATACCTGGAAGAACTACGAATGAACCGAATCGATATACGGCTGCAAAAGCAAGGGTGAAGAGGATTCTTGTACGCAAATCCTCTACACTCCATATGTTCTTAAGGGTTTCAATAAACTTCTTCATTCTCAATTACTGTTTTACTACAGAACCACCTGCTGCCGTAATTGCAGCCTCTGCACTTTTAGAGAAAGCATTTGCTGTAATCTCAACCTTTGCTGTCAATGTACCATTTCCTAAAACCTTTACTAACTGGCCTGGTTTTGCAATACCTGCCTGAGCGAACTCCGTAGCCCCGATAGTAGTGATACCTTTGTCTGCAAGTATTTGGATAGTTGAAAGATTTACAATCTTATACTCTACATGGTTGATGTTCTTGAAGCCGAACTTAGGCAGACGACGCTGAAGAGGCATCTGACCACCCTCGAAACCAATCTTCTTCTTATAACCGGAACGTGCCTTAGCACCCTTGTGACCACGAGTGGATGTGCCACCCAGACCACTGCCGGGACCGCGACCGATACGGCGCTCACTGTGGGTTGAACTTGCAGCGGGCTTCAAATTATTTAACTTCATAATAGTTGTCCTATTTTTCAATTAACATTGTGTAAAATTAGTCAATAACCTTAACCAGGTGATGAACTGTCTGAATAAAACCACGATTAGTTGCGTTATCCTCCAACTCGACAATCTGATTGATTTTCTTCAGTCCCATGGTATCCAGAGTTGCCTTCTGGCGCTGGGGAGCATGGATACGGCTCTTGACCTGCTGAACTTTAATAGTTGCCATAATTTTCTTCCTCATTTAATTATTAACCACGGAACACCTTTTCAAGACTGACACCACGACACTCAGCAACTTGACGGGCATCACGCATGCTTGCAAGAGCCGCAATTGTAGCTTTCACAAGGTTGTGAGGGTTGGAAGAGCCCTTTGACTTTGCCAAACAATCCTTGACACCAACACTCTCCAATACAGCACGCATAGCACCACCGGCAACAACACCGGTACCAGTACTTGCAGGCATAATCAGGACATTAGCACCACCAAACTTAGCAGCTGCCTCGTGAGGAACCGTTCCCTTCAACACAGGAACCTTAACAAGGTTCTTCTTAGCGGCCTCAACACCTTTTGCAATAGCGGCAGTAACCTCACCGGCCTTACCAAGACCCCATCCGATTACCCCATTCTCGTTTCCGACTACAACTATTGCGCTAAAAGTGAATGTACGACCACCCTTGGTAACTTTTGTTACACGATTGATAGCAACCAGACGGTCCTTCAATTCTTCACTATTGATATTAATGTTCTTAATTGCCATAATCTTTTAGAATTTAAGTCCACCGTTACGAGCAGCATCTGCCACTTCCTTCACTCTTCCGTGATACAAATAGCCGTTACGATCGAAAACGACAGTGGTTATTCCTGCTTCTAGTGCTTTTTTTGCAGCCAGTTCACCAACCTTGGCAGCCTGTTCCTTTTTGGGACAAGACTCCATACCTAATGAACTTGCGCTCACCAAAGTATTGCCTGTAAGGTCATTAATAATCTGAACATATATCTGCTTATTAGAACGGAAAACGCTCATACGCGGACGTTCAGCAGTACCAGAAACCTTATTACGAACTCTATATTTGATTTTGATTCGTCTTTCAATTTTTGTTATCATAATCCATTACGATTTAAAGATTTACTTTGCACCGGCACTCTTACCAGACTTTCTGCGAATCTGCTCACCGATAAATAGAATACCCTTACCCTTGTAAGGCTCAGGCTTACGGAAAGAACGAATCTTGGCACATACCTGACCCAAAAGCTGTTTGTCACAGGACTCCAATGTAATCAGGGGATTCTGATTTCTCTCAGACTTAGTCTCAACTGTTATCTCATTAGGCAACTGGAAGAATATGCTATGAGTATAGCCCAAAGAAAATTCTACCAAGTTTCCCTGATTGCTAACGCGATAACCTACACCGACAAGTTCCATTGATTTCTTGTAACCTTCGCTTACACCAACTATCATGTTGTTAACCAATGAGCGGTATAAACCGTGGAAAGCTTGCTTCTGTTTTGTATCTACATCTGCTTTCTCGTCAATTTCAAAAACAATCTCATTGTCAGAAATCTTGACTTGGATAGAAGGATCAATGGCCTGAGTCAACTCGCCTTTTTTACCTTTTACAGTAACCTTGTTGTCACTGTAGGTAACTGTAACCCCTGCGGGGATTGTTATTGGCAACTTACCTATTCTAGACATTACTTATCCTCCTACTTTAATATACGTAACACAGAACCTCACCACCAATCTTCTGGTCAGCAGCTTCTTTGTTAGTCATTACACCCTTGGATGTAGATATTATTGCAATACCCAACCCGTTGATAACACGCGGCATATCCTTATAACCCGTATACTTACGCATACCGGGAGTAGATATACGAATCAACTTCTTGATAGCATTCTGACGAGTCTTCTCGTCATACTTTAGGGCAACTTTGATAGTTCCCTGTGGGCCATCCTCAATGAACTTGTAGTTCAGGATATAACCCTTCTCAAAGAGAATCTTTGTGATCTCTTTCTTTAAATTTGACGCAGGACACTCTACAACGCGGTGTTTGGCCTGAATTGCATTTCGCAAACGCGTCAAATAATCTGCAATTGGATCTGTCATTTTTGTATTTGTTTTAATTGATCGGGACTTTCCCGACAATATTAAAGAAATATTGACTTGATATAAGTCTTGTGCTATATAACTACTGTCAATTACCAACTGGCCTTCTTCACACCAGGAATCAATCCTGCAGAAGCCATTTCACGGAACTGGATACGGCTAATACCAAACAGGCGGATATAACCCTTTGGACGACCAGTAATCTTACAGCGGTTATGCAAACGGATTGGATTTGCATTGCGAGGAATAGCCTGAAGTTTCTGAGCAGCCTCATAGGCTTCTGCTGGATCACTGTTCGGGTTATTGACAACCTTCTTCAGTGCGGCACGCTTCTCCGCATAGCGGGCAACCAACTTTGCACGCTTAACCTCGCGGGCCTTCATAGATTCTTTTGCCATAACTTACAACTTAGTTTTTAGCGTTCTTAAAGGGAAGACCGAACTCCTTAAGAAGAGCATAACCCTCCTCGTCAGTCTTAGCCGAAGTAACGAAAGTAATGTTCATTCCCAAAATACGATCTATTGTATCAATATTAATCTCTGGGAAGATAATCTGCTCCTGGATACCCAGTGTATAGTTACCACGACCATCAAACTTACTCTCAATACCCTTGAAGTCACGGATACGAGGCAGAGCCACGCGGACCAATTTCTCCAAGAATTCATACATACGCTCACGACGCAATGTAACCATCACACCGATTGGCATTTTCTTACGCAACTTGAACTGAGCAACATCCTTCTTAGAGATTGTTGCAACAGCCTTCTGACCCGTGATAGCTGTAATTTCGTTAATTGCAACCTCGATAATTTTCTTATCTGCAGTTGCCATACCGAGACCCTGATTGATAACAATCTTCTTCAGCACGGGAATCTGCATTGATGAACTGTAATTGAATTGTTTCATCAGTGCAGGAGCTATACGCTCTGCATATTCTTTCTTAAGGCTTGCTGTATTTGCCATATTAGATTTCCTCTCCGCTCTTTTTAGCATAACGGACCAATTTGCCGTCTGCATTCAGTTTTCTACCAATACGAGTAGCCTTGCCGGTCTTAGGGTCCACGGGATTTAGGTTAGAAATATGCAATGGAGCCTCCATTTCTACTATGCCACCCTGAGGGTTCTTAGCACTTGGCTTTTGGCTCTTCTTAACCTTGTTCACACCCTCGACAATGGCACGCTGCTCTTTTACGAACACCTTCAACACCTTGCCACTCTGACCTTTGTTCACGCCAGTATTGACAATAACGGTATCGCCTTTCTTAATGTGTAACTTACTCATTGTTCTACTACGTCTTTAAATATTAAAGAACCTCAGGTGCCAGTGAAACAACCTTCATGTTTGCTGCACGAAGTTCACGAGCAACAGGACCAAAGATACGGCTACCACGCAACTCACCTGCATTGTTCAACAGGACACATGCGTTGTCATCAAAACGAATGTACGAACCATCCGCACGACGAACCTCTTTCTTGGTACGCACAATCAATGCCTTTGATACTGCACCTTTCTTAACATCACTGGTGGGGATTGCACTCTGTACTGCGACTACAATCACATCACCTACAGAAGCGTAGCGGCGACGGGTGCCACCCAGCACACGGATGCATTTAGCCTCCTTTGCACCGCTGTTGTCTGCTACTACTAATATAGATTCTGCCTGTATCATTTTTACTTAGCTCTTTCTACAATTTCTACTACTCTCCATCTCTTGGTCTTACTCAGAGGACGAGTTTCCATAATCAGAACGGTATCACCTTTATGACAATCATTCTTCTCGTCGTGAGCATGGTACTTTTTCGTCTTATTCACGAACTTACCATAAATAGGGTGTTTCTCCTTAAACTTGGCAGCAACGACGATGGTCTTGTCCATCTTCTCACTGACTACAACACCCATACGAGTTTTTCTTAAATTTCTTGCTTCCATATATTTGGAGTTCTATTTACTTGTTTAACTCTTTCTGGCGCAGAACTGTCTTCATGCGCGCAATATTACGACGACTAGCCTTTATCAAAGAGTTATTCTCCAGAGGAGCAACAGCATGATTCAGTTTCATCTGATTGTAGCTGGCAACCTCTGCCTGGATGCGTTCTGCCAAATCAGCAGCAGACATCTTATTAATTTCTGCAATCTTCATATCTTATCAAGCGTTTTTGTCGTAATCTCTTCTTACAATAAACTTAGTAGTTACAGGAAGCTTTTGAGCAGCCAAACGTAAAGCCTCTTTGGCAATATCGTAACTTACACCCTCAATCTCAAAGATAATTCTACCAGGGGTAATCGGGAATACATATCCCACTGGATCACCCTTACCCTTACCCATTCGCACATCAGCAGGCTTCTTTGTGATTGGTTTATCTGGGAAGATACGAATCCAACTCTGACCTTCACGCTGCATATAACGAGTCATAGCTACACGAGCAGCCTCAATCTGTCGGGCAGTAATCCAGTGAGTTTCTAAACTCTTGATACCGAAACTGCCGAATGCCAACTGATTGCCACGTTGAGCATTACCCTTACGGGCATTCTTTTGTGGCCTTCTGTATTTGGTTCTTTTTGGTTGTAACATTTTACCTCAGTTTTTTAACGGTTGTTCTTTTTGCGACGGAAGTTCTTACCACTGCCGTTGCCACCGAAACCACGTCCCTGCTCCTTTGCCTGTGAAAAGTTGGGTGCCAAATCTTTCTTACCATAGACCTCGCCACGGCAAATCCACACTTTAATACCCAACAATCCAACCTTAGTCAAAGCCTCGGTTTGACAGTAGTCAATATCTGCACGTAAAGTATGGAGAGGAGTACGACCCTCCTTGAACATCTCACTACGTGCGATTTCTGCGCCATTTAAACGACCACTTATCAATACTTTTATACCCTCTGCACCGGCACGCATCGTATTGGCAATTGCCATCTTAATAGCGCGACGGTATGCAATTTTACCCTCAACCTGGCGAGCAATATTATTTCCAACAATTGTTGCATCCAGTTCCGGCTTTCTTACTTCAAAGATATTTATCTGAATATCCTTGTCAGTAACCTTTCTCAATTCTTCCTTCAGTTTGTCAACCTTTTCACCACCCTTACCAATGATCAATCCAGGACGGGCTGTGCACACAGTGATGGTCACCATCTTAAGAGTGCGCTCGATGACAATACGGGAAATGCTGGCATCACCCAAACGGGCACCAAGATACTTACGGATCTTGCTATCTTCGAGAATAGTATCACCATAGTTCTTTCCGCCAAACCAATTTGAATCCCAACCGCGGACAATGCCCAAACGATTGCTTATAGGATTAACTTTCTGTCCCATGTGTTTGTTTACTCTTCTAAATTAATCATTTTTTGTATCAACAAACAGAGTTATGTGGTTAGAACGCTTACGTATTCTGTATCCACGACCCTGAGGAGCTGGCCTCATACGCTTAAGGGTTGCACCTTCGTTAACAAATATCTTGGTGATATACAATTCACCATCCTCGGCCTTGCGCTCGTTTTTCTGCTCCCAATTGGCAATAGCAGAGCGGAGCAATTTCTCAACATCCGCACTTGCAGCCTTGGCACAGAACTTTAGAGTACCCAGAGCTCTATTAACCTCCATGCCACGTACAAGATCAACGACATATCGCATCTTTCGGGGCGAAGAAGGACAGTTCTGCAACTTGGCAAAACCTTGAGCCTTGCGCGCTTCCTTTCTAGCGTCAGCAGCTATTTTTTTTCTTTTTCCCATTATTATTACTACTTTTTAACGGTGTTGATCCTGCTTATTTCTTCTTCTTATCGCCATGACCGCCAAACTTACGGGTTGGAGCAAACTCTCCCAACTTATGGCCTACCATGTTCTCAGTTACATAAACAGGAATAAATTTGTTGCCGTTGTGTACAGCAACTGTATGTCCTACGAAATCAGGAGAGATCATAGAAGCGCGTGCCCAAGTCTTGACAACGTTCTTCTTGCCACTCTCATTCATGGCGAGAATCTTTTTTTCGAGATTCACCTCAATATATGGACCTTTCTTTAATGAACGACTCATAATATATATTTACGCTGTTAACTTGAGTTTATTACTTCTTATTGGCTCTCTCAATAATATACTTGTTGCTCTGCTTCTTAGGAGCACGGGTCTTGAGACCCTTAGCATACAAGCCCTTACGCGAACGTGGATGTCCACCAGACTGACGTCCTTCACCACCACCCATTGGATGATCATGCGGATTCATCACAACGCCACGGTTGTGAGGACGACGTCCCAGCCAACGACTACGACCGGCCTTGCCAGAAGACTCCAAAGCGTGATCACTATTGCCTACGCTACCTACTGTAGCCTTGCATGAACTGAGAATTTTACGCGTTTCACCTGAAGGCAACTTTATGACACAATAACGTCCCTCACGAGAAGTCAACTGAGCAAAATTACCTGCAGAACGAACCAACATAGCACCCTGTCCAGGACGCAACTCAATGTTATGTATCACAGTACCCACAGGAATGTTCTGCAAAGGCAGAGCATTACCCACTTCTGGAACTGCATCGGCACCACTCATAAGTGTCATACCTACTGCCAGACCATTGGGAGCAATAATATAACGTTTTTCACCATCAGCATAGAAAAGAAGAGCGATACGAGCCGAACGATTTGGATCGTACTCGATAGTCTTCACCACTGCTGGAACACCATCTTTCTCACGCTTAAAGTCAATAAAACGATACTTCTGTCGATGACCGCCACCAATATAGCGCATAGTCATCTTACCAGTATTATTACGGCCACCAGAAGAGCGTTTTCCGTAAACGAGAGATTTTTCAGGTACTGATGCAGTAATTTCCTCGAAAGTACCTATAATCTTGTGTCTTTGGCCCGGTGTTGTGGGCTTTAATTTACGTACTGCCATCTCTTAATTAAATATTGCTATAAAAATCAATCACATCTCCCTCCTTCAGGGTAACTATAGCCTTCTTGAAAGAATTAGAGCGGCCTTTTATCAGACCTGCCTTTGTGTAACGACTCTTATTTTTACCAGCATAAATGCAAGTATTAATATCGGTAACCGTTACATTATAGCGTTCCTCTATCTCCTTCTTGAGTTCAACCTTATTTGCCTCAGGACGCACGATGAAGCCGAATTTATTCTGCTTCTCAGTGATATTGGTCATCTTTTCTGTGACCAGAGGTTTAATAATATATGCCATTTCTCAGACTTATTTACTTGTTAAGATTAGCATCAATAACAGGCAGAGCGCTCTCCTCTAGCACAATTACATCTGCATTCAATACCGTATAAGTATTGAGCAAAGCAGCAGTGCTTGTCGCGATGCTCTTAATGTTACGGGCTGACAAATATACCACTTTATCAGGAGCCGGAGTTACTACCAATGCCTTCTTATCTGAAATGTTAAGGTTTTTTAACAACTCTAGCATAGACTTTGTCTTGGCAGTATCGAAGGTAAAATCCTCGACAACAACAATAGCATTTTCCTGTGCCTTGTATGTCAATGCACTTTTACGAGCTAATTGACGAAGTTTCTTGTTCAGTTTAAAACCATAATTACGCGGTTTGGGACCAAATACACGAGCGCCACCAACCAAAACTGGACTGTTAATATCGCCACGACGTGCACCGCCACCTCCTTTCTGGCGACCCAACTTACGTGTCGAGCCACTCATTTCACTTCTTTCTCTTGTCTTTGCTGTTCCCTGTCGACGATTAGCCATAATCAGCTTCACGTCCAGATATATTGCATGATCATTGGGCTCGATAGCATAGATAGCATCGTTGAGCACCACTGTGCGGCCAGTATCCTGACCCTTGATATTCAGAACTTTTGCTTCCATATTACTTTACTACGCTAACGATTGAACCTTTAAAGCCTGGCACACTACCCTTAATCAGAAGGAGATTGTGCTCAGGGATTACCTTTAACACCTGTAGGTTATGAGTTGTAACACGGGCATTGCCCATCTGTCCTCCCATACGCATTCCCTTGAATACCTTTGCGGGATATGAACATGCACCGATAGAACCGGGCTTGCGCAGACGGTCATCCTGACCATGTGTAGACTGTCCAACACCACCAAAACCATGACGCTTTACAACGCCTTGGAAACCCCTACCTTTGCTGGTACCGATAACATCTACATACTGGGCATCAGCAAAAATGTCTACGGTGATTGTATCACCCAGATTCAACTCACCATCAAAATCTGTGAACTCGGCCAAGTGGCGCTTGGGAGTGGTACCAGCCTTCTTAAAATGACCCTGCATTGGAGCAGACGTATTCTTCTCCTTAGCTTCGTCATAACCAAGTTGAACGGCACTATAGCCATCCTTCTCTACTGACTTGATCTGGGTAACCACGCAAGGACCAACTTCGATAACAGTGCACGGTACATTCTT
>DJYQ01000008.1:596-1780 GCA_002450165.1 Prevotellaceae bacterium UBA6974 | reverse complement strand
CCGTCGGCACTGAAAACGGATGTCATTCCGATTTTCTTTCCTAATAATCCTGGCATTTCAGTTTGATTAATTGTTATTAATTATATTTTCTCATTACACCTTGATTTCTACCTCAACACCACTGGGAAGCTCCAACTTCATCAAAGCATCAACAGTCTTTTCGTTGCTTGAATAGATATCAATCAGACGCTTGTATGCACACAACTGGAACTGCTCACGACTCTTCTTATTAACGAAGGTAGAACGGTTAACAGTAAAGATACGCTTGTGAGTTGGCAGAGGTATGGGACCGCTGACAATAGCACCAGTAATTTTTACCGTCTTGACAATTTTCTCTGCTGACTTGTCAACCAGCATGTGGTCGTAACTCTTCAGCTTAATACGAATTTTCTGACTCATCTTTTTAGATTTCTATTAATATTTTCAACACAAATTGAAGTAAGGAGGTTTCTGAAGAGTCATTTGCTCAGAAACCATCCCAACTCCTAATTATCTTATAACAAATCGGCACGACCCTTCATCTCCTCCAGCACAGCCTTGGCAACGCCTGTACTTACAGGAGCATGATGATCATATGTCATTGAACTTGTTGCACGACCCGAGGTGATAGTACGCAATGCTGTTACATAGCCGAACATTTCTGCCAGCGGGACCATAGCCTTGACCAAACGGGCGCCAGTACGTGTGGTATCCATACCCTCAACCTGACCACGACGCTTGTTCAAATCACCGATCACATCACCCATATTCTCCTCAGGTGTAACAACTTCGAGCTTCATAATAGGTTCCATCAATACAGGCTTGGCCTTTGCACAACATGCCTTATATGCCATTTGAGCTGCTATTTCAAACGACAACTGATCCGAGTCAACCGGATGGAAACTACCGTCCTGCAACTCTACCTTAAGGCTATCCATTGGGAAACCGCCAAGGACACCATTCTTCATGGCAGCCTCAAAGCCTTTCTGAACAGAAGGTATAAACTCCTTAGGAATATTACCGCCTGTTACGCTGTTTACAAACTGCAGAGGAGTCTCTTTATAGTCCTCATCGCGCGGACCGACGTTCACAATGATGTCAGCAAACTTACCACGACCGCCAGACTGCTTCTTATAAACCTCGCGGTGATTAACGGTCGCAGTGATAGCCTCTTTATAGTTAACCTGTGGCTTACCCTGGTTACA
>DJYQ01000008.1:0-499 GCA_002450165.1 Prevotellaceae bacterium UBA6974 | reverse complement strand
ATGAAGCTCACCCATACCACTGATAACTGTTTGTCCACTCTGCTCGTCCGTCTTTACAGTAAAAGTAGGATCCTCTTCTGCCAACTTTGCCAAACCATTAGACAACTTGTCAAGATCCTTCTGGGTCTTNNGGTCTGGCCGCTCTGCTCGTCGGTGCGAACTGTGAAGGTCGGATCTTCTTCAGCAAGCTTGGCAAGACCGTTGCTGAGCTTATCGAGGTCCTTCTGAGTCTTGGGCTCGACAGCGATACCGATAACGGGATCGGGGAAGTCCATAGACTCCAGAACGATTGGTGCATCCTCGTCACATAAAGTATCACCAGTACGAATATCCTTAAATCCTACACCAGCACCAATATCACCTGCGCCAATGACGTCAACAGGATTTTGGTGATTAGAGTGCATTTGGAACAAACGGCTAACACGTTCCTTCTTCCTACTTCGTACGTTATAGATATAAGAACCAGCTTCTATCTTACCTGAATATACACGGAAGAATG
>DJYQ01000038.1:3854-10002 GCA_002450165.1 Prevotellaceae bacterium UBA6974 | reverse complement strand
TTACGGCTCATCAAGGAAAAACAGAAAAAAAGGTTAGCGGTTAGGGGTTAGCGGTTAGGGTTTTCTGGATTTTTGTTAATTACGAATTATGAATTATGAATTGAGAATTGTGAATTACGCAAATTTTTAATTAACTTTGTACGCGGAAAAATATATATTAGAAATATGACATTACACGAGAAAATAACTGCATCCGTCGTAGCGTGCGTCAGGGAGTTGTATGGCGCTGAACTGCAGGACAGGATGATACAGTTGCAGGAGACGCGCCCCGAGTTTGAGGGACAACTGACGCTTGTGGTCTTTCCCCTGCTGAAGATAAGCCGCAAGTCTCCCGAGGCGACAGCAGAGGATATAGGTGCGTATCTGGCCAGTAAGTGCCCCGAACTGATAAGCAGGTACAATGTAGTGAAGGGCTTCCTGAACATGGTTGTGGCCCCGGCTCAGTGGATAGCTATGCTCGAGGAAATAAGATGCAATCCACGTTTCGGTTTCCGCGAGGTGACGGACGCGAGCCCCTTGGTCATGATTGAGTACAGCAGTCCTAATACCAACAAGCCACTGCATCTTGGTCATGTACGCAACAACCTGTTGGGTTGGGCTTTGGCCAACATCATGGAAGCTAATGGCAACAAGGTGGTCAAGACCAATATTGTCAATGACCGTGGCATACATATCTGCAAGTCGATGCTGGCTTGGCTCAAGTACGGTAACGGCGAAACCCCGGAAAGTAGTGGCAAGAAGGGCGACCATCTGATAGGTGACTACTATGTTGCATTTGACAGACATTATCGCGAGCAGGTCAGGGAACTGAAGGAAAAATTCATGGCAGAAGGTATGGATGCCGAGTCTGCCGAGGCAAAAGCCAAGAACGAGGCGCCGCTGATGGTCGAGGCTCATGACATGCTGGTCAAGTGGGAACAGAACGACCCCGAAGTTCGCGCCCTGTGGGAGAAGATGAACAATTGGGTATATGCAGGCTTTGACGAGACATATAAGGCGTTGGGCGTAGGCTTCGACAAGATATACTACGAGAGCCAGACGTACCTGGAGGGCAAGGAGAAGGTGGACGAGGGTCTGGAGAAGGGCTTCTTCTACCGTCGCGAGGACGGTTCGGTATGGGCCGACCTGACAAAGGAGGGCCTGGACGAGAAGCTGTTGCTGCGTTCGGACGGCACTTCGGTATATATGACACAGGATATCGGTACAGCCAAACTGCGTTTTCAGGACTATCCGATTGACAAGATGATATATGTCGTAGGAAATGAGCAGAACTACCATTTCCAGGTATTATCCATATTACTGGACAAGCTGGGTTTCAAATGGGGCAAGGATTTGGTGCATTTCAGTTACGGTATGGTCGAGTTGCCAAACGGCAAGATGAAGTCACGCGAGGGAACGGTGGTTGATGCCGACGAGTTGATAGCTGCAATGATTGCCGATGCTAAGCGTCTGAGCGAGGACAAGGTCAAGAAGCTGGAGGGTGTCACACAGGACGAGATGCAGGAGATAGCCCGCATTGTAGGTCTGGGTGCGCTGAAATATTTTATCCTGAAGGTGGATGCACGCAAGAATATGATGTTCGACCCCGAGGAAAGTATAGATTTCAACGGCAATACAGGTCCGTTTATCCAATATACCTATGCACGTATCCGCAGCATCCTGCGTAAGGCGGCAGATCAGGGATTGTCAATACCTGGGACATTACCTGTGGATGTTGAACTGAGCGACAAGGAGATAAGCCTGATACAGCATCTTAACGATTTTGCGGCTGTAGTTGTACAGGCTGGTAGTGATTACAATCCTGCCTGCATTGCAAACTACTGTTACGAGCTGGTAAAGGAATACAACCAGTTCTATCACGACTTCAGCGTGCTGAAGGAGGAGGACAAGGCAAAGCAGGTTGTGCGTCTTGCGCTGTCATCTGCAGTGAGTCAGAATATCAGGAACGCCATGTACCTGTTAGGTATCGAGGTACCGGAAAGGATGTGATGAAGGATATAAAGGAGGCAATTTGCGTAGATGGCGCCTGCTCGGGTAATCCGGGACCTATGGAGTATCGTGGCGTTCACCTGCCATCGGGTAAGGAGGTGTTTCGCTATGGGCCCATTACGGGAACTAACAATATAGGTGAGTTTCTGGCCATTGTGCACGCATTGGCCCTGATGGAGCGCAAGGGAACGCAGATGCCTATATACAGCGATAGCGTAAGTGCCCAGGCGTGGGTCAGGAACAAAAAGGCGAAGACCACGCTGGTGCGTACTACCGACACTGCTGCAACACTGGATCTTGTGGCAAGAGCCGAGATGTGGCTCAGGACACATACCTTTCGTGTGCCGATTCTGAAATGGAATACCGAGGAATGGGGCGAGATACCCGCTGACTTCGGTAGGAAATAGGCAATTGTGAATTATGAATTCTGCATTATGAATTAAACAGAATGAGGGATTTCTTTCAGTTACTAAAGCGCTTTGCCCTTCCTTATAGGAAGTATGTGATATTGGGCGTTATTCTCAATATCCTGAGCGCCGTACTTAACGTGGTGTCCTTCATGAGCATTATTCCGATGCTGAACATGTTGTTCGGCATGCAGCAGCAGAAACATTACCAGTACATTCCGTGGTCATTGGCATCAGGTGCTGACATCACGGACGTGACGGTGAACAACATGTACTACTGGACACAGCAGGCGGTTGCTGCCTACGGTCAGTCATGGACATTGATGGCCATCGGTATCGTGCTGTGTGTCGCGACAGCAGCCAAGACGGCATGTTATTTTGGCAGTACGGCCGTAATGGTGCCGTTGCGTACTGGATTGGTACGTGATATCCGCACCAGGTTGTATGACAAGGTGCTGCGACTGCCCTTGTCGTTCCTTAACAACGAACGGCGTGGTGATATAATAGCACGTATGAGCGGTGATGTACAGGAGGTGGAGAACAGTATTGCCAGCAGTCTTGATTCGATAATAAAGAATCCGATACTGATATTCGTGTATTTTGCCGTGTTGCTGAAAATAAGCTGGGAACTGACGATATTCACAATGCTTGTCATACCGACATTGGGTTGGGCAATGGGATGGATAGGGCGTAAGCTGAAGGCCCAGTCGTTGGAGACGCAGAATCGCTTGAGCGAAACGATGAGCCAGTTGGACGAAACGCTGGGCGGAATGCGTATAATCAAGGCTTTTCTGGCCGAAGGGCGTATGAGCAGTCGTTTTCACAAATGTTGCGATGACTACCGCGCATCGTTCAACAGGATGGCTATACGGCAAAGCTCGGCACATCCAGTGAGCGAATTCCTGGGGACTTGCATCATAGTGATTGTACTGTGGTTCGGGGGTATGCTTATCTTTGGCGGCTACAGCAAGTTTGATGCTCCGACGTTTATATGCTACATGGTATTGCTGTATAGTGTGATAAATCCGCTGAAGGAGTTCTCGCGTGCCGGTTATATGATACCCAGGGGACTGGCCAGTGTCGAGCGTATTGACAGGATACTGCAGGCAGATAATCCCATACAGGAAGCCGAGAATGCCGTAGAAGCGGAAACCCTGCACGAGGGTATCAGGTTGCAGGGTGTGTCGTTCGGCTACAGCGTAGAACGCGAGATATTGCATGACGTGAGCCTGGAGATACCTTGCGGCAGGACGGTGGCTATTGTGGGGCAGAGCGGAAGCGGAAAGAGTACTTTGGTGGATTTGATTCTCCGCTACCATGATGTGTGCGGTGGCAGCATAACGATAGACGGCGTGGATATACGCCAGATGAAAATAGCCTCGTTGCGCTCTCTTATTGGCAACGTAAACCAGGAGGCAATACTGTTTAATGATACGTTCTTCAACAACATTGCCTTCGGTGCAGCGGGCGAGAACCGCGAGAACCTGCGGGAACGTGTCATCGAGGCGGCAAAGATAGCCAATGCTCATGACTTTATCATGGAGAGCGAGCACGGCTATGATACTATGGTTGGCGATCATGGATGCCGTTTGTCGGGTGGACAGCGTCAGCGTATAAGTATTGCGAGGGCGATACTGAAGAATCCCCCGATATTGATTCTGGACGAGGCTACCAGTGCATTGGATACCGAGAGCGAGCGTCTGGTGCAGGAGGCTTTGGACAGGCTAATGAAGTCGCGTACGACAATTGCCATCGCCCACAGGCTGAGCACAATCCAGCATGCCGATGAGATATGTGTGCTGCACGAGGGACGTATTGTCGAACGGGGGACGCATGCGCAGCTTATAGCGCAAAACGGATATTACAGACATTTGCATGATATACAGAAGATATGAAAAGAACATTGTACATCCTGGCCCTGATACTGTTTCTTGTACTAATAACGCTGGCAGGTAAGGTCGAGTTCCTTTATTATAACCGTGACGTGTGCTTCTTCACTATAGGGGATGTTGCCGAAGTGCTGTGGCAGGGATTGCCGCTGGACCTGCGCGTTATTGCGATAATGGTGATACCGGTATGGGTGATTACGGCATTCAGCCTGTACTTTGTGCGTATGCCTTTGCGCAGGATTGCGGGGCCGTATCTGTTTGTCGCTGTCTTTCTGTCAACGGCGATTACCTGTGGTGGGCTGATTATGTACGAGAACTGGAAATTCCTGCTGGATGCCAGTATTTTCAGCTATATGTCCTCGCCTGGCAATGTAAGTTCCAGTGTTTCGACAGGCTACATTGTCAGCCGTCTCGGATTGTCTATGCTGGCAGCTTTAGTCCTCTCGGTCGTGGCTGTCGTCATTACGCCATCGCGAATAGTTTCGCTTAAGCGTCGCAGCAGGCATATACCTCCGCGTTATACATTGCCTTATATGCTTACAGGCGTTTTGCTGTTGATAATGATATTTGGCATAAACGGACGTAAGGCCAACGAGGCGAGTGCTTTCCATTCGGACAAGATACTGCTGAACCATGCAGCCATCAATCCCGTGGGACACATGGTTCATTCCATGTTGGTATATGCACGTGAGCCCCATAAGCAGTTCAAATACATGGAGGACGATGAGTGTCGCAAGATATTTGCCGAGATTTTTCCCGAAAACACCGATGACGTTACCGTGCGTTTGCTGAAGACAACAAGACCGAATGTGCTGACAATCCAGTTGGAGAGTTTCGGTGCACCGTTCATTCAGGCTTTGGGCGGACAGAAGGAAGTTGCTCCCGAAATTTCGGCATGGATGTCGCGCGGAGTGAACTTTACCAACGCATGGGCTACCAGTTTCCGTACAGACCGCGGTACGGTCAGTGCGCTTTCCGGTTATGTGGCATTTCCGACCGAGTCGCTGATGATGCGCGACGAATGCCTGACATCCCTGCCAAGCCTGGCGCGTACGCTGAAGGCCGAGGGCTATAGTACGGACTATTTGTACGGAGGAAACGCGCAGTATATGAACAAGGGCAAATACCTGAGAGCAACAGGGTTTGACAAGGTCTGGGATATCAATGACCTGAACGTTCCGGATGACAGGCGCAGCTGCTGGGGTGCTAATGACAGCACGGCGCTGATGTCCCTGTTGTCCCTGATGCAGGAAACATACAGGAAGCATGGCAGTGACGGACATTTCTACTGGGGTTGCCAGACGATAGACAGTCACGAGCCTTTCCGCGTTCCGTACCATCGTCTCAAGAACAAGGTTTACAATGCCTTTGCCTATACGGATCATTGTGTAGGTGAGTTTTTGGACAGCCTCTCGCATACACCTCTCTGGGACAATTTGCTTGTCATCATCTTTTCCGACCACGGTCACATGTACAATACGACGTTCAGCAATCCCGAGTTTTTCCACATGCCCCTGCTGTTTACCGGAGGTGCTGTGGAGGTGTCGATGAAGACGGATATATTGATATCCCAGAGCGATATAGTCGGAACCCTGCTTTCGCAGATGGAGAT
Organism: Prevotellaceae bacterium UBA6974; assembly: GCA_002450165.1. Taxonomy (GTDB): domain Bacteria; phylum Bacteroidota; class Bacteroidia; order Bacteroidales; family Bacteroidaceae; genus Physcousia. Next base: position 4,105 of record DJYQ01000038.1, on the reverse strand, counting down.
TGCGCATGGCAAGACTTTCCCGTGGAGCCGTAACGTATTTAGCAAGAACTATACATATCCGTTTGTGTACAGCAATTATCCCAGCGGTGCAATGTTCCGCGACCAGACGGGTACTACTATTTATGACCTGTGGGCTGGTCATATAATTATGGAAAGTCCGGCCAAATCTGCTGACAGACGGCTGAGGAACCTGCAGACAATGATACAGTATTCGTACGGGGATGATTTATTGAAATGACAATTCTTAATTC
>DJYQ01000038.1:0-3757 GCA_002450165.1 Prevotellaceae bacterium UBA6974 | reverse complement strand
TAGGATAATGTTAGAAAAATTATTTTCCAGGCGTTTACAACAGGAGTTTGGTGCGTCGTTGAAGTCATTGGATACCGAGGATTGGTTTGACCGTCATATCAAGAGACCTGTCAGTTTTCTGATTGCTTGGATGCTGGCACCAACGGGTATTACTCCTAATGCCGTGACGGTAATTTCTATGATTATAGGTGCAGGATCCACGTGGTTCTTCATGCACCCCAGTTATCATTACGCAGGAACATACGGTCTGGTAATGAATCTGATTGCATGCTTCATGCTGATGTTTGCAGATATCCTGGATTGTGTGGACGGGCAGCTGGCACGTCTTACAGGCAAACGGAGCAAGTGGGGCAGGATACTGGATGGTTCGGCAGGATATGTGTGGTTTGTTCCTCTTTACCTGGGCTTGGTTTACCGCTTCTATTTCCACCATGAGATTGAATTCGGAATCCTGGGACTTAGCGACGATGCAGTTACGGTATGGGTTGTTACGATGATTGTGCTGGTCCTTGCAAATTTTGCCGGTTTCATGGGCCTTGGAGCGCAGTCACGTGTCGTGGATTACCTGATTCAGGGCCATCTGCTGTTTGAGAAAGGCGGAGAACTGGATACGGCTGACCGTCAGCAGAAGGAATTTGAGAGCAAGGACTGGTCGGGCGAGCGCATACGTCAGGTATTCGAGAAGACATATATACCATATACACGCAAGCAAGAGAAGGATACACCGCAGTTCCAGCGGATGATGAGACTGATAAACACCAGGTTTGGTAGCGTGGAGCAGATGCCGCAGGAATTGCGGCAACACTTTGTCCAAGGGTCGCGAGGTGTACTAAAATACGCTACTCTTATCCCCTTTAACCTGAGTGCCACGATGCTGTATGTGTGTTGTCTGCTGGATGTTCCTGTGTTGACGTTCCTGTTCGTGATAATAATAATGGGGTCGCTGACGCATTATGTTCAGGGCCGTCGCGAGCGTCTTTGCTCCGAGATGATAGAGATTATAAGTCAAAAGTATTAAGTTTAGGTTATCAAATTTACAGGTCAGATGACAATTTCAAAACGTGCGTTCAACAATATTCTGTTCCTTCTTGGTGTCGTTGCATGTGTGGTCATGCTTTTTACCTTTGACGTAAGCTTTGCCGAACTGTGGCAGCACATCTGTCATGCAGGATACTGGATGATACCCATTATAGGTGTGTGGGGCTTGATTTACCTGATAAACGCAATGTCGTGGTACAGTGTAATCAACGGAACAAAGACCGAGGACGAGAATGTGGGTTTCCTGCGAGTGTTCCGCCTTACAATCACTGGATATGCGCTGAATTATGCCACGCCTGTCGGGGGGCTTGGCGGAGAACCCTATCGCATACTGGAATTGTCACGTGACATGGATAAACGCCGTGCAACCAGTAGCGTAATCCTGTATGCCATGATGCATATATTTGCACATTTCTGGCTGTGGTTTACCAGCATATTCCTGTATTTTGCCACTTGGTGGTACGAAAAGGTAACTGGACGCGAGACGATAATGATGGACAGTCTTATCGTCACTCTGCTGGCAATTGCTTTCTTCTTCTGCCTGACAGCGTTTTACCTGTTCAGCCGGGGTTATAAGAATGGTTTGGTAGTCAAGGTTATCAAGTTCATTGGCTACATACCGGGGTTAAAGGGATGGAGCGGAAGGTTCCTGGATAAGCACCGCGATGCGCTTGAGAATGTGGACAGGCAGATTGCAGCACTTCATGCCCAGGAGAAGAAGGCTTTCTATCACAGTTTCTTCCTCGAGTATTTCAGCCGTCTGGTGCAAGCGCTGGAGATAATGTTCATGCTGTTGTTGCTTGGAGAGAATTGCGGCGGCGGTCCTGAGGGCTATTTCCTGACCTACGTACATTCGGTACTGATTCTGGCGTTCATGAGCCTGTTTGCGAACCTTATTGGTTTCCTTCCCTTGCAACTGGGTGTCCAGGAGGGTGGTTTCGTGCTTTCTATTGCAGCGATGGGACTCGCCCCTGCCGTAGGCATATTCGTCAGCATAATATGCCGTGTGCGTGAAATAATCTGGATTGCCGTCGGTGTGGGGCTGATGAAACTGCCGGGATCAGACAGGGATTAAAGTTTCCATACATTCTCTCCCTTCAGATACTGCTCCTGGACCTCTGCCATCTTCAGGTTCTCTTTCTTTGAAACCTTGTTGTGATAATATCCGCCTGCAAGTATGGCTGATACAAAATCCTTTATCTCGTATCTGAGTCCTTCTCCGATGAAGGGGTAGAAGTATTTCTTGTTTAGGTTCTGATCCTCGTACCGCACCTCGAAATAGTCAGTTTTCCACCATGGGGCAGGGATATATACATATCCTTTGGTACCTGCTATGGTCATGGATCCTTCGGTCTTTACCCCGAGACCCACCTGGAACGAGGCTACGGCATGTTGGTAGCGGAAGACGGCTTTTGTAAACATGTCCACCCCGTTCTTCATCTTCGAGTAGAAATTGATGTTGCAGTAATCCGTTCCCAGAAACTTGAATACGGGCAATAGTGGGAAACATGCGTTCTCGCTCATACTGCCCCCAAAGCGCGTGCTGTCCAGCTTCTCCGAGCTTTCGTCTGTCAGTGTCGTGACACTTGCATTGACCTCGACTATATCGCCTATCACGCGGGATTTCAGTAACGAGAAGAGGTGACCGAATGCAGGACAGTATGCTGTCTTAAGCGCAACCATCAAAACCAAGTTCCGCTCTTCGGCAATAGTATATAGCTCTTCGGCCTGAGCTTTGCTGAATACAAACGGAGTCTCGCACAGCACATGTTTGCCGGCCATCAGCGCCGACTTGGCATAGTCATAGTGTGTGTAGTGCGGAGAAGCGATATATACGGCATTGCAGTTGGCATACAACTCCTGGATGTCATGTACAGTAACGGGTATCTTGTGTTTTTCGCAGAATGCCGTGCATTTTGCAGTGTCGGGATTATATGCTGCAGATATAACTGCGCTGTTAACATTGCTGGATTCGGGTACAAAACGCGATGCAATGCTTCCGGTACCTATGATGCCTATGTTTACATTGGGACGCTCCTGGCGAAGCTGCGTTGACGAGATACCTTGTGTACGGGGCAGATAGACAACCTTGCAGAACTCGTTCAGGTAGTCAAAGTACCCTTCCCAGTCAGAGCCTATGGCAAAAATATCCACACCGTACTTCTGGATATCATCAATCTTCTGCCCACGGTATTCTTCTATCACAATCTGGTCAGCCAGACCTGTAGCCTTTACCGCTTCGATGCGTTCCATCACATTGTTGCAGGTATTCATCTTGCCTCTCTCCAGGTCAAAGTTATCGGTCGTAACACCCACTATCAGGTAGTCACCCAAATCCTTTGCACGCTTCAACAGGTTGTAATGTCCCTGGTGGAACAGGTCGTATGTGCCGTATGTGATAACCTTCTTCATTGCAATTTAGCTCTATTGACGTATGTCTTGTGTTAGATGAATTTCTTCTCGCGCAGGTCAGCAAAGGCGTCAAGCAGCTTGTCATAGTCTTCCTTATGCAGGTATCCGATGTGTCCGACACGGAATACGGTATCCTTCATGCTGCCTCCGTTGGGGCATATCCATATACCATATTCGTCCTTTATCTTCAGGAAGATTTCGTATGCTGACTGAGTGGTGGGGTGCAGGGGCGTTACGGCATTACTAAGGCTTTCGCTGACAATCTCGAACGGCAACTGCATTTCAGCCAGCCTGTTGCGGAAATAGC
>DJYQ01000021.1 GCA_002450165.1 Prevotellaceae bacterium UBA6974 | reverse complement strand
TACTGCGTGTGGTGTATGGCTGCGGAGACCCGAAACGGGGATTTAGGACATACGCTCCACGTGCCTTGCATCCACGTTGCGAGGCAGTAGGTGGTGTTATGGAACAGGAATGCAGGAAGATAATCCAGTCGTTCTTCAAGACTAAGCGGTAATGGCGGCACATAATGATTTCGGAATCAAGGGCGAGGACATAGCTATACAGTATCTGCGTACTAAGGGCTATGATATTGTGGACAAAAACTGGAGAAGCGGTCACAAGGAGATTGATGTGATTGCGACAAAGGATGATACAGTTGTTTTTGTCGAGGTAAAGGCCAGGGCCAACGTCTTTTATGGAAAACCCGAGGATTCCGTGGATTTCCGCAAGATGCGCAACTTGATTAATGCCGCGGATGCATATCTGCGGCTGAATATGATAGACCTGCCGTGCCGGTTTGATATCATAACAATAACAGGTGCAGTAGAAAATCCGCACATCCGACATATAGAACAGGCTTTCCGTCCATGAGAGAATGATAATACAGACAGGTACTATAACATCAACTAACGATTATCTGCGGGACTATGTACCTACCGATGACATTACCATTGTGTGGGCACAGTACCAGACGAATGGGCGTGGTCAAAGCGGTACGTGGATTAGTGAGCCGGGGGTGAATCTGCTGTTCAGTATGTTGCTGGTTCCAACGAATCTTGCTGTCAGCGATGGTTTCATCCTGAGCCAGGCCAATGCGTTGGCATTAAGGGATACGTTGTTGGAATATATTGATGACGTCAGTATCAAATGGCCTAATGACATATATGCGCATCACCGCAAGATTGCCGGTACGCTGATAGAGAACCAGTTGCAGGGAAAGTTTATCAGACGCAGTGTAATCGGTACAGGAATCAATATCAACCAAACGCATTTCCCGGATGGTTTGGCTGCACCGGCTACCAGTATTGCGCTGGAAACAGGAATATTCATACCACCAGAAGAAATATTAAATCATTTTGAACAAAATTTCAAGACATACAGTCAAGATATACAATCCGGTCGGTATGACCGTATTCGTAACTTGTATCACCGATTTTTGTACCTACGAGGACAGAGACACGGGTTTGCTGACATAGAAGGCAGATTTACAGGTACCATTCAGGGGGTGGAGCCAAATGGCCGCCTGATAATCCGGGATATACATGGTAAGGAACGGCATTATGCATTCAAGGATGTCAAAATGGTTATGGAATAGAAAATAGGCAGATAAGAAAATATAAACCAGATATTATGAAGTTCAGGAGAATTTTATTGAAACTGTCAGGCGAAAGTTTGGCTGGAGAGAATAAACAGGGTATTAACGTCGAACGCCTTTCGGAGTATGCACAGCAGATTAGGGAAATCGCAGATATGGGCGTCCAGATAGGCATTGTGATAGGTGGTGGAAACATCTTTAGGGGACTTACTGGAGCTGGTAAGGGATTTGACCGTGTAAAGGGAGACCAGATGGGAATGTGTGCAACGGTTATCAACTCGCTGGCTCTTAGCAGCGCATTGGATGCCGTAGGTCAGAAGAACCGTGTTCTGACTGCTATTCGCATGGAGCCGATAGGGGAGTTCTATACCAAATGGAAGGCCATCGAGGCCATGGAGAATGGTGAGGTTGTGATTATGTCGGCAGGAACCGGTTCACCTTATTTCACTACTGACACAGGCTCGTCATTGCGTGGTATTGAAATTGAAGCGGATGTTATGCTGAAGGGAACGCGCGTTGACGGTATTTATACTGCTGATCCCGAGCAGGATCTTACAGCTACTAAGTTCAGTGACATAACTTACAGCGATGTTATTGCAAAGGGGTTGAAGGTAATGGATATCACCGCTACAGCGATGTGTATGCAGAACAATCTGCCTATCTATGTGTTTAACATGGACGTTGCTGGCAATCTGAAAAAAGTAATCTCGGGGGAAAATATTGGTACACTTGTACATAATTAATATAATAAAAACATAAGCTGTAATGAAACGACTTTTCATAATTGCTATGCTGGCGGCAACGTCTATTGCCATGCTTGCCGTTCCAGCAAAAAGATCGAAACGTACATTAACCTTGTCAGACGGGACAAAAATCGAGGCTATGCTGATAGGTGACGAGCATGGACACTGGTTCATAGACAATAACGGCAAGGCGCTGCAGGTAAAAAATGGTATTGCGCGATACCTGTCAGTATTTGAGTTGGATAACCTGAGGGCTTCGCAAAACGAGCGTGCCCAAAAGAGCAATGCACGGCGTATTGCGCGTATGGAATCACATCGCACACTGGCACGCCCAGGTATGCGTAAGGTATTCGGGGAACCTACAACTATAAAGGGTCAGAAAAAAGGATTGGTGATTCTTGTCAATTTTTCGGACGTTAAATTCAATGCCAGTCATACTCAGGCAGTCTTTAATGACAGATTTAACAAGGTAGGATACAACGAAACAGGATGTGTGGGTTCTGTTCATGATTATTTCTACGACCAGTCATACGGGCAGTTTGATCTGACATTTGATGTTGTAGGTCCTGTGACTCTCAGCAAGCAACATAGTTATTATGGTAGCAATGACAGTTCCGGTAACGATGAACATCCCGGAGAGATGGTCATCGAGGCAGTAAATTTGGCCGACAGCTATGTCAATTTTGCCGATTACGATTGGGATGATGATGGAGAGGTTGATCAGGTTTTCTGCATATATGCCGGGCAAGGCGAGGCTTCCAGTGACGATGACAATGTAATATGGCCTCACGAATATGATTTAACGTCATGCGCCTATTATGGTGATGGCAGCGGTCCGCAGACTTTGGACGGAGTTAAAATCGATACATACGCTGTTTCGTGCGAACTGGCAGATGCCAGCACAATTGATGGTATCGGTACAGCGTGTCATGAGTTCAGTCATTGTCTGGGATATGCCGATCTGTATGATACGGATTATAGTGGCGGTCAGGGCATGATGTATTGGGATCTGATGGACGGGGGTTCGTACAACGGACCCAACGACCAAGGCGAGGTCCCGGCTCCATATACCAGTTTCGAGCGCTGGTGGGCAGGCTGGATGGAACTGACAGAGTTGGCCAGTCCCTGCAAGATATCGGGTATGAAACCATTGACCAGCGAGCCTGAAGCATATGTTATATATAATCAGAACCACCACAACGAGTATTATCTTCTGGAAAATCATCAGGCAGAAAAATGGGATTCCTACACAGGAGGTCATGGTATGATGATTCTGCATGTTGACTATGACAAGAGTGTCTGGCAGAAGAATGCTCCCAACGACGTTCCTTCGCGACAAAGAATGACTTTTATCCCTGCAGACAATAGCTACGGAACCAAGCGATCGTGGAGTTCAGGTGGGACAACCATGTATCAATGGTCTGCGACGTTTGAGCAAATTGCAGGAGACCCGTGGCCTGGAAAGAGCAACAAGACCTCGTTCACCGACACGACCACCCCTGCTGCAACATTATATAATGCAAATACTGATGGCCGTAAGTACATGGGCAAGCCCATAGAAAATATTGCAGAGGGCAGTGATGGACTTATCTCGTTCATTTTCGACGGTGGTATAGTTATACCTACTCCCAATATCTTGGCTGCTACCGACGTTACCACCACAGGCTTCACAGCCAATTGGGAGGCAGTTGATGAGGCTGTTTCGTACAATCTGGAGGTTGTAGAGCAGAGTGACAATGCTCAGGAGGAGATAAATTTCTCGGAAGATTTCTCTAAAGTTTCTGTTACAAGCGATGGAAATACGGATGTTGGTAGCGCTCTGGATAATTACACACAGCAATCAGGATGGACAGGTTCCAAGGTATATCTGGCTCCAGGTGGTCTGAAGGTAGGTTCATCCAAGGCGGCCGGCACTATCACTACTCCACTTATAGGAAAGAGCCGTGACGGGAAGGTTACAGTAAGTCTGAATCTGAAGAAATACGGTACAGACGCTACGTCTGTCGAGGTTTCACTTTTGAATAGTAATGGTAGCGTAATCGGTACATCGCAGGCATGCTCACCCGGAGACCAGGCCGATGATTTTGTGTTTGAATTTACCGGCATTACTTCGGATTACAAGATACAGATTAACTCGACAGGTTCCAAAAAGCGTTTTTATCTATATGCCGTACAGGTCGGAAGCATACAGGATAAGACATATTCGTATAATACGACTGCTACCAGTTATACAGTATCTGGTCTTACAGCTGCAAGTTACAAGTATCGTGTCCAGGCCATCGGCACCGAAGGTCAGTCATATTGGAGTGATTACCAGCAGGTTGATTTGCCAACACGCATCAGCGGTATCAACGCATATGGCGAGAACACCGGTAATAATGTCATTTACAACATTAACGGACAACGCCTGAATGCGGTACCGGAGCACGGCATTTATATCCGTAACGGACGCAAGGTGCTAAAGTAGGCTCGGTCGTTTTTTGAAAAAAATCTCCCTAAGGATTTCCTCGGGGAGATTTTTTATTTGTTTACAATACTAAGGGAATTGGTAGATGGGAAGAAGTTTACAGGATAACGAAATAGGGGGCGTCCTGTCTCGCCGCTGGATACTATTCCGCTGCTATTAAGGTCATAACTGCGTCCGCAGCTGGTACAGTCAACATAACCAAGTCTGGTATATCGTAGCTGATGCGAGATGTTGTAATCAGTATAGCAATTGGGGCAGGTAAGATCAAAACAAACAACCTTTGGCTCCTCTTCCAACTGTTCCGCAAGACTCGGCAGTCCCACGATTAATCCACCTAAACCAAGGACAAAACTTTTAGCCTCTTGTGCAGTCATAGGATACGGAGGATCCGGAGTCCCAATAGACTTGAAATAGAGCTTCATAGCACCACCCACAGGATTAGTAATTGTACAGAATTCACCTAACGATGTGCACGAACGGTATAGGGTAGGAGATACGCTTAATACGTTTGAGACGACGAAACGGGCATAAATATTGCAATACATATCATATGCAGGGCCGCATGCCTGAAACATAACACCTGCCGAGAACAGGAATATAACAGCTATAATTCTGTGCAATGTCTGTATCATAAACCAAAAGCCTTTATGGCCTTATCAATCTTCTGAAAATCAAATTCGGCAACAATTTTGTCCATCATCTGCCTGATTTCGCGATTGCACAGATTACCTATGCTACCCTCGTGAGTATGGTGGATTTCCTTGCAAGGAGTGAATTTGCCTGCCTCTATATCCATACCGACTTTCCGATATGCATCGCGGAAAGGCATTCCACTGGCAGCCAAGCGGTTGACCTCTTCAACGCTGAATATCAGGTCATAGCGCGGATCATCCAGAATATCCGTACGCACCTGCATCTTATCGACAATATAGGTGGTCATTGCCAATATATCGCGAAGTTCCTGAAATGACGGCAAGAATACTTCCTTTATAATTTGCAAATCGCGGAAATATCCACTTGGCAGATTGTTCATTATCATCATTATTTGCTGAGGTAGGCTCTGCAATTTATTACATTTGGCACGTGTCAGTTCGAAAACATCAGGATTTTTCTTATGAGGCATGATGCTTGAGCCTGTGGTGCATTCCTTGGGGAGGCGCACGAAGTTGAAGTTCTGTGAATTGAACATGCAGGCATCATATGCCAGTTTACTTACCGTACCGGCAACGCTGGCCATTGCAAAGGCAACGTTGCGTTCGGTTTTGCCACGTCCCATCTGTGCATATACGACATTATAATCCATAGAATCAAAGCCCAGCAAATCTGTTGTCATGGTACGGTTAAGCGGGAAGCTACTTCCGTAGCCGGCAGCTGACCCTAAAGGGTTCCTGTTGGTTTGTCGCCATGCAGCCAGAAGCATCGTCATATCATCCACCAGGCTCTCGGCGTATGCTCCGAACCACAATCCAAAACTGCTTGGCATAGCAACCTGCAGGTGGGTATAGCCAGGCATAAGGACGGATGCGTAGTGCTCACTTTGTTTCTGCAATGCCCGAAACAAGTCCAATACATCCTGTACGATAAGCCTTAGTTGGCGACGGGTAAATAGCCTCAGATCAACCAATACCTGATCGTTGCGGGAACGGCCCGAATGTATTTTCTTACCCATTTCGCCAAGTTTGCGAGTAAGCATAAGTTCGACTTGCGAGTGGACATCCTCAACGTCTTCCTCAATCTGGAAAACGCCTTCAACAGCCATACCATAGATTTTGCGCAATTCAGCCAGGAGGGCGGTCAGCTCGTCTTCCTTCAGCAGTTCTATGCTACGGAGCATTGTGATATGTGCCATGGAACCCAGCACATCATCCTGTGCCAGATAAAGGTCCATTTCGCGGTCATGTCCAACCGTATAGTTCTCGATTTGACTGTTTATCTCGTATCCTTTATCCCAAAGTTTCATCAGATAACCGTAATGTTTGTGTCTTAATATGGAAGTGCGCTTAGGAACTGTGCAATACCCTCGACACCCTGTTTCAGTTTACCCTCAATCATTTTACGGATGAAGAAGTTTAGTTCGGCACCCAATGTAACTTTCATACGTGACGAAACTTGGTCAGTTGGCAACATCTGTACCCACATTGTTACCGGTACGGGAGCACCCTCCAACTCCATCTTGACCAGTTTGGGTTCAGTTCTTTCCACAATACGTAGTGTTATATCGCCCAAGGGTCCTATGTGAGCCTGCATAGTATCAGCGGTAAGCACCATTTTGCGTATATTGTTGCGCAGTTTTTCCAACTGTTCTGGATTGGGTCGCTTGTCGGCTGGTAACTGCGAATTGAGCATTGCTTCAAAATTGGGATCGTCAACACGCTGACGCAGATATTCCAGACTGGTCAGGTCGGACATCCGTGAATATACATGCTCAACGGGAGAGGCTACTGTCTTTACAGTGCTTTCATATTTTTCCATAACAATAGTTATTTATTTATTTATCCTTGCCACTGACTTGGGTTTTTACGCCACTCGTTCAGTAATTCAACATCGCTTTCCTTAATATATCCGATGCGTAGCGCTTCGGCAACAACGGCCTCGTAATTAGTAAGTGTCACAAGCTTGACTCGCGCATCAGCGAAAGCCTTTTCGGCAACATCAAATCCGTAAGTGTATGATGCAACCATTCCGACAACCTCACAGCCATAGTTGCGAATCGCTTCGACAGCCTTCAGGCTACTTCCGCCTGTGCTGATAAGATCCTCGACAACGACAACCTTGCTTCCAGGTTTTAGGTCACCTTCAATCAGGTTCTCCAAACCATGATCTTTTGGCTTGGAACGGACATACACGAACGGAAGGGCCAATGTATCGGCAACCATAGCCCCCTGCGGAATTGCGCCTGTGGCAACTCCAGCAACAGCCTCTGCCTCGGGGAAACGCTCAACGATGAGACGTGCAGTTTCCAACTTGACAAATGTGCGTAAATCGGGATATGACAATGTCTTGCGATTGTCACAATAGAACGGCGAACGCCAACCACTTGCCCATGTGAAAGGGTTGGTAGGCTGAAGTTTGATAGCCTTCACTTTGAGCAATTTCCCCGCAAAAATCTTCTCCAGTGTCTTCATAAAGTTTCTTGTTTTATTGCAAATGCAAATATAATGTTTTTTCCTTTAATGCGTCAGTCTCCGGGCAGAAAATTATGTACATCCCCTAATTCAAAGCCGCGACTGGCAGCAAAACGCATCAATTTCATACGTCTTTTACAAGGGTCGGTTTCATTCAATGTCCTGTCCTTCTGTGCAATTGCATGCTCCATCACTTCAAGGTACTCCTGCCGGTCAATCTGTGCAAGTCCATATTGTATAGAACTTTCTGCTATCCCCATTCCCCTCAGCATTGCAGCAATTTTAATCCTGCCCCAATGCGAAAAGCGCAAACGGTCCAAACAGTATGCCCGTGCATAACGGTCATCATCGATATAGTTTCCATCATACAGTCTCGCTATAACCGTTTCCGTATCAGTCTTGGTCACACCCCATTGGGACAGTTTGTGTCTGATGTCCCATGCGCAATGTTCACTACCGGCACACAGACGTGCCGCCCGTTCAAAAGATTCGTCACAGGTGAGCAACGAGGAAACGCCCCTTCTCATAAATGTCATTTTTTATACAAACGTCCCTAAATCCTGTCTTTTTAACCAAATTGGCAGTTTCATCAGAGAGCAGGTGATTTATTTCAAACAACAGCCAGCCCTCAGGGTTTAAGTGTTGCAGCGCATACTGCGAAATATGACGATAGAACAGCAATGGGTCATCTGCAGGAGCAAACAGGGCTAAATGTGGCTCATAATCCAGTACATTATGATCCATGTGCTCTATTTCTCTCGGCATCACATACGGCGGATTGCTGACTATTACATCCCAGCACCTGCAAGTCTCCTGGGGATGCAAAATATTTTCATTGACGAAATCAATATCGGCGCCCAGCTTATCTGCATTCTGCCGAGCTATTTCCAATGCCTCGGCTGATATATCCGTTGCTGTGACTCTAAAACCATGCAAAGCCAGACTTATGGCAATGCAACCGCTACCTGTGCCAATATCCAATACCGTATCAATGGTTTGATTCCCAGGACAGGAAGTAGAACGACCTTCCCTAATCAATAAGATCTCCCTGACCAGCCATTCTGTTTCGGGACGAGGTATCAAACATCCTCTGCGCACGACAAATCTGTGTCCGCAAAAGTTCGTATAGCCCAAAATATATTGTAAGGGAACATTTTTCAGCAACAGACAGGTAATTTCTTTCAGCCGTAATTTGTCGGATTGGGAAATTTCAGTATCTTTGCCTAAAAGGACATCTGTTTGCGACAGGTTGAAACAATCCTCCATAACGGCACGATACAGGGCATTACCCTCGCGTGTTCCAAAATGTCGCTCTAGTTGACGTCTGCAATTCATGGTAGTGCAAATGTACACTTTTTTAGCATATTGTCTAATATTTCATGCTTAAAGTTTATGAATCAGGACGAAATATTCATGAAGAGAGCCATCCAGATAGCCAGATGCGGTGAAGCTGGAGCTGCACCTAACCCTATGGTAGGTGCTGTAATAGTGTACGACGGAAAAATCATAGGCGAAGGCTACCATCGCAAGTACGGTGGCCCTCATGCCGAGGTCAACGCCATCAACAGCGTGCAAGACAGCCAACTGCTCAGTAAAAGCACCATATACGTAACTTTGGAACCCTGCTCACATTGGGGTAAGACACCTCCATGCTGCGACTTGATAATAGACAAGGGATTTGAACGCGTTGTTGTTGGAATGCAGGATCCCAATCAAAATGTAAACGGGCAGGGAATAGAACGAATCAGACACGCTGGAATCGAGGTCAAAGTTGGTGTGCTTAAGGATGAATGCGAGGCTTTAAATAATAGTTTTCTCACATTTCATCGGATGAGACGTCCCTTCATAACACTCAAATGGGCACAGAGTTCCGATGGTATCATAGGCATCAGGAAAACAGTTTGTGACGTAGGGCAAACCAATACTCAGGTTTTAAGGATTTCCACACTGATGAATCAGATGCTGGTACATAGGTTAAGAACCAGAGTACAGGCCATTATGATTGGTACGGAAACTGCTCTTGATGACAACCCAGAACTGACTGCAAGGCTATGGGACGGTCCCTCGCCCATTCGTATTACGATTGACCGTCACGGACGGTTGGGCAAGGATTTGAGAATGTTAACGTCCGGCCCCGAGACAATAGTGTACAAAAACCAGATACTGGGCGAAATTATGTACGACTTGCACAGGCGTGGTATTCAGCACCTGATGGTCGAGGGCGGAAAGAAGCTTTTGGAAAGTTTTATAAACGAGGGATTATGGGACGAGGCAAGGGTCGAATACGGCACTACGGAAGCACTCAGCCAGACTGGTTCAGACGACAGTCGGATAACTTATGCCCCAATATTGAAATCAGCAAAAATAGTAAGAGAAATGATGATAGACGGACATAAAGTGCTAATTTTACTTAATTCACAATCTCAATAGTAGCATTTTTGCCGTCTTTTGAAATATTTCCTGTACATTTGTAGGCCAAAAGCGCACACATATATGTACACAAACGCTAAAGTCATGTATTTAAGGCTCTTTGTCGGAGTATTGTTCATAGTTGCCGCATCCGTGATACTGACCGGTTGCTCTTCCGAAACCTATAATGGAGACAGCAACAATTCCACAACAGCGACAAATGATGCCTGCTATATCTCATCTTGCTATTTCGGCAACCTCAGAATCCCCCATGTTGTAAAGGCATCCGATGGTGTTACGGACAGTACCTATTACACAACATACGTCCCAGACAACAAATACCTGACGATTGACCAAAAACTCCTGTTCGTGCAGAATCGCGATTCCGTAGTCAAAAACACAGATTTATCCAAAGTGCCGATGTATATCATGTTCACCGGCAGCCATATAGAATGGCGCAAATCAGATACATTCGAGGAGGATGAATGGACCACCTTCAACTCAGGTGACAGTTTGGATTTGCGGGCGCCACTGCTAATGAGGGTTTCTGCAGTAAATGGTGACAAGCGTATCTATACGCTCAAAGTCAACATCCATCTTCAGGACGGAAACGAACTGGTGTGGAATATAATGCCCACACACACAGGATTGAGCGGAACAAATCCAATGCGAATGGCTACTACACCCAATGGTGTCATAGCCCTCGTAAACGACTGTGGTAATATTGTTGCTTATACTCATCGGGCAACCAATACCGGCCAATGGACAATACAGTCATGTCCCAGCCTTCCCGACAAGACGGACGTAATGACCCTTGTAAATAGCAGCGATGCGTTGTACGTAAATACCACTGATGGCAATATTTACAAGAGTACCGATGGTATCCAGTGGTCACAAGTCGGAACCCTGGAGGGTGCAAGACTGCTGGGAACATCCGAATACCTCCTGTATGCATTGAAGAACGGCACAGTCTTCAGTGCCCGTCTTGACCAGCCCAGTTGGAATACCACAGATTGGCTCGAAAACGAACTGGACGACCTTCAGGATTTGCTGCCATGCGAGAACCTCGCATTTGTACACTATGCCCAGAATGTAGCACAGCATCGCGCAGTCTTGATGGGCTATACTCCGGATGATGACAATCACCTCCCAATGGACGCCATTGTTTGGAGCAAGGCATGGTCACATTTTGACAATGAAGGTAAGGAGCAACTCATACACAACGAAAATGACGAGGAATGGATGATGTATTCCCGTACTTGGGACGATTTGTGGCAAATGCCCATGCTCAAAAACCTGCAGTTGGTATATTACAACGATAAACTGATGGCAATAGGCGGGGAAAATCCGTACAATCCCGACAAGAGCCTCGAGGGGATTTACGAAAGCGAGGACAACGGACTCACATGGCGCATAACTGGCAATATCAACCTGCCTGCAAATCTTGGTACAGGTAACCGCATCTGCTGGATTGTGGACAATGACAATTTCCTGTGGTTAGCCGTGGACGGCAAGATATACCGTGGCCGCCTTAACAAACTTGGATTCGACAGACAATAAGACAGATAAACAAATGGTAAAGAGAATCCTGGGTTTTATTCTGTCCGTATTCATCATGACATCTGTCTGTGCAGGTGATGATTTGGAATACAAGATGGATATCGGTGGCTCGCTGGGTCTGTGCTATTACCTGGGAGATGCCAACAGCACGCCGCTGCGAGGCAGCAGTGTTATGGCAGCCATAAACCTACGTCGCAACTTCAATCCCCGCATGGCATTGAAAACCAGTCTGTCCTTTGGTCGTTTCAGCGGCACCACCAAGGGGTACTACTTCCCTCGTGAATCAGGTTCCGTAGCAGAACCTCTGGACGTGCAGTTCAAGGGCAACGTATTGGATTTGGGAACACAGTTCGAACTGAATTTCTGGGGCTATGGTATGGGCCCTGGCTACAAGAAACTCTCCCGAATTACCCCATACTTGCTACTGGGCTTTGGCCTAACAATAGGCATTATACCTGACGGTAGCTGCTTTGGTGTGAACTTTCCCGTTGGTGGAGGCATCAAATACAAAGTGAAACCACGCCTAAACCTGACGTTCGAATGGTCAGTACATTTCAGTACCACCGACAAGCTGGACGGCCTTTCTGACCCGTACTACATCAATAGCTCGGGCATCAAGAACAAGGATGCCTACAGCTTCTTTATGCTGTCACTATCATACGACATAAGTCCTAAACTGAGAAAATGCAACAATTAGATTATAATCACATACCGGCACACATCTCCATTATAATGGATGGTAACGGCCGCTGGGCACAAGCCAAGGGACAGCCTCGGACGGCAGGTCACGTAGAAGGTGTCGCCAATGTCAAGGTAATAACCGAAGAAGCCGTACGCCTTGGTGTCAAATATTTGTCAGTATATGCCTTCAGTACCGAGAACTGGAATCGTCCAATGCCCGAGATAGAGGCACTTATGAACCTCATCCTTGCCAATCTGGAGGACGAGATATTCATGAAGAACAACGTACGTTTCCTCGTAATTGGCGACATGAGCAGACTGTCAGACAATATAAGGAAATGCCTGCAGAGCTGTATTGACCGTACATCGGCAAACACAGGCATGACCATGGTTGTTGCCCTGAGCTACAGCAGTCGCTGGGAGATTACCAGGGCTGCACAACTTATAGCAGACGAGGTGAGGAGTGGCAAACTAAAAGCTGAAGATATCGACGAGAATTGCATCTCACGTCACCTGACCACCAGTTTCATACCAGATCCCGATTTGCTGATACGAACTGGAGGCGAGTTGCGAATCAGCAATTACCTGCTATGGCAATGCGCATACACTGAATTTTATTTTACAGACGAATTTTGGCCCGATTTCACCGTCGAGTCCCTGCATCGCGCCATCATAGCCTACCAGCAAAGGCAGCGTCGCTTTGGCAAAACAGGAGAACAAGTAACAGATGAAGAATAAGATATACCATATAGCTCTTGCGACCATCATGTGGTTCGTCGCAGCGCCTCTCATGGCACAATATGCCGACAAGGACACTACGGTTGCAATCGACTATAGCCGTACCCCCCGACGTGTCGCTGTCAAGCACATTGCTGTCGAAGGTATTCCCAATTATGACGAAAGCCTGCTGATACGCCTGTCAGGTATTAGCGTCGGCGACTATATCTCTATTCCCGGTGAAGAGATTACAAAGGCAATCAAGCGCTATTGGAAAAACGGACTTTTCTCTAACGTATCCGTTGCCGTTGACTCCATCGTCCGCGATTCAGCCTACCTGCATATCCGTCTTGCCCCACGTCCGCGAATATCACAAATCAACTTCAACGGTGTGCGCAAGAGCGAGAAGAATGATTTGCAGGACAAAATGGGTTTGCTCAAGGACAATCAGTTGACACCCAACATGATAGACCGAGCCAAGATACTGGCAAAACGCTATTTTGACGAAAAGGGCTTCAAAAATGCCGAGGTAGAGATACTCCGTCACGACGACCCCGCAGCACCCGACAAGGTTATCGTGGATGTCAATATCGACAAGAAGGGCAAGATTGTAATTCGCAGAATCGATGTGATAGGCAATACCGTAATCAAGAACAGCAAGCTCAAGGGCGGCTGGTTCTCCAAGGGTGTACTGAAGACCATACGCGAGAAGCGCGGTATCCGCAACTGGTTCCGCAAGCACAAGTTCATTGACGCAAAGTACCAGGAGGCAAAGAACAACCTGCAGGAATACTACGCCGAACTTGGTTACCGCGATGCACTTATAGTTGCAGATACGGTAAAGAGTGTCAACGACAAGAACGTAGATATCAAAATCTATGTCGAGGAAGGACAGCGATACTATCTGCGTAACGTGAACTGGGTCGGCAACACCGTTTACAACACAAACGTGCTGAATCAGATACTCAATATGAAGAAAGGCGATGTCTATAACCAGACATTGCTGAAGAAACGCCTGACTGCCGACTACGACGCCGTGGGCAACAAATATTACAACAACGGCTATGTATTCTGTTCGCTGGATCCTGTCGAGATCAATATCGTCGGGGATAGCATAGACCTGGAGATGCGCATCAGCGAAGGTCCGCAGGCACGTATCAGCCACGTAAAGATAACAGGCAACGATCGTGTGTACGAGAATGTCGTCCGTCGCGAGCTCAGAAACAAACCTGGAGACCTCTTCTCCAAGGAAGCACTCGAACGCTCGTACCGCGAAATCGGTTCGATGGGTCATTTCAATCCCGAGAGCATCAAGTACGACATACAACCGGACAGAGCCAACGGCACCGTGGACCTGGGATGGGGCTTGGAACCTAAGAGTAACGACCAGATAGAATTCTCTCTCGGTTACGGGCAGACCGGCGTAATCGGCAAGATTGGATTGAAATTTGCCAATTTCTGTCTTGCCAACCTCTTCAAGAAAGGTGGCATGCGCCGAGGCATAATGCCACAGGGCAATGGCGAGACCTTCAGCATCAGCGCACAAACCAACGGCTCTTACTATCAGCAATACTCCATATCCTACATGAATCCATGGTTTGGTGGCAAGCGTCCCAACACCTTCAGCTTCAACGCATTCTATTACAGGCAGACAGACGTAAGTTCCAACTACTACAATACCGCATACTATAACAACTACTACAACAACTATGGATACGGCGGTTACGGTTATGGCAACTATTACGACAACTATTACGACCCTGACAAGTATATCCAGCAATTCGGCTTCTCGGTAGGTTGGGGTAAACGCCTCAGATGGCCCGATGACTATTTCCAGTTCAGCATGGACCTTTCATACACCCGTTATATGATGAAGGACTGGGCATACTTCTCGCTCATGACCAATGGCAACTGCAACGATCTGGCATTAAGGCTAATGCTTGCCCGCAGCAGCACCGACAACCAGATATACCCTCGTAGCGGTTCGGAAATCCAGCTCTCAGTATCATTGACGCCCCCCTTCTCACTGTGGGATGGCAAGGATTACGAGCATCTGGCCAACGATCCGACAAGTCCTACATACCAGAAGGAAATGCAGCAAAAATACCAGTGGATAGAATACCACAAGTGGAAATTCAAAGCACGTACATTCCACGCTCTCAGCAGCAAGAGCAAATGCTTTGTACTCATGACCCGTACCGAGATAGGACTGCTGGGACATTATAACAAATACAAGAAATCACCCTTCCAGACATACTACATGGGCGGTGACGGAACAACGGGAGCAGGCAGCATATACAGTACCGAGACAGTAGGTCTGCGCGGCTACGACAACGGCTCCCTAACACCCAACGGACAGATGGGATACGCATACGCACGCTTCAGTGCCGAGCTCCGCTACCCCTTCATACTGGGTGCAAGTACCAATCTTTACGGACTGATATTTGCCGAAGCAGGAAACGCCTGGACAGAAGTAGGCAAGTTCAACCCGTTTGACCTGAAGAAATCAGTAGGTGTAGGCGCCCGTATATTCCTCCCCATGGTCGGACTCATAGGAATTGACTGGGCATACGGCTTTGACAAGGTACAGAATACGATGTCATTCTCCGGAAGCCACTTCCACTTCATTCTGGGTCAGGAATTCTAAAAAATCAAATAGGACAATCCCTATGACGTTTAGTAAAAAACTCCCTTCATGATTGAGATGCCCGACATACATTTGCATCAGTTAAAAACAAAAAATGTATAACACTATGAAAAAGATTTTTTTTGCTTTGGTTGCCATGCTGGCAATGACAGGTTCCGCAAGTGCACAGAAATACGCCTTGGTAGATATGGAATATATATTGAAGAACATACCTGCGTACGAGCGCGCGGGAGAGCAATTGAACCAAGTTTCGCGCAAGTGGCAGGCCGAAGTCGATGCTTTGCAGCAGGAGGCACAGACGATGTACAAAAACTACCAGAACGAAGCCGTGTTCCTCAGTGACGAACAGAAGTCTAAACGCGAAGAAGCCGTAGTAGCCAAGGAGAAGGAAGCAAGCGAGCTGAAGAAGAAATACTTCGGTCCCGAAGGTGAACTATTCAAGAAGCGCGAATCGCTCATGACACCCATTCAGGACGAGATCTACAACGCTATTAAGGATATTGCCGACCAAAAGGGCTACAGCATGGTGCTTGACCGCGCATCGGACAACGGCATAATATACGCCTCGCCCAAGATAGACATTTCCAACGAGGTTCTCACCAAGCTGGGATACAACTGATAAGGAGAAACGTTCAGAAATAACGATAATAATAACTATAACTATTTAAAACGATGAAGAAAATTCTTTTGGCCATCCTGATGATGGCACCAGTCAGCATGATGGCGCAGAAGTTCGCTCACTTTGACCTGAGCCAGATTGTACCAAACATGAAGGAGTACACCACAGCTCAGACTGAACTCGAGAACATGCAGAAACAGTACGAGGCAGACCTCAAGCTCATGCAGGACGAACTGCAGAAGAAAAGCGAGGAATTGCAGAAGGAGGGTTCCAAGCTTGTCGAGAACATCCGTGCACGCCGCGAGCAGGAACTCAACGACCTGTACCAGCGTTATCAGCAGAGCTATCAGGACAGCCAGCAAGCCCTGCAGAAAGCAACACAGGAAAAGCTTGGTGCAATTACCGAGAAGGTGTTGGCTGCCGTCAAGAAGCTGGGTGAAGCAGGTGGTTACATCTACGTTGTTGACACTAGTTCTGGCAATATACCATTCGTAAACACAACACTCAGCACGGACATCACCGCACAAATCAAGAAAGAAGTCGGTGTACAGTAAACCAGAAATGATTGCAAACAAAACATTACGCAGCATCGTCTGCCTGATATCAATCCTTGCATGCAGCATCACAGCTCAGGCCCAGACCGCTCTACGTCTGGCAAGCCTGAGCCACAATGCTGTAATGCAGCGCATGACTCAGTATCACGAGGCGCAAAAGAATCTAAAGGCCCTGCGCTCGCAATACGAAGCCGAAGCCAAGCGCAGCGAGGAGGATTTCCAACGTAAATTTGTTGAATTCATGGACGGGCAGAAGGACTTCCCCGAGACCATCCTGCTCAAGCGTCAGAACGAACTGCAGAACATGCTCGAGAGCAATGCTAAGTTCCGTATCAAGGTTCAGGACTTGCTCGCCAAGGCAGAGAAAGACCTCATGAGCGATGTCAAGGCAGTACTCGTCGAAGCCGTCCATGCAGTTGCCGCCGAAGAGGGATACGGGCTTGTATTCAATACCGACGGTGATGCCATATCCTTCATTGCCGACGGCATAGCCACTGACATCACAGACAAGGTACTGCGCAAACTGGATATTGCACCTATTGACTGATGACGCCGATAGGAATATTCGACAGCGGCTACGGCGGCCTGACCATTCTGCGTCAGATACGCCAGTTAATGCCCCAGTATGATTACATATATCTGGGCGACAATGCCCGTGCCCCGTACGGAACACGCAGTTTCGAGGTCGTTTACGAATTCACCCTTCAGGCCGTCAGGCGGCTTTTTGACATGGGTTGTCCCCTCGTAATCCTCGGCTGTAACACAGCATCTGCCAAAGCCCTGCGCAGTATCCAGCAGAAGGACCTACCCAACATCGATCCCACCAGACGTGTATTGGGCGTGATACGTCCAACGGCCGAGGTTATCGGTAAGATCAGCCATAGCCGCCACGTAGGCATCTTCGCCACCCCGGGTACAATCCGCAGTCGTACATATGAACTGGAGATAGCCAAACTGTTTCCAGACATAAAAGTTACAGGCATCGCCTGTCCCATGTGGGTGTCACTTGTAGAAAACCGCGAATTTGCCAGCCCCGGTGCCGATTATTTCGTAAAGAAACGCATCGAGGACCTGCTTACGGCAGATCCCGATATCGATGCCGTGATTCTCGGTTGTACACACTATCCCCTGCTGATGGACAAGATACGCACCTACATGCCGCCCGGCATAGAAATAATCCCGCAGGGTAGCTATGTTGCACAAAGCCTCAAGCAGTATTTTGTCAACCACCCCGAAATGCAGCAGCGTATCAGCATGGGCGGAGACGTATCATTCTATACTACCGAATATCCCGAACAGTTCAACGAGAGCGCCTCGATATTCCTGGACCAACCCATCGAGGCACACAGGATAATACTATCCTAATTCACCCATAATCTCGGCAGGCGCAAGACCAGCATCCAGCTTAGCCTTCATCATGTCCATATACGGTGCCACATGGGTAAAGAAAGCCGTATAGCCCGGACACAGATAATTGATGCCAGGCTCACCATCACCTGTTTTTACAAACCGGTTGCGCGGACATTCACCGTGACAGGTAAATTTCCATTCACACTCCCTGCACTTGTCGGCAAGCCCTTCGGTCTTCATCCTTGCAAAAGCCTGTTGCCGTTCGCTTTCCATCATATCCAGTATGCTACGCTTACGGATGTTCCCCAATCTATATTCCGGGAAAACGAAATGGTCGCAGCAATACACATCCCCGTTATATTCCATGACTGCAGCATGACCGCACCAGTTGGACAGAGTACATAAGCCCGGAGTCACACCCATCCAGTTGGCAAGCGTAGCATCAAATATCTGCACGAACATCTCCCCGATGTCGTTCCTGACCCATTCATCGAATATAGTATTCAGGAACCAGCCCCATGCATCAGGCGTAACACTGAACGGAGCCATCGGACAATCCTCTTCGTCCAGCAAATGTGCCAGGTGTCTGCCGTCACCGTGACGATGTATACGTTCGACAACAGGCGTAAACTGCAGATAACGACATCCCAGATTGTCGCGGAAGAACCTATAGAATTCCAATGGCGCAACAGCAGTGATATCATTCACAACCGCCATAGCGTTCCATTCCACATCATATTTGTCCAGCAGACGGATACCCTCCATGACCTTTGCCCACGTAGGCTGTCCCCCACGACGGCGGCGGTATGCATCGTGCATACGCTCGGGCCCGTCTATGCTAATACCTACCAGCCATCCCTCGTCATGCAGGAAACGGCACCATTCAGGCGTCAGCAACGTACCATTCGTCTGCAGGCAGTTGACCACAACTCGTTCGGCAGCATACTCGCGCTGCCATCTTACAACTTTCCTGTAATATTCCAGCGGACGCATCAGCGGCTCGCCGCCGTGCCATGTAAAATTAACCTCCGTCGTATACTGGCTCTGGATATATTCACGTATATACACCTCGGTCAGCTCGTCTGTCATCACATGCTGCCCCCCCTTGGGGTACAGGTTCAGCTTCTCCAGATAATAACAGTAGTCACACGCCAGGTTGCAGTGCGCCCCTGCAGGCTTCGGCATCAGGTACAGCGGCCGCGAAAAAGGAAATGCAGTATTCATTGTCTATGATAATGGTATGCAAATATAGCGAATAAAAAGAAAAGCACCTCGTAACGAGATGCTTTTTCTTTTATATGTGTTTGTCAAATTTAGAACTTGATGCCAATAGTGAAGTAGTGCGAAGTAGACTTCATGACGGTATTGTATTCCAGAGCATAGCCGAAATTAGCCTTCTCGACGAATTCCAGACCTGCGCCCCATGACAGACCAAAGCCATGATCTGCCACATAGCTTGCGTACTTGGTTAGAGTGCAGTCATAACCTACTGCCAAACTGCTGTAACCGCGGCAGATCTTACCGGCACTGGTATTCCAGAAAGAAGGCGTGAAACCGCGCACACCGGTCTTGATGCCAATATTCATATAATTAAAGTTGAATGGAGCAGAATAGTCAATGCTGAAAAAGTCCACTGCAAAATACGGACAGTACTTCTTCTCCAGAGTGATATTCTCACCAAAACCGCCATGGCCGTAGCAGCTACCGATCTTGGTTGTGAACATTACGCGTACCTTGCTGTCGTAGTCCTGCTTTTTAGCGACTGTTGCAGTTTTCTTTGTTGTTGTGCTTGATTTCTTGGTTGCCGTTGCAGTCCTTGTAGATGCAGCAGAGGTTTTCTTTACAGTTGTTGTCTTCCTTACAGCTGTTTTTGCAGGAGCGCTCTTTGTCTTACTTGTAGTTTTTGACTGAGCACTTACACTCATAGTAACAGCCAGTGCCAACACAGTCAGGAAAATTCTGAAATACTTCATAATATTTAATATTAACAGTTAAGTTGTGTTAACAAAAGTATGGCAAATTTTTGTATAGAACAAACAATATGGGCGCAATATGGGCGCGGAAGCGAGTAATAGAGCAACAATTGCGACAAATAGAATAGAAGAAGTAGCCCGAGTTCATGTTTAAGGTGAGTTCAGTACTAGACATGGGCTATATACGAACAGTATTTACTGAGCAGATTGTCCAATGGTAAATCTCCTTTCAGGTATCTGTCTGCATCAAGCTTTAGGATTCTTTCGCATATTGGTTTCTTTCCTTTGTATAACGCGTTGAGATATGGAATGCCATTTTCCTCTGTTATGCTCACCTCGTTGAAGAATTGTGTCAAATTCTCTGCATCATAGACAATGGAGTAACTTGGTCGCTTTGCTCCGGGTATGTCCTCTATCAGGATGTTCTTATCGACCAAATCCTGTATATCTCGTATGGCTGTATCCTTCGAGCATTTTGCCAATGTTGCCCATGACTTTGACGTTATCTTAGCCTCGTAGCCGTCCAAAAAGAGGTTGAGCATCTGCGTCTGTCTTTCTGTCATTGGCACAGCCGATGCCTTCTGCCAGAAAAAACTTTTGTTCAAGATTGTGGTTACAACAGTTTCTGCTTCGTCAAGAGCATCCGCTAATTTCTTCATGTACCACACCAGCCACTCAGTAATGTCGCCATCGCCATGTTGCATACGTTCAAGAATGTCGTAGTAGTGATTCTTGTCCTTGTTGATCTGTGATTTTTGTGCAACAAAAGACAAGACATATCGTCGCAAATTCTGCGACGAAAATACCAAAATAATTCCATATCGCCAAATAAATCTGCGAAATGTCGCAATTACTTGTTACACACGTTAACGATACGAGATGTATACGAGATGAAGCGGTGATGAAGCGGTGATGTAGATGCGTTCGAATTAACCTCTGGAGGCTGCACGTGTTGATACCGGGAGTCTGCACGTGTACCCTCCTGGAGTCTGCAATTTTTGGTCCAACTTACTCAACTTACTTACTAACTTACTTACTATTTTTGAAAAAAGGGGTTAGTAAGCCAGTAAGTTGAGTGTGTAGTCTCGCGTACCTTATATAAAATAAGAAAAAACTTTATTTATATATAATATACTCTCTCAGGACAGAAAAATACCCTATAGAGTAAGATGAGTAAGTAAGTAAGATGAGTAAGTCGAAGGGCATCAATTATGAATTATGCATTATGAATTATGCATTGTTTTACGGATTTAACGGAGTGAGTGGATATACGATGTTAACGATCAGGATGTTGGCGGCGAGGATGATGAGGTTCATGAGTAGGCCAATACGCATGAAATCGCTGAAGCGGTAGCCACCGGGTGCATATACGAGCATGTGGGTGGGGGAGCCTATGGGTGTGGCAAAACTGCTGCTGACGCTTATCATTAAGGCGATGAGGAAAGGGTAGGGCTCGTAGCCGAGTTTCTCTGCTGCCTGGTACATGATGGGGAAGAACATTGCACCTGCTGCGGTGTTGGAGATGAATTCGGTAATGAAGGTGCCGACGAAACAGATTGCGGTCATCACGACGATGGGGTTGTCGCCGCAGACGTCCAGGATGCCGAAGGCGAGCTGTTCGGCAATGCCTGTCTTTTGTATCGCCACGCCCAAGACAACGGAACCTGCAAATACCATGAGTATCTCCCACTGGATTGATTTCATTGCCTGCTCGGCATTGCAACAGCGGAACAGGAGCATTGCAGCAGCGGCAATGAAGGCACATTGCAGCAATGGGAGAATGTCGAAGGCGGATATCAAGACCATTGCTATCATTATGGCAGACGATATTAGTGTCTTACGTCCGATGTTGGGTACGGACGGAGAGTCAAAGAAATGCAGTTGTGTTTGCAGATGTCCGGTGTTGATGTTTATATGTGGTGGACATTCGAGCAGCAGTGTGTCGCCCGCCTGCAGTACTATCTGGCGTGGTGACTGGGTAACGCGCTTGCCCAAGCGTGATACGGCGACAAGTGTCATGTTGTTGTCTTTCTCAAATGTGGTGTTCCTGATTGATTTGTTGATGAGGCTGCTGCCGTAGGTGACGTATGCAGTACGTAACTGGCGGTTATGGCTGACGTCTTCCATGCTGAAGATGTGGTGGTCGGCGTTGACGAAGCCATGGCTCTTGCGCAGTTCCAGGATTTCGTCTATCTGTCCTGTAAAGACGAGCCGGTCACCGCCCAGGATGGGTTCGTCATCGTTGGCGGGGATAATCATTTCGTCGTAGTGGATGATTTCGATTATGTGTCCGCCCTGTATGTCGTTGAGTCCTGCTTCGGCAATGGTTTCGCCGATATGCGGGTTGTCGGATGGGACGAGAAATTCGACTGTGTAGTCAGACGTGGATTCGAAGGCGCTCTCGGGGGTCTTGCGCTCGGGTAGGAGCCGTCTGAGGGCGATGATGGAGAGTATGCCGATGAAAAGGCAGAAAAGTCCTGGAATCATGGGTGCCAACATGTTCATCGTCTTACCGGTATGGTCGGCATAGAGTCCCGAGATTATCAGGTTTGGTGGGGTGCCTATCAGGGTGCAGATGCCGCCCATGCCGGAGGCGTAGCTTAATGGAATGAGCAGCTTGGAGGGGGAGATGCCCAATTTCTTGGACCACATCTTTACGATGTTTACGAAGAGGGCTACGACTGTGGTGTTGCTCAGCACGGAACTGAGTCCTGCTACAGGCAACATCAGGCGGAATATGGCTTTTGTGTAGCTGGAGGGCTGTCCTAACAGGTGTTTGACAATCCATTGCAGCACGCCTGTCTGTGTCAGGCCTGCTACGACTACAAAAAGTACGGCAATTACTATGACTGATGTGCTGCTAAATCCCGAGAATGCTTCCTTGTCGCTGAGTACTCCGGTAACATAGAGTACTGCGATGGAGCCGAGGAAGACTATGTCTGCCCGCATCTTGGTGAATAGCATTACGCCAAACATCGTCAGCACTGTTACGATGGTTATCCATGCATGGAGACTGAATCCAAGGAATATAACTGTATCCATTTTTAAAGTATTTTTATCATTTCACTAAGCAATTTGGCATGGTGGCCGGGCAGCAGGATATGATGATTGCCTATTGGGTTGGTCAGGAAGTATTTAGTTTCGGCAGGATTGTCGAACTGCACAATGGCTTGCGTGCGGCACAGGTTGGGGCGTGACTCGCAGCGCAGCAGCTGACCCTCGGCTACAAAGTGGCGCGTAATGTCGCCTGACAACTTGAATATTGTTACAGGTCCTGCCGGCATATAACCGCGGATGCCTACGCCTATGCCAGATTCGAAATGAGTGTCATATTCGTATCGCTCCACCATATCCAGCGGTATTGTGCAATGTGCCAGGAGTATTTGGCCTGTTTCAACATCAATGTGTGCAGGATTGGCCTGAAATCCCGAGATCCCGAATAGCGCTCGTACTACAGTCATCGAAAGCATGGCGGGAATATCACCTTCACAACTTGCTACCAATCCTTCGCTGTTGAGTCGTGCCAATGCCAGGCATCCTGTGTTATGTAGTTCTGTCAACAGGTCAAAGCATCGCAGGGTAAACCCTTGCAGATTATGTTTCTCAACGATTTGTTTCAGTGCATCGTATATTCGCAGGGCTCCCTGTTGTCCACCATCAATAGCGGTGTCGCCTATGGCCTTTCTTATTTCGTCCAGGGGAATGTCTATTAGTTCTATTCCAAGTTTGTTGTGAACTATCTGGTAATCGGTTGCGCTGCTGATGAGCCAGTCCGAGGACTTTCCAATCACGCCCAAGCGACATCCTTGCAGCTTGCGCCTGGCCTGTGCCAGCTGTTGCAGCTCGCTGATACGCTTGATAATATATTGCGGCTGTCCGTGCAGTATCTCGCCTTGCATATTGTTCTGTTGCAGGAAGGAGAGGATTTCCATGGAGGCAGCCAGTGAGTTATTTGTACCTGAGGTTAGCAGTAGAACGGGTTTGCCTGAGGACTGTATCTGTGGGAGCAGTTGCCGGAAGATGTTTTCGGTGCCTCCTGTACGGACATAGATAAGGTCGAGGATGGACTGTCCATAGGTGGAAAAGTCCGAACCGCACATATCGTAGTCAATGCCTAATGATGAGAGGAACAGATGTGTGGATGCAGCCACGGACTGTTCGTCATGCAATGCCGACGTCAGCGTATAAATAGCAATATCCTTCATAACTGTTAATAATCATTTCACGAACACAAAGATACAAAATGGACACATATTAACAAAACACATGCCCTTAATTCATTACAAAACGCCTCGTTTTTCCACAAATCTCCACAGAATGCCACAAAACGCCACATCGTTCTTTTCCGCTGCCGTACCTTTGCACCGTCCCCAGGGATAAAAAGGCTATCGGGCTTACATCTGCAGACCCCCGAGGCAGCAAAAAGAAAAGTTCAAAAGTTGAAAAGTAGACAAGTTTAACCCAAAAAATATAAACCATGAAAAAGCGCGGTTTGATTTCAACAGATAATCACATACGACAAGTGCCAATGGAGAATTTCCACTGGCACTTGAAAACAACAAATTATACTACGATGGCGTATTTATTCCCGACGTCTGATCTTGTCCTTAAGTTCCCCGGGGTAAAGAGGCATGGCGCCTTGCTGTGTGCACACAAAGGCGCTGACCTCAACACCTATCTTGTGAGCCTCCGCTATTGGCATGCCAGCCATGATGGCTGCACAGAAGGAGCCTGTGAACGAATCGCCGGCACCGACGGTATCAGCCACCTGCACCTTGGGCGTAGCCTGGAAACTCATGTCTGTGGCTGTCAGGACATAAGAGCCAAAAGCGCCACAGGTCAGAACAACCATATCCAGCTCATAGCGTCGGATAAGTTCGTGTACCTGATCCTCGAACACAACGGGCTGCAGGAGTTCCTCGCTTGGGTTAACGCCTTTTATCTCGTCCAATCCCAGCAACTTGCACACAAGTATGATTTCCTCGTCATTGATTTTGAGCACATTGCAACGCTTGAGCGATTCCTCGATGACATCCACGGAATACCAATTCTGACGAAGGTTGATATCGAACACCTTGAAACTGCCCAACTTGGGCATCGTGTCCAGGAAACGGTGAATAGTGGCACGGCTTACGGCACTGCGCTGAGCCAGGGAACCGAAGCAAACGGCACGGGCATTGAGGGCAATCTCCTCGATCTGGGGTGTCCAGGGTATATTGTCATACGCAACGCCCTGACAGATATCATACTGTGGGATTCCGTTGCCAGAAAGGGTCACCTGGACGGTACCCGTGGGATAATCAACAACCTCGAGATGAGTCTGCAGGGAGCTGGCTTGCAACTTTTCCCTGATGAGACGGCCATCCTCGTCATCACCTATGGCGCTGACAGCTATACCGTTTAGGCCGAACTGACTGACGTGATATGCAAAATTGGCTGGTGCGCCACCCAGTTTCTTTCCGTCAGGGAGACAATCGAACAGGATTTCTCCAAGACCTACTATATAATCCTTCATACTAAGATAAAAGTTTAAAGTTAAGATTTAATGGCTTTCAGGTATGTGAACAGATAGACAACGCCCACAGCCATGCAAAGCACGGCACCGGCCTGGCCCATGGCATCTGATGCGACTCCCATGGCCAGAGGGAACAGGGTACCGCCAAAGAGACCCATAATCATCAGACCACTCACCTCGTTCTGCTTGTCCGGAACAGCCTGCAGGGCATTGGCAAAGCACATGGAGAAGATGTTGGAGTTGCCATAGCCCACCAAGGCAATACCGGCGTACAATACCCACTGCTCCGAACCCATATACAGGCAACCCATGGACAGTGCCATGCAGATGACCGAAATGAGGAAGAACACACGGGTAGAGAGTGCACGCAGGAAGAACGAACCCGTAAAGCAGCCTATGGTACGGAAGATGAAGTACAGCGAGGTGGCAAAGGCAGCCTCGTTCAACCCCATTCCCAGACGCTCCATCAGCAGTTTGGGTGCAGTGGTGTTGGTACCCACATCAATGCCCACATGGCATACGATGCCCAGGAACGAGAGCAGTACCACAGGTTTTGCCAGCAGGGCGAAACTGCCTGCAAACTGGCTGCCGATACTCTGCCCCATTGCCTGGGACGTGGGTTCCTGAATCTGGGTAGTTGCGAGAATAACAGTGGCAATCACTCCAACAACCAGGAATATGGCAAACAATACACGCCAACCCAAGCCAAAGGTCGGAATCATCTGTATGGCGCCCCACATGGCCAGATACGGTGCTATGAACGAGGCGATTGCCTTGATAAACTGACCGAATGTCAGCGTAGATGCCAGATTGCCTCCGCCACCCATGACACAGGTTACCAGAGGGTTAAGCGATGTCTGCATCAGGGCATTGCCGATACCCAGCAGCGAAAATGCACACAACATTATCGGGAAGGTCTCGCCAAACAGCGGTAGCAACAGGGATACTGCAGTCACCGCCAGAGACAGCAGGACCGTCTTTTTGCGCCCGATGCGGTTCATCAGCACTCCGGTCGGAACGGAGAATATCAGAAACCAGAAGAACACCAGAGACGGAAATATATTGGCCACCGAATCCGAAAGATTCAAGTCCGCTTTCACGTAGTTGCTGGCAATTCCCACAAGGTCAACAAAGCCCATGCAGAAGAAGCAGAACATTACGGATATTAAAGCTATTTTGTTTCTCATAATTTTTTAAGATCGTCCTTAGAGCGTTAATACTGCGTAACCTTCAGATCCGACACCTCGATTTCGCCACCCAGCGAGTTGATGGACCAGCCGTTCTTCTGGATGCCGTAGATGCGTGTGGTGTACGAAAGCACGTTGTTGTAATAAACCACCACTACCGAGTTGTCCGTAAAGATATCGATATTGTAGGTATTGTCGGCAGGACGCGGCACGAAGTTGGAAAGCGCACCGTTCACAAACTGGTCAAAATACCTGCCCTCGGCATCATTACCCTCCAGTTTGAACTCGACACGGCACAGATTACTCTTGCCGCTCTCCCAGTGCTGGTTATTGAATCCCATCTGGAACCATTTGTTCTCCTCGCCATCCTTGTGCTCGCCACGGACAAAGCAGAAGGCGAACTTGTCACCGGCATTCCTAGTCTTGACAGTCATGGAGATATGATTATGATAACCCAGGCGTGAGAACCTGACCATTCCGAAACCCGAAATCCTACCATTCATTCCATCAAAGTCAGCACCCTCGGTCTGCTCTACGACAACAGGCTGAACCGATTTGCCATACTTGGACGCAATGCCCGGAACGGGTACGAATGCCAGCTGACCGTCCTCCTTCTGGGCAATCCTGTGACATACCAGAGCTCCTGCCCATGCAGGCTCCACATCATCCCTCACGCTCGTATTCTTTGCATATATATCCGCTCCGTAGCGTATCGGACACCATCCCCAGATATAGCGGTCCTGACCGTTACCGGCAGTCTTTGCAGCAAAGTATCCGCGGCTGTCCAGTTTGCCCTCGTCGGCATTGGGGAACCAGGCATTCTTCACCGCATTCTTCAGCTCAGCCCATGTCCGGCCCTTGAAATACTTGATGCAGCGTCCGTACTTGTCCTGATCGGAAAGAATCATATACCACCAGTCGCCCATCTTGAATACATCCGGACACTCGCTCATACGGCCCCAGGGCATACCGAAACTCTCGGCCAACGTCCAGTCCTGCAGGTTGTCCGAGACAAACTCGGCAAACTGCAATTTACCGGACACCACCATGTGCCACCTGTTGTCGTCACCGGCAAAGATCTGCGGATCACGGAAGTCCGTGTCACTCAAACCATATTCGGCACCCTTCAGCATCCACACCATATCCTTTTTATAATGCAGACCGTCCGTGCTGGTAGCACGCATAACAGCCTCGGTCTGAGGACATGCCGCATTGTGACCGGTATAGTAAATGTAGTAAGTCTCCTGCTCAGCGTCATAAACGCAGCAGCCCGTACCTACGCCAGCATCCTGCTCGGCAGCAGCGCCAGCCGGCAGAACCTCGCCCAGATTGGTGTAGTTAGCACAGTCCTTGGTCGAAAGCAGCCACATCGGGTGATACGACTCGGTATTCTGTGCAAACTCCTGAAGATAGAGAATGCGGAACTCTCCGCTCTTCTGGTCATAATATGGCATAGGGTCGCCACAGGTACCGATGGCAGGATTATAGTATGTTGAGAAACCGGTCTCGTCGGTAGGCACGAATACATCCGTCGTGGATTCCCATCCCCTGTCAGGGTCCGGTGTATACGTATCCTCGCTGCACGAGGCGAGTCCTGCTCCGGCAAGCGCCCCAACCAGGAGCGTTGCCAAAGTCTGTCTGTTGTATGAAAAAATATTGTATCTCATAATCTATTCGAAATAATATGAACTAATTGCCCATCAGATAGCGACATGCGTTGCCGGCCATGCGCGCAATGTTTCTGTGATAATTCTCCTTGTACTCGGCACCCGTCCTGGCAGAATACCAGTCAAAGCAACCAGTGCCCAGACAGATGATTCCACCCTGGCCGTATGCACCGCCCTTGGCAGGGAATTCCCAAGCAACAATATTGCCGTTACCCGGGTCGTTGACACCCAGAATGCGTCCCTGTACACGCTCGTTCCAGTGGTTGTAGCCGTTTGCACCGCTATATTCGCTCCAGCCCTCGGCATGGTTGTAGCAAACCACCGAGTTGGTTACGCCATAGTCCTTGTCCGTGCAATATACAGTAGCAGTACCGCCGCCTACAAGATCGGCAAAAAGAGGATGACCGATATTGTCTCCGTAGATAGAGAAAGTCCAGGGACCGCCGCACAGCTCCGGATCATCCTCATTACGAGCCTGCCAGCAGTTGTTAGGCGTAGCCCATGTGTCCATCCAGCCGCCACCGGCATCAATACTGGTGCCTATGAACGGCGGAAGGATTGTAGCATAGCGTGTCAGCAGCATCGAACCACCCTCGCTGTAGTATGCGCCCAGCTTGTTAAAGACGGCAGCATTCAGGGCATCCATATTGTTGGCACAACCCACAGCATTTGCAACATAGGCCATGAACGGATCATGACCGTCCAGAGCACCGTTGTCCTTCGCACAATGCCAGTAGATAAGGTCAATGACATCCAGAGACGTTGTACCGTCGGCAATATCCCTGAGCGAGGCGAATGCCGTCATCGGCACATTGGCCTTCATCCACTCATAAGCCGTGCGCTCCTCCATGTTCAGTTCACTCTCCCTCGCACTGCCGCTGATATACAGGGCCTTCGGCGTGCTCCACAGCACCACGCTCACAGTATAGTCACGCAGAGCGTTGCCGTTCTTTACAATATAGTGACGCACCGATGTAAAGTCGGCCGAAACCTCGTTGCCGTCGACCGTAGCACCTTCGCTGACAGTGATGTACGGCTTGATCGAAGTAATGTCAGTACCCTCCTTCAGATACACCGTAATTGTCTGCGCCGCCTGGTCGATTACGCCGTTGAAACCGCCCAGGGTAAAGGACAGAATCTGTGTCTGCATAACCTTCACACGAACCGTCCATACCTGCTTCAGACTACCGTTCGTAACCTGGATGGCACGCGGCACCGTCAGATTAAGATGAGCCCCCTGCACAACATCGGCAACAGCACCGTCCGAAAGGACCAGTTTCGTCACCTCCACATCATCCAGAGGCGTATCCTCCGGAACCTGAACCGTAATCGTATATGCCGTCCTGTCTATTTCGGCACCGGACCCAGCAACCTCAAACTCCTGTACCAGACAATCGCCCGATAGTACCAGATTGCTCTGGTTGTCCGTACAGGCAGCCACAAATGCGCCCAAAACAGCGCAAAGTGACATGCATATATATTTCTTCAATGTTTTCATAATAGTAATAGATTAGTAACCCGGATTCTGCTTGTACAGACCCTTGGCATTCTGCATCTCGTTAAACGGAATAGGCATATACTCCAGCTTATTCTCGACGAAAGACGAATTCTGATATATAGTAGTGTTCGTCTCGCCTGCATAGAACTTGTCAAGCACAGCCTTGGCATCACCCCAGCGAACAAGGTCAAAGAATCGCTCCGCCTCCATCGCCAGTTCCAGTCGGCGCTCGAACTTCACCTTCGCCAAAGCATTGCTGTTGTCCTTGTACTCACTGCACTTGAACCTTACACCGTACTTTCTGGGATAACCGTCCATCATACCCGTGCTTGCAGCTGCGCGACGGCGAATCTCATTCACCAGACTGATAGCCTCGCCATCCTTACCCAACTGAGCAAAAGCCTCGGCACGCATCAACTTCACATCCGCCAGACGCAGAACCACACGATTCATAGACGTAGCCCAGCACCAGCCGCACTTCTTGATATACGACTCCTCCTTGACAAACTTCTGATCGACATTCTGCTTCAGCGTGACATTGTAGCCATACAGGCCGTTGGCATTACGCGCCCAACTCTTCTCCTGCATGAAGTCCTCGTTGAACATGAACGGGAACCCCGGCATACCCACCGTCAGGAACAGACGCGGGTCAGCATTATGCATCTGCGGGTCATAGTTCACCCTGTTGAAATCCTCCAGCTCAGGCAAGCCCTCACTGTTTGTACGGAAGGCATTGACCAGGTTCCGGCTTGGCTTGTAAAAGTCATGACCACCCACGGTCGTAGGTTTGCTCGGATCCTTCGTCTCAACATTCGGAGCCATCAGCGCACAGCCGTAGTTGCGGTTGCCGTTTACACTCCCGTCGTTGTACGAATACTGAATCGACCAAAGAGCTTCCGGCCCGTTCTCAAACTCTGTCTCAGGACGGAAATTATTGTGAAAATCAGATGCCAGCGAGTTGTTTGCATAAATTTCAGGATCTGTATATTCCAGCACCTTGTTCAGATCCGACCTGTCTACCGTACCCGAGAATGTATTCCTGCCCTCGGTCTTGCGGTATGCCTTGTAGAGATATACCTTGGCAAGCAGAGCTGCACAGGCAGCCTTTGTCGGACGTCCCTTGTCCTCCTGCACCTCAGGCAGGTCGGCATAGGCTTCCTCCAACTGGTCGGCTATCACACCCCATGCCTCGTCATCGGTATACTGAGTATTGGAAATCTTGTAGTAGTCCTCGGTAGGCATGTTCTCGTCCATGACAAAAGGTATGTTGCCAAAAAGACGCTTTAGCTGGAAGTGGCCATAGGCACGCAGGAACTTCATCTCGGCAATGCGCGTTGCCTTCTTGGGGAAGGTATTGAGATCTGCCTCGTCAAGCAATGCTAGGGCTGTGTTTGTACGTGAAATGTAATTATAGAGGCGCTGCCATATTCCATCACCGCCATTGATGTTCCAGTCCGACGGAAGTATACCATTGCCGGTTTCGCATTTGTGGAATACATCACCGTCGCCCTCGTTGGCTCCGCCCTTGTACGCATCGTCCGAGCGTACATCGTAGTTCCACAGGGAGAAGGATGCATTTATATCCTCGATTGTAGTCAGACCGGCATAGGCAGACACAATCATCTTTTCGGTGTTCTTGCTGTCCAGGGCCTGCTCCTCGGAAAGAGTTCCCTGTGGCAACTGCTCGCTGAGGAATTCCTGACAGGAAACTGTGGCAAATGCTGCTGACAGCAGCATTACCTTGTATATATTATATTTTGTTTTCATAGTTGTATTGCGCATTAGAATGAGGCGTTGAGGCCGAATGTCACATTCAGAGGAATTGGATAGCCGTAACCGGCATTCTCGGGATCTACACCGGAGAATTTACCGCTCTTGATTGTGAGCACGTTTTGTGCCGACAGATAGAAGCGCAGACGGCTGAGAAAAATCTTCTTGAGGGCATTTTTGGGCAGGTTGTAGCCAAACTGGATTGTGCGCAGCTTTGCATACGAACCGTTCTCAACATAGTATGAACTCATTGCCGACTCGAGACCCACTGGTGTTGATGTCAGTGCCGGAATAAGGGATGTCGGGTTGTTTGGAGTCCATGCATCCAACAGACGCGTACCCTTGTTCAGGTTAGGAACGTTGGTTCCGGCCCACAGGTCTGTTTCCAGTTTCAGGTCCTTTGTTATGACATCACGACCGACTTCGCCCTGCCAGAACATTGTAAAATCAAAGTTCTTGTACTGGAGATAGACGTTCAGGCCGAACGAGCACTTGGGCGTAGGATCGTATATCCAGGTCTGGTCTTTGTCGGTTATCTTACCGTCGCCGTCCAGATCCTTGAAACGCATGCGTCCGACGGCTGCCTGTGCCTGCTGGGCATGGTTGTCAACCTCGGCCTGGTTCTGGAAAATGCCGTCAAATACGTAACCTACCTGCGAACCGTATGCATGGCCGATGATGGGATTGGTGGCGTTGCCGCCGAATGTTCCGTTTGAAACGAGGGTCTCAGGAAGTGACTGTATCTCGTTGTAGTAGTGGCCGAGATTGCCTGTAAGATCCCAGCGGAATCCCTTTTTCTCGCCACGCCAGCCAAGCGTGAACTCGACACCGCGGTTGAGGACGGTACCTGCATTGATAAACTGATGTGCTCCCTCGCCTGCAATTGCGATTGCCGGCATATCCACGAGAATGTCGGTTGTCTTCTTGTTGTACCATTCGAAACTTCCATACAGGGTATTCTTGAGTACCTCGAAGTCAAAACCTATGTTTGTCTGAGTTGTTGTCTCCCACTTGAGGTCGTCGTTGCCACGCTGTATGCGCTTGAAGCCGCTGGAGAGATTGCCGCTGTTGTTTCCGGCAATATCATAGGCCGTATCGTAGCTGGAACCGGCATCTGTGATGGTGCCCATGGTACTCTTGTACAGCGAGTAGCGTGCGGTATTTGCAATCTGCTGGTTACCTGTCTTACCCCAGCTGACGCGAATCTTGAGGTTGTCAAGCCATGTAACGTTTTTCATGAACTTTTCCTCTGAGATACGCCAACCTGCACTGAATGACGGGAATGTACCGTAACGGTTGTTCTTACCGAAACGGCTTGAACCGTCATGACGCACCGTGACGCTGGCCAGGTAACGGTCGGCATAGGCATAGTTAGCCTTGGCGAAGAAGGATACGAGCGAGAATCCGTCGCCTCCGCCATAAACCTTAGGCACGCCTGTTCCTGTCTCGGGCCACATATAGTCTGTATCAAATACAGGATAGTCATAACCTACAGCACTGAAGTAGTCCGATGTCTCGCGGTTGAGCTCGACGCCAAGAAGTGCATCAAAGCGGTGTTTCTTTATTTCGAAGTTGTATGATGCTACGGCATTCCACATCCAGCGCATCCAATGTTCCTGCTTGGCTTCAACTGAATTGGTGGTATTGGCTGCAGTTCCTTCGGTAATAGGATACTGGAATATGCGCTGCTTCTTTTGTGCATAGTCAATACCAAATGTGGATTTGATATTGAAATTCTTGAATGGATTGATATTGATGTATGCGTCACCGAACAGTCGCCAGTATGTGTAGCGATTATCCTTGTTGCGGTCCAGACGTGCTACGGGATTCTGGTATGATGTGTAGCCTCCGTGTGGACCGGCATATTCTCCGTCTATGTCATAGACTGGAATTATGGATGGATACTGAAGAACATTCTGCAGAATGCCTGGATCCTGGACCTCGCTTGTACGGTTGCCGGTGAAGTGTTCGCCTATGGTAACGATGTCATTGATAATCTTGTACTCGTTATTAATACGGAACGAGAAACGCTCAAAGTCTGTCTGACGGATGATACCCTTGTTCTTGTAGTAACCGACAGAGAAGAATGAGTTGCTATGCTCGCCACTGCCGCTGAGAGAGAGGTTGTACTGTTGGATGAAACCTGTGCGTGTAGTCTTGCCAAACCAGTCTGTATCGGAAGCGGGGGTCTTGCCGTTGTCAAGGTACTTGTTGAGGGTCATGCCATAAAGCACGGGGATGCCTTTCTGGTCATAGCCCCAGTTGTAGTTATATCCCAGGCCGTTGGTGTTGGGGTTCTTGCCATCGTTGACAAATGCCTGCCACATTGCCTGTCCGTACTGCTGGGTGTTGAGGACTTCGAGCTTGTGTGTGTACATCTGAGCTGAAAGACTGGCGTCAAAGTCAACGTTGACCTTGCCAGTCTTACCTTTCTTGGTAGTAATGATGATTACACCGTTTGCGGCGCGAGAACCATAGATTGATGCCGAGGCTGCATCCTTGAGCACCTGGATACTTTCAATGTCGTTACCGTTGAGCTCGTGCATGCCTGCCTTTGTAGGCACACCGTCAATGATGTAGAGAGGGTCGTTGTCATTGAGGGTTCCGACACCGCGGATACGCACTGTGGCGGCTCCTGACGGCGAACCGTTGGCGCTGATGTTCATGCCTGGCACGCGTCCCTGCATTGCCTTGATGGGGTTGTTTTCATTTTGTTTCTTCAGTTCGTTGACATCGACTACGGATACTGCACCGGTGAGGTCAGCTTTACGTTGTACCTGATAACCGGTAACTACCATCTCCTTCATCATTTTGGCATCTTCGCTCATGAGGATGTTCATGACCTCCTTGGCTGGAAGTACCTGTGTGGCATATCCCATGTAGCTGATGCGCAACTGGGCCCCTTTGTTGACCGTGAGAGAAAACTTGCCGTCCATGTCTGTAACGGTGCCGTTCTGTGTACCGACTTCCTGAACCGCTGCTCCGATTACGGATTCTTGTAGTTCCTTGTCTATGACCGTACCTGATACTTTAATGGTTTGAGCATATGTTGTGCCGCCTATCAGGATGGTTAATAGAACCAGAAACAGTGATTTGATTCTGTTCATGTCTGTGATGTATTAGATTGTAAATAGGCTATTTTATATACTTTTTGCCACGGGATATAACGATTCCGCGTGAATTGCCGTCTGTCTTCCGGCCGGCAAGATTGTAGAGCTCGGCAGACTTGTCCTTGGATGCACCCTCCATTGCTGAGATTCCGCTTGGTATTTCTACAAGTTCAATCGAGGTAAAGTTGAATGGCTCGCCTGCCTCTTTATTGCACTGTATCATAATGCGGTCTGTCTTGTAGAAGAGCTGCTTCTGCTCCGAAGTAAGTTTTGTCAGGTCCAGTTCGGCATAATTGTCCGTCATTGTCATTGTGGTTTGGTCGGCAATCTTGTCTGCACCATCCCATGATGCCATTACATTTATAACATAGTCTGTACGTCCGGCTTCGCTGCAGAAGCGGATTGCCTTGTAGCCGTCCAGACTCTGGGGCAGAAATTCTTTCCAGATCTCAAGTGTAGACCAATTGTCCATCCAAAAATATCCTGTCCACACGGTGTTGTCCGTGACATTGTCCTTACCGTCACCGAACCACACTTTCGAAAGAGTGAAGTTTGAACCGCAGATTTCAAGTCCGTTGGCCTTGACTTCCTCAACGGCTGACTTTGTGAGGAAAACCTCTATACTGGTGTTATCCGTATAGAGACGGTGATAGCGGGTTCCAGGCAGTTTCTGTCCGTTAGACTTCAATTCGACAACGTCCTCTGCCTGGACTGTAAATTCGAGGACAATCTTGTTTCCCATCCTGATGTCTGCAAACTTGTCGGCAGAAATCATGACGGTGTTGTCCCAATTGACTGCGTGGGTTCCTTCCCACAGGTCGGTCGCTGATGATGCTACGCATACACATGCCAGCATCAGAAAGAATAGAATCTTTTTCATAATTTGTAGGTTAGATTGTATTGGTTATTTTTCAATTCTGATATTATTGTATCTACTCTTGGGGAATACAAGGGATGTTATTACAACCTCTCCGTTATTGGCAAAGACTTCGACACTGGAGTTGTCAATGAAGATGCGCATGCCGGTGATTCTGTTACGGACGGGAGCAACGGCTTTTACGTCAAAGTCTTGCGAGAAGGCTTTTTCACCGCTGCATGAGCGGTCGGCTGTCAGGGTCATGGCTTTTTCGTCGTAGATCAGGCGAAACTCCTC
Source organism: Prevotellaceae bacterium UBA6974 (assembly GCA_002450165.1). GTDB lineage: Bacteria > Bacteroidota > Bacteroidia > Bacteroidales > Bacteroidaceae > Physcousia. The sequence goes on along the minus strand of DJYQ01000021.1, from coordinate 3,731 downwards.
GCCCTGTGCATTACTCAGTATAACGGAGCATGAGCCTTTGATCTTGACTTCCCTGTCAAGGCCCTTGCCGGTATATTCGGGCGAGGGGCGTGATCCCAGGTAGAGAAGTCTGTCCGAGCCCTTGTACAGGTATGGCTCGCGGCAGATGGTATTGGCGCTGCGATATTGCATTGTAGGCACTACGTTGGCGTACTGCCAGTTACTCATCCATCCTATCATGGTGTGACGTCGGTCGGGAGCATCGGAAAAACTTACTGTGGCATAATGGTCCTTTCCATAATCTTGCCATAAAGACTTGCCGTCTTCATATCTGCCTGCGTTATCTACTGTAAAACGGTGTCCGTCAAAATCACCGATAAAATATTGTGTGGCGCTACCTCCTGAAGGTCCTCCGGGGTTGATATTACAGATGAGCACCCATTTTGAGCCCTTTGAACCCGGAAGCGGCAATTTCATAAGGTCCGGACATTCCCACACACCGTCATGGCATCCAAGTCCCTTTCCAAAACGGCTTTCCTCTGTCCAGTCCTTCATGTCGGGGCTGGAGTAAATACGCATTTCCTGTCCTGCACTCATTACCAGAATCCATCGTTGCGTCTCTTCCATCCAGAACATATTGGGGTCACGAAAATCCGGAATGTCTGCAGTCAGTACCGGATTCCCCTCATATTTATGAAAAGTATATCCACCATCCGTGCTGTAGGCGATGTGCTGTGTCTGCAAATCGTATCCCCATGGGGTCTGCGTACTGGCTGTGTACATTGCTATTACAGCATCATTGCCGAAACCGGCGGTATTGTTATGGTCAACAATGCACGATCCGCTGAAAATAGCTCCATGCATATCCTGTTTCAAAGCTATGGGATGATGATCCCAGTTGATTAGATCCCTGGACGTGGAATGTCCCCAGTGCATATTGCCCCACATACTTCCGTAGGGGTTGTACTGGTAGTAAAGATGCCAGACTCCGTCCTTGTAGAACATTCCGTTGGGGTCGTTCATCCATGCATATTCCGGAGCGTGGTGATAGGTCGGGCGGAACTTCTCACGATTGGTAGTGTCAAATGTATCGCTTAGTCCGATGTGGTTACGCCAAATTTCACTGCCTACCCCACCGCGGTTGCTTCGGTCTATGTTAATATGTGAATACAGCGATAGCTCCATGCCGCGGAACTCGTCCAGAGAAAAAGGCAGATAGTAGTCTACCTTGGTCAGCGCCATACGGATGTTGAGCAGGCGCTGCTGCGCATTGTCTGCCACGACCCTGACCTGTGATTCCGGTGCGGCTTCCTCGATTGGGAGCAGTAGGAATTTTTCCTTTGTCTCAGGTGAAACACGAATCAAAAAATTGTCATTTGCCAGGTGGGCAATTCTTAGAGTCTGAGCCCATGCATTATTCCAGGCAGGCATTGTAACAATGGCGGCAACCGCCATAATCAGCCTTCTGGAACCGGAGAAGATGCGTTTCTTCATAGTTGATTTTCGATTTTGTATATTCTGAATCGGGTATATTTTGCTTAATCTAAGAGGTGATTCGCAACACAAAAATATACCTCTTCGAAATAACTATATATAAAAAAATGTTGCAGTGACTTTTAAAAATCGGTCACTGCAACATTATTTGTGGTCTTTGTATCATTTTTGCTATGTCCCCTTGGGTGAGTGCCCAAAGAAATCCTTGTAACACTTTGTAAAATATGATGGTGATGCAAAACCTACACGGTACGCTATCTCCGATACCGAAAGTGATGTATCCGCAAGGAGCAGATTGGCGCGTTTAAGACGACGCTCTCGAATAATTTCCACTGGGGATTTTCCAGTCATAGCCTTGACTCTGCGATAAAGTTGAACGCGCGAAAGGAGCATGATATCTCCGATATCTTCGACAGACAGGTCGGAGTTGGACATATTATCATCCACAGCCCTGTTGAATTTCTGGATAAACTCGTTCTGCTGACGAAAATCAGCCTTTTCATCGTCATACAACATTTCGTCATCCTGCTCCTTATTCTGCTGGTTGTGCATTGTTGCCTCAATTAGCTTGTCACGTTGTTCTTCCAGTTCGTCACGCTGACGTTCGGCTGTCTCCTTCTGCAGTTCCAGTTCGTGGTTCTTCTGCTTCAAATGTTCGTTCAGCCGATGTTTTATCTTGATTGTACGCACCGTACCTACCAAGGATACACATACTATTACCACCACCAATACTATGAAGAATAAAAGTGTACGCTCTGTATCCAATTCCTTCATGATACTGTCCACACGGGTCTGCATCTTCTTGATATACTCGTCCTGGGTGATAATCTCCTTATACTGCATCAGCAGGACTTTGGCATTGGCAGATGTAACTATACTGGTCTCCATACCGGTGTTCTTCTCAAATGTCTCTCCTTGCAGAATTGCCACTGCAAGATCCATGAGTTCATTTCCATGTGTGGGGTAGATGGCTGATGCAGTAAGCAGTCCTTGCTGAACCTTCTCTATGCCTCCTCCCGGTGTAGCCAGAGCATCTACACCAAGGTATATGACAGAGGATGGCATTCTGCGTAGAGCTCCTGGATGTGATTGAGAATAGCGTTCCAGAGCAGAGCGTGCTCCCAATGCCATACGGTCGTTACCTCCGAATATGCAGTCTATGGCGATGTCAGTTCCATGCATGCCGGACAGTATCTTTGACATGGCTTCATCGCCAGAATTCTGTTTCCAGTCTCCCTCGGCGTACCCTATAATCTTAAGTCCCGGATAGCGGCTAATGGCTTCGTTGAATCCTCGGTGGCGCTCCATAGCCGGCGATGATCCGTGCTCACCGGCTATTTCAATGATATTTCCTATGCCTCCCAATTGTGATGCCGCATATTCTCCCATCATTTCGCCTATGGCAAAATTATCCGCTCCCATAAAGGCTGTGTAGTCCTTGACGTCACTCTTGCGGTCAAACATTATCACAGGAACACCCTTCTCTGTTGCCTCCTTTATGGCATCCGACAAACTGTGTGTCTGCTGCGGAGAAACAATCAGCAGGTCTATACCCTGAGCAATAAGTTCGTGTATCTGCTGCTTCTGCATCTGAACATCGTCATCTGCCGACATGATTCTGAGGTCTATTCCATCGTGAAAGTATGTGGACTGTTCAAGTTCTGCCTTCAACTTTGTTCGCCAGGAGTCCTCGGAACATTGGGATACACCTATTATATAATGGCGTTTATTTGTCTGAAGTGTACAGGACAACACCAGCAGCGAAGACAGTACAATGATTGCGTATCGATATGTTGTGAATATGTGTTTCATCTACTCAAAATTAAGTATTCTGCTTATTTATGTCCATCATTCGCCCCAGCCAGCGCGGTCGAGACTGCGGAAGCTGATGGCTTCGGTGAGGTGAATAGCCTGTATGTCGGGGCTGCCGTCCAGGTCGGCAATGGTGCGGGCTACGCGCAGTATGCGGTCGTAGGCGCGGGCCGAGAGCTGCAGGCGGTTCATTGCCTCGCGCAGCATCTCCATATCCTGCGGACGGGGCTGGGCAAACTGTTTCATCAGGCGCGGGGTCATCTGGGCATTGCAGTAGAACGGGTTTGCCTGAGGACTGTATCTGTGGGAGCAGTTGCCGGAAGATGTTTTCGGTGCCTCCTGTACGGACATAGATAAGGTCGAGGATGGACTGTCCATAGGTGGAAAAGTCCGAGCCGCACATATCGTAGTCAATGCCTAATGATGAGAGGAACAGATGTGTGGAT
>DJYQ01000047.1:47100-47527 GCA_002450165.1 Prevotellaceae bacterium UBA6974 | reverse complement strand
GGTAGAGGATTTCAGCAAGCGTTCGGGTTGCGATTCTCTGGCTATTTCCATCGGTACCAGCCATGGTGCTTACAAGTTCACTCCTGAGCAGTGCACACGTGACCCCAAGACAGGCAAGCTGGTTCCTCCTCCATTGGCATTTGATATCCTGCATGAGATTGAGAAGAAACTCCCCGGCTTCCCCATCGTACTGCACGGTTCTTCGTCAGTTCCCCAGGAGGAGGTTGATACCATCAATGCTCACGGTGGTAAGTTACCAGATGCAGTGGGTATTCCCGAGGAGCAGTTGCGTGAGGCTTCGAAGAGCGCAGTCTGCAAGATTAACATCGACTCAGACTCTCGTTTGGCCATGACTGCTGCCATTCGCAAGCATTTTGACGAGAAACCAGGTGATTTTGACCCACGTCAGTATCTGAAGCCTGCTCGT
>DJYQ01000047.1:46883-47020 GCA_002450165.1 Prevotellaceae bacterium UBA6974 | reverse complement strand
ATGAAGAAGATGTACATCCACAAGATTGTGAACGTACTGGGCTCTAACGACAAGCTGTAATCAGATATCGTAGGATTTTCTGCAAAAAATACAGTCTCCGAGGGCATTGTCACCGGGGGCTGTATTTTTTTTCTAGG
>DJYQ01000047.1:0-46798 GCA_002450165.1 Prevotellaceae bacterium UBA6974 | reverse complement strand
TAGGTAATCCTAGGCATTCCTAGGTGATATCATTTCTTGATGCTTACTATGCGGGTCTTTTCCTGCTGCAGGTTGCGGCGGTCGGTTTCGGTGACGGTGCGTGCTGCCATCTGGAGGAACGCCTGTGCGACGGGTGATGTGGCATCAAGTGAAATGGGGGTTCCGTTGTCGGCATTCTCGCAAATGCTCTGTACGACAGGAATCTGCCCTAACAGCGGAACTTGCATCTCCTGTGCGAGTTGCTTGACTCCTTCCCTGCCAAACAGGTAGTACTTCTCGTCTTGGTGTGCTTCGGGTGTGAACCATGCCATATTCTCGACAAGACCAAGGATAGGTACGTTGACCTTGTCGTTGCGATACATGTTGATTCCCTTGCGGGCATCGGCAAGTGCAACTTGCTGTGGAGTAGAGACAATAACGGCGCCTGTAATAGGCAGCGTCTGTACAAGGGTAAGGTGGATATCGCTGGTTCCGGGAGGGGTGTCCAGTATAAAATAGTCCAGCTCGCCCCACGCTGCATCACCGATTAATTGCTTCAGGGCATTGCTTGCCATGCCGCCGCGCCACAGGGTGGGGGTGGCCGGGTCAACGAAGAATCCTATGCTGAGAATCTTGATGCCGTATTTCTCAATGGGAATAATAAGGTCACGCCCATCTATGTTCTCACTGTATGGCCGTGCGTCTTCGATCTGGAACATCTTAGGCATGCTGGGACCGAAGATGTCGCAGTCCAATAGTCCTACGCGATGGCCCAGCCGTGCAAGGCTGACAGCGAGGTTGGCTGCTACGGTGCTTTTTCCTACACCGCCCTTGCCACTGGAAACTGCAATGATATTCTTTACACCAGGCAACAGGTCAGGCAGGTCTGGGCGTGGTGCCTGCAGACTCTTGGTCTTGATTTCTACCTGTACATCCTTGCTGACATAGGCGTGTATAGCTGCCTCGCTGGCTTTCACAAGTGATTTCAGGAAGGGGTTGGTGGGCTTGTCGAAGATTAGTGTGAAACTGACGTGCATGCCTGCAATGCGCAGGTCGTCCTCGATCATTTCCATTTCAACTATATTCTTGCCCGTGCCGGGGTATCGTACCGTGGCAAGGGCATCCATAATAAGTTTGGGGTAGAGTTCCATGTCTTTTATTCTGTGAAATCTGTTATTAGGTATTAAGTAGGTACAAAAATATAACAAAAAAACGAGAATGGTGTTACATATAAAGATAAATAGTGTATCTTTGCTGAACATGGATGGCAAATGTCAAACATCATAAATAATTGTATTATGAAAAAATATCTGCTTATTGCACTTGCCGTAATTGTTGCATTGGGTACAAATGCGTCAAGGATAGAGACATGTTCCATTCAAAGCAAATTACTGAATGCGAAGGTGCAGTATAATGTGTATCTGCCGGACGGATATGACAAGAGCGTACATTATCCTGTGGTTTATCTGCTGCATGGTTTTACGGATACCTATACTGCATGGGTGGAACGTGGCAATATGCAGCAGATAGCTGACGAGGTAATCGAGTCGGAAAAGGCCCGCCCGATGGTAATCGTTATGCCAAATGCCGGTGGTCCTAAGACGGCAGAGACGTGGAACGGGTATTTCAATATGCCGGGATGGCCTTATCATGATTTTTTCTTCCAGGAACTATTGCCTGAGGTGGAGAAGAAATATAACTGTGGCGGAACAAAGCAGATGCGTGCCATAATGGGCCTGAGCATGGGCGGTGGTGGCAGTACCGTTTATGCGCAGCGTCATACGGATATGTTTTGTGCCTGCTATGCCATGAGTCCGTGGCTGACTGACGCAGAGAATACTGTGCGCCCAGGGAATAATCCGGACAAGGTTGCTATGGTGAAGGCTGCTGTTACCCAGAATTCGGCGTTGAAATTCGTTGAGACTGCCAATGATGCACGCAAGGACAGCTTGCGTACTGTGCGCTGGTACTTGGATTGCGGGGATGATGATTTTCTGTTCGACCAGAGTGTAAGGCTCCATCAGCTGATGCGTGTGCGCAGGATTCCCGGTGAGTTGCGCGTGCGTGACGGCGGACATACATGGGTGTACTGGCAGGCTGCATTGCGGACGGCCTTGCCATTCGCCTTTCCAAAAAAATAAAGGCTTACTTTGATGTAGTCAGGGACGAACGTTTCTCACGACTGTATGATCGATATTCGTCCAATGGGATTTCTACATCTGGTTCTGTCAGTTTGCCTTGCTGTGGCAGTCGGAACCTGAGATATTTGATGTCAATGCCGCGTTCACGCCACATCCCTTCGTAATATGTTTGGAAGGAACGTGCCTGGACTGTGTCGTCTGCATTGTTTTTATACAGGTCACGTGTACAGACCTCAGGCATGATGCTGTTGGCCTTGAGCATTTCATGTGTATATGTGAACAGAAAATTGCTGTCTGTCTTGAGGTGAATGAGACCGTCATTTACCATAAAGCGGCGGTAGCGCTCCAAAAAATATGTACTGGAGAGGCGCTTGGTAACCTTCTTCATTTGCGGGTCGGAGAAAGTAAGCCATATTTCACTGACTTCGTCTTTGCCGAAGAATTGCCAGATGAATTCGATATTTGTGCGCAGAAAAGCTACATTCCCAAGTCCTTTGTTAAGCGCATCGGTTGCACCTGTCCACATGCGGGACCCTTTGATGTCCACGCCAATGAAATTACGTTCGGGATACAATTGGGCAAGGCCTACGGTATATTCGCCACGGCCACAACCAAGTTCCAGGACAATGGGATTTTGATTGTGGAAGAAGTCTCTGTTCCAGTTGCCCTGCAAATTGAAATCGTCTGCCTTTTCTGCCGTTGGGTTATATCGCGGCTCTATGACAAGCGGATTCTGTGCCATTTCGGCAAATTTGGCGAGTTTTCCCTTTCCCATTACCTAAGATTGAATGTTGTGTTGCCTATGGTGTGTCCATCGGCAAAGATATCTACGTGGTATGCACCTGCGGAGAGCGTTTCGGCAATTTCCCAGTAAACGGTGACCGGTATCTCCTCGCCTGTGTATTCGATTTCCTTGGCTATGCTGTACTGCAGCTGGCGGTTTTCGAACTGGAATGTGCCACCGCGCGACAGGGTCTCTCCTGTCGGCGTCGAGATGCGCACATAGATTATACGCATGCCTGTCTGCGCCGTAACATTGCGGGAAATGTTGAAACTGACGACGATTTTCTTGGCATCCTTGACTTTCTCACATTCCTTTCCTTTCTTGTTGCGTGCGCTGGCGCGTATGCCTGTGGCATCCAGCTGGCTGGCTATGTTGACCTTGTCGGCCAACTGCTCGTTCTTGCTGGAGAGATCTGATATGTGTGCTTCGGCTTCCTCGTTTCTGGTACGCAGTGCGGTGTTATCCGAGCGCAGGCTCTGATTCTCACGGTTGAGGGAATCTATCTGCACCACATAGTCGCGCAAAATCCTGCGCAAAGTTTCCAGTTCCTTTTTCAGGCGCATAATCTCGGCTGCATCATTGGCCTTGGTCTGGCGCAATTCCTCGAGCAGTTCCTGCGTGCGCTTTTCCTGTCGCGAGAGTTGCTCAAGCAGGGAGTCATTTGTGACCTGGGTCATCATCTCGTTATACTGCAGGGCGAAGTCCCGGTATTGGTTTTCCATCTCGGCCTTGTCCATTTCAAGAATCTGAACCATCTGCTGATTTTCTTCCTCCCTGATCTCCCTGTCGTGCAAAAGCCATGCGACAACACCGACCAATGTGATGATTACCAGGGCCACTGTGCCTATGATTAGGGTGCGTTTCATTCTAATGTACGTATTATTATATGGTTGTTTGTGACAAAGGTAAGAAAAAATATTATATGGGCTGATATCTGGGCATAAGTTTTTTGCCCGACAGAGGGTAAACATTGCTAAAATGCTGAAAGGAAAGCGGATAGGTGCAGTGATGATGCCATGCGTATATTATTGGTTGCGATAACTTGCCTTGGATTTGAGGTAATTTAGTGCTTTTGGAGAACTTTTTCTTTAGGTAAAGAGAAAACGTCGCTGTAAGTCAATATGTTATAAAATTAAATGGACAACTTTTGTTTTAGTGGCATAAAAAAAGTTGCCAAAAACGGATAACTTTTTTCATAATTTCTTTGGTTATGTTTCCTGAATATCGTACATTTGCAATCGGTTCCCGTTTGAAGGTAATTGAGTAACAAAAATACAATATTTTAGAACTAGAATGATACAGACAGTTGTAAAACGTGACGGCCGTATTGTAGGCTTTAATGAACAGAAAATTGCCGCTGCAATCCGTAAGGCAATGCTGACTACCGAGGAGGGTGAGGACAGCGAGTTGATTTCCAGCATAACTGACCGCATCAGTGTCAAGGGCAAGAGCCAGATGACAGTGGAGCAGATTCAGGATATGGTAGAGGATGAACTGATGCATTCCAGTCGTCCCGAGGTAGCTAAGACATATATAAAATACCGTAGCGCCCGTACGGTTGCGCGTAAGGCCAAGACCCGCGACATATTCCTGGAAATCATCAATATCAAGAATAACGATGTTACCCGCGAGAATGCCAATATGAATGCCGATACCCCTGCCGGCATGATGATGAAGTTCGCGAGTGAGACGACAAAGCCTTTCGTGGATGACTACCTGTTGAGCGATGAGGCAAAGGAGGCTGTTCAGAACAACTATCTGCACATTCATGACAAGGATTACTATCCTACCAAGTCGTTGACCTGTGTGCAGCATCCACTGGACAAGATACTGAAGCATGGCTTCCAGGCAGGCCATGGCGAGAGCCGTCCTGCAAAGCGTATCGAAACGGCCAGTATCCTGGGCTGTATCAGCATGGAAACTGTGCAGAACGAGATGCATGGCGGTCAGGCAATTCCTGCATTTGACTACTATCTGGCTCCGTTCGTCCGCAAGAGCTATATTGAGGAGGTGAAGAATCTGGAGAATTTGAACGGCAAGGATTACAGCGAACTGTATGATGTCAAGATTGACGATTATCTGGATACTCCGCTGGCAGACCTGGAGGGGCTGGAGCGTATCAAGCAACATGCCATAAACAAGACTGTGGAGCGTGTGCATCAGGCAATGGAGGCATTTATCCACAACATGAATACCATTCACAGTCGTGGCGGTAACCAGGTTGTATTCTCGAGCATTAATTATGGTACGGATACCAGCGCCGAAGGCCGTTGCGTCATACGCGAAATTCTGAAGAGCACATACGAAGGTGTCGGAAACGGCGAGACGGCAATCTTCCCGATTCAGATATGGAAGAAGAAGCGTGGTATCAGCTATTTGCCAACAGACCGCAACTATGACCTGTACAAGTATGCCTGCAAGGTGACAGCACGTCGTTTCTTCCCTAATTATGTAAATCTGGATACTACCTATAACCAGAACGAAAACTGGCGTGAGGATGACCCGCAGCGTTACATGTGGGAGGTGGCAACGATGGGATGCCGTACACGTGTGTTCGAGAACAGGTTCGGCCCTAAGACCAGCATAGGACGCGGTAATCTGTCCTTCTCTACAATCAACATTGTCCGCCTGGCTATCGAATGCATGGGTATCGAGGACAAGGAGGAGCGTATCTCGGCTTTCTTTGCCAAACTGGACAACCTGCTGGAGGTTACGGCACGTCAGTTGCATGACCGCATGGAGTTCCAAAAGACAGCCTACGTCAAGCAGTTCCCGTTGCTGATGCGTGGTTTGTGGATTGGCAGCGAGAAACTGGGACCAAACGACACGGTTGCCTCGGTATTGAACCAGGGTACTCTGGGTATCGGTTTCATAGGTCTTGCCGAATGTCTGATTGCACTGACAGGCAAGCACCATGGCGAGAGCGACGAGTCACAGGCTCTGGGTCTGAAGATTGTCACATATATGCGCGACCGTATCAACGATTTCAGCGAAAGGTATCAGCACAACTACAGCGTCCTGGCTACTCCAGCCGAGGGTCTGAGCGGACGTTTCACCAAATATGACAAGAAGAAATATGGTATCATTCCCGGTGTTACGGACAAGGACTACTATACGAACTCTAACCACGTTCCCGTATATTACAAGTGCAGTGCCTTGCACAAGGCTCAGATTGAGGGCCCGTATCACGAATTGATTCGAGGCGGTCATATCTTCTATGTGGAAATAGACGGTGACGCAACTCACAATCCCGAGTGCGTTATGAATATCGTGGACATGATGGACAAGTACAACATCGGATACGGTAGCGTTAACCACACACGTAACCGCTGTCTGGATTGCGGCTACGAGAACGGTGACGGTGAGATGAATGTATGTCCCAAGTGCGGAAGCGAGAATGTGGACCGCCTGCAGCGTATCACCGGTTATCTGGTAGGTACCACAGACCGTTGGAACAAGGCAAAACTGGCCGAGCTTAATGACCGTGTCATCCATTCGAATTCTTAACATTATCCACGACACTACCGTCGATGGACCAGGTTTCAGGACAAGCATATACTGCGCAGGTTGCAGGCATGCCTGTCCTGGCTGTCATAATCCCGAATCGTGGAATCCGCATGGTGGACATGACGCAAGTATTGATGACTTGATGCAGGAAATAGTATCAGACCCCTTTGCCCATGTAACATTCTCGGGAGGCGACCCGATGTTTCAGGCAGAAGGATTTCTGGAACTGTGTCGCAGAATCAAGGCGGAAACGGACAAGACAGTCTGGTGCTTTACCGGATTTACGTGGGAAAGAATATTTGCCGATGGCACGTCGGCAATGCAGGAACTGGCAAAAATCGTGGATGTGATTGTCGATGGTCCGTTTGTGCAGGATTTGCGTGATACGGATTTGTTATTCTGTGGCAGTAGCAACCAAAGGCTTATTGACGTGCCCCGGACATTACGGGAGGGCAGGGTAGTCCTGTGGGAACGAAAAATGTAAGAAATACATAAACCGTGTGGGAGGGAGGCCATCAAGCCTTCCTCTCTAATTTTAATATGTTGTTGCAGTAATCGACAATAGCCGGTCGATGAGTAATAAACAGCACGGTGCGTTTCTGGGATTTGGCCAGAAGTGATATGTTGTTGATCAGATTCTGCTCGGTTTCCGGATCCAGTGCCGAGGTAGCCTCGTCCAGCAGAATAATATTACCGCGTCGCAGCAGCGCCCGTGCAATGGCAATGCGTTGTGCCTGACCTTCGCTCAGTCCGGCACCACCCTCACCGCACGGGGTATCCAGTCCTTTGGGCTGGCGCAGGATGAAGTCCGCACATGCCATGTGTATCGCTTCAATCATGTCTTCTTCGCTGGCCTCGGGATTGCCAAGCAGCAGATTGTCACGGATGGTTCCGCTCAGCAATGTATTGCCCTGTGGTACATATACCAAATTACACCGCGTTTGTGGAGAGCATTGTGCAGACTGGTTGTTGTCATACAGTTCCACGCTTCCCTCGTCAGGGGACAGAAGTGCCAGGACCATGCGTATCAATGTCGTCTTGCCTGCTCCGGTCTCGCCCAAAATGGCAGTAGTGCTTCCTGGTACAAAGTCATGGCAGAAATTGTTCAGTATATTGCGGTGACCATCCTCATACCTGTAATAGACATTACGGAAACGAATTCCTGCGCCATGTGGAAAGAAGATGGGGTTACCCTCTTCCTCAAGTGGTGCTGCTTCCAGTTCCTGCAGGCGTTCGGCAGCAGTCAGAGAACTGATGATAACGGGAACAAAGCGTGTCATTTCGCGAAACGGCCCCTGTATCTGTCCTACCAGTTGAATGAATGCCAGCATAGTGCCGTACGAAATTTCTCCAGCCTGTAGGCGATACACACCCCATATAAATGTAATAAGGTAACCAGCCGAGAATCCGAAATTGATAATCAGTGTGCTGATGCTGGAGAAAAGAGTCTTGTGCCGGACCTGACGACGCAGTTGTGCCTGTACGTCAGCGAGCTGTTCGACCATGCCGTCAGTCTGCTCCAGAGTCTTGATTACCATCCTGTGCTGAATGCTTTCCTGCAGAATGCTCTGTATCTTGCTGTCGGTGTCACGTATTTCCCGTGTAAGTGTACGCATCCTGCGTATATAGAACCTGCTGAGCGCGACAAATCCCGGGGCAACTACCATAAGCAGACATGCCAAGGAGGAGTCAAATTTGTACAGGAATACAAAAGCGCCTGCCAGTCTTACAAGCGTACATATTGCCATTGGCAACGTGTCGGTGATAACGCCCGTAATCTCGTTGGCATCGCGTATCAGACGGTTCATTACATCTCCCGAATGAAGACTTTCCTTGCCGTTCCATACGCTGTGCATCAGGCGGGAGAATGTACGCAACTGCATCAGGTTCTGGCTCTTGAGTCCCAGCAGAGCCCCTACCCAACGACGCGAAAATGCCAGTCCGATATTGACAATGCCTATGGCAACCATGATGCCGCAGGCAATAACCAGCGACATGTTGCTATGCCCGGTAGCAATATCGATGCACATCTTGGTTGTCCAGATGAGCAGGAAGTCCATGCCGACAATAACCAGGCCTATAATGATGTTCACTATGGCCTTCAGTCGGATACCCTGGCTGGTTATCCAAAACCAGCGCAGGACTTCGGGGTGTCGTATAAAATCCCTGGCTGTCATTTATTTCATTACGCCTCCCTATTCACGTGGGTCAGCCCCCCACATCAGTTTTTTGCGCAGTGTATGGAAGAAACTTCCCTCGCTCCTTTTCACGACCTTGATGGTGTATGGAGCACGTTTTATGGTAATATGTGTTCCTTCTTGGCATGATTCGCTGCGTCCGTCTATTGACACGAGAAAATTGTGCGAACGGCTCTCGACAGTCAGTTCAATCACGTTGTTGTCAGGTAGGGTCAGCGGACGTACCGTCAGGGAATGCGGTGCAACAGGAACAAGACCGATGGCGTTGCTGCCAGGGGCCATGATGCTTCCGCCAACGCTCATTGCGTATCCCGTACTGCCAGTCGGGGTATTGATTATGAGCCCGTCTGCCTGATACGTGGTCAGGTATTCGTGGTTGATATCCACCCGTATGCTTATCATGGACGAACTGTCCAGTTTGAGTACGGAAACCTCATTCAGTGCGAACGGACAATGCGAAGAGTTGTTACAGTTGCATTCCCCTGTGAATTCGGCCTGCAGCAGGCTTCGTTCCTCGCATTTGAAATCACTGTTGTAAATAGCCTCGATTGCAGATGGGATATCCTCGGCCTGATAATCCGAGAGAAATCCCAGACGCCCCATATTTATGCCCAGGATGGGGATATCCTTGTCACCGACGCGACGTGCAGCTTCCAGGAACGTTCCGTCACCACCCATGGATATCGCAAAATCCGCCTGGAAGTCATTGCCGTCAATCAACTCACTGCAATTGACTTTAATCTGCATGTCGTTTACCAGATAATTGTAGAACGGACGGTCTGTCAACAGCGTTGCTTGCCGTTCCTCCAGCATTGCAAGCAGTTTTTGTGCAGATGTGGATTTCTTGGCCTGATAGATGTTTCCGAAAAGAGCAAAACGGAGTTTCTGCATGATGATTTCCTTGTCTTTGACGGGCAAAGTTAAGTAATTTTTTTAACTTTGCGGAAGGAATACCGAAAAATTCCCCTAAGAATAATAGTATAACATTGTAACCTTATTACATTCCGTATGATTTATTTTTTTCTTGCAACAGGCTTCGAGGATATTGAAATGATAGCGCCTCTGGATATAGTCCGTCGTGCTGGTATCGAGGCACAGACAGTCAGTATAACAGGTGAGAAGGTGGTCACTTCTGCCCATGGTGTCGGTTTTGTGGCAGATGTACTGCTGGAGGAAATAGATTTCAGCCAGGCAGACATGCTTGTCCTGCCAGGCGGTCTGCCCGGTGCAACCAATCTGGATGCCTGCCAGCCCTTGCGTGACGGTATCATGAAACATTACCGGGCAGGTAAGAAATTGGCCGCCATTTGTGCAGCCCCCATGGTTTACGGACATCTGGGCATACTGGACGGGATTAAAGCGACATGTTACCCCGGCTTCGAAACTGAACTGGCAGGTGCCGAATACACAGCAGCGGTTTGCCAGCAGGATGGGCAGTTTATCACTGCATGCGGCCCGGGTGCTGCGATGGAATTCGGCTATATAATCACCCAGGCTATGGGAAAGACAACCGAGGCAGCAACCTTGCGCGAGGGAATGATGTACAACAAGCTGTTGCGCTGATATAACGGGCTAAACAAAAGGGGAGGAGGCTGTGGCAAATCTTTCTTCGGAATTGAAGTTCCTACCGGGAATCGGTCCCAAAAGGAGCGAGACGCTGAAGCACGAACTGGGTTTGAAAACCTGGGAAGACTTGCTGTATTTCTTTCCCTACAAACACATCGACCGCAGTCGTCTGTACAAGACGTCAGAGCTGACAACCGATATGCCTTTCGTACAGATTAAGGGACAGTTTGCCAGTTTCGAGCAGATAGGCGAGGGTCGTAAGGCACGGCTGGTTGGTCATTTTACCGATGGCAACGGATGGGTGGATTGTGTATGGTTTGCCGGTATCAGGTTTATCCTCAAGACGGTAAAGCTGCACACCGATTATATTTTGTTTGGGAGACCGTCCGTCTTTAACGGGCGTATCAATATAAGTCATCCGGACATTGACCGTCCCGATACTCTCATGTTGGGGAAGATGAGTATGCAACCCTACTATCATACCACGGAGCGTATGAAAAAGGAGGGACTGACATCGCGCAGCATCGAAAAGTTCATGACCACCCTGTTCAAGACCCTGCATGCCGAATTCGGCCCGACCATGGGAATAACTGAAACTCTCCCCCCTCACATAGTCAGCCGTCTCCGTCTTGTCGGTCTGTCCACAGCATTGCAGAATATCCATTATCCACAGACAGCAGACGAACTGTCATGGGCAAGCTACAGGCTGAAGTTCGAGGAACTGTTCTATGTCCAATTGGCAGTAATGCGATATGCGCGTTTCCGTCAGGGGACTATCAAGGGACATGTATTCCGTCATGTAGGAGCCTGTTTCAATGACTTCTACCACAATCATCTGCCATTCCAGCTTACCGAAGCGCAGAAACGTGTGATACGCGAGATACATCAGGATATGCAGAGCGGCCATCAGATGAACCGCCTGGTACAAGGTGACGTAGGCAGCGGAAAGACTGTTGTCGCTCTGATGGCGATGCTGTTGGCCATAGGCAACGGCTATCAGACATGTATCATGGCTCCGACCGAAATCCTGGCCGAACAGCACCTGGCAACTTTCCGCCATTTGCTCGGAAACATGGATGTGCATGTCGAATTGCTGACCGGTGTCGTACGTGGCAAGAAACGAGAGACAATCCTGCAGGACTTGCAGGACGGTAAGATACATATCCTGGTCGGTACACATGCGGTTATAGAGGATAACGTCCAGTTCAAAAACCTGGGCTTTGTGGTGATTGACGAGCAGCACCGTTTCGGGGTAGCCCAGCGAGCACGCCTGTGGGACAAAAACCAAGTACCGCCACACGTCATGGTAATGACAGCAACTCCAATTCCCCGGACTCTGGCTATGACGGTCTATGGTGACCTGGACGTTTCGGTAATAGACCAGCTGCCACCAGGACGAAAGCCCGTCAAGACCACCCACATGTATGACAACAAACCTGATTTGCTGTATCGTGGTATCAGTCAGCAGATACAGCAAGGGCATCAAGTCTATATGGTCTATCCGTTGGTCAAGGAAAGTGAGAAATTGGATCTACAGAACGTCGAGGAGGCATACGTCCATTTGCAGAAGATATTCCCTGCCTATCACCTGAGTATGGTGCACGGGAAAATGAAGCCGCAGGACAAGGAAGCAGAGATGCAAAAGTTTGTCAGGGGCGAGACGCAGATTCTGGTAGCCACGACGGTCATCGAGGTCGGTGTCAATGTACCTAATGCATCGGTTATGGTTATACAGAATGCCGAGCGATTCGGACTTTCGCAGCTGCATCAGTTGCGAGGTCGTGTAGGCCGCGGCGCAGACCAGAGCTATTGCGTGCTGGTTACAAAGTACGAGCTGTCACACGATACCCGCCGTCGTATTGACATCATGACCGAGACCAATGATGGATTTGAAATTGCCGAGGCCGATTTACGCTTTCGTGGACCGGGTGATCTGGAGGGAACACAACAGAGCGGCATGGCCTTTGACCTCAAACTCGCAAATCTTGCCCGCGACGGGCAGATTGTCCAGCTTGCCCGTGATACTGCCACGTGGATTTTGGATAACGATCCGCAGTTGTCACACCCGGATAACGCAATACTGCTGCAGCGCCTGCACCATCTCAAGCGCGACGAAATGGACTGGAGCAATATCAGTTGAAAACTGCTCATAATGTGATAACTAAACAGTAAACGATATACGCCTGTTGGTAAGTTGCCAGCAGGCGTATTTTTTTGTGACCCCGTCTTTTTGGCACGAGCCAAACGATCAAATGGCATGAGCCAAACGATCAATCGGCTTAAGCCAAACGACAAAATGGCTCTATAGGGAAATAGGGTTTTCTGCTAAAAGCTTCTGTTCGTAAGTCAGAAAATTGACAGCCTGATTCAAGAACTACAGAGTTAATAATCAAATCAAGAGGTGTTTTTGAACTTTTAATCCGAGTTCGATGATATTTTCTTAATTTTAGGTCAATAATATGTTAAATCTTGAAAGAACGAACATTTTGTCGTACAAATAAGATAACTTTACATGCAAATTTTAATAACATAAATCTATAAAATCTATGAAAAAGCATAACCTTTGGATGTTAATCCTTTTCTGTGGGGTGATGTTCGCATCCTGCTCGGATAATGATTACGACCCTGACCAAGAGCGCGAATACAGCCTTGACCAGAACGTAACCGGACGTCGGGAGTGTCATGCACTGAAAAACATTGCCGACGATGCGTTGAACCTGAAATTCCGTCAAATCATATTCGAATATACCAGTTTGGGGCCTGACATGAAGACACCTGTACGCCTTACCGGTGTCATTTCGATGAATCCCGCAGTGTATAACAAGGAGGCTGCACCACGCGGACTGGTGCTTTACAACGAGTTTACGTGTGCCAAGCATGGCGAGCGTACCTCCCAGGACGAGATTGACGACATCGGCCTGTATGTGAATAAATACCAAAATCTTATAATGGTCTCGGCCGATCTCTACGGCTGGACGCTAACCGAGGACAAGCCGCAGGCATACTGTTGTCCAGAGATTACCAGCGTCGAGACCATCGATGCTTGGGATGCCGCCATGCGAATCCTGAAGGACGAGGGCTACGCCATAGACGGACTGCCTACCTTCAATGTGGGATATAGCAGCGGTGGCTACTCGGCCATTGCCGTTCAGCGCTACTGCGACCAGAGGCGTCCCGACATACACTGGACGCTGACCTCGGCAGGTGCAGCTCCCTTTGACTTGCACAGCGTCTATATCAGCAATATCACCAGCCCCACCTCGGGCTATGCCTGCTCGTTCCCCCTTGTGGTGGTCGCCTACAAGGAGACCTATAATCTGGACTTCGAGTACAGTGATGTGTTCGTAGAGCCCCTTGCCAGCAACATCCAGAAGTGGATTCTGTCCAAGGACTATGGAACATGGGACATCAACAAGCTTATTGCCGGTGGTGACGAGGCTAAGTCCAAGGACTGCCCCGTGGAGATGATTCTTACGCCGGATGCACTCAATCCAGAGTCTGCTCTCAGTAAAAAACTGGCCAGCAAGCTACGTGAAAACTCTCTCTGCGGTGAAGGGCAGACCTGGCAACCCAGTACCAAGACCAAGTACTTTATAATGCACTCTGCCGGCGACAAGTATATGGACTGGCATGTGGGCGAGGAGATGGCCAATTATCTGAAAGGTCACGGTTGTAACGTCGAAACCGAGTTTGAAGACTGGGGTAACCACGTCGATTACGGACTTTTCCTGCATATCGGCAGGACCATCCTCATGATGGAGGACTGTATGCCAGACAAGGATGATGTCAGGGAGCAGGCCATAAAGGGTGCTATTGACAAGGCTAAGGAATATATCAAGGACAAAGTATATGAGATTACCGGTGTCTCTCTGTAATCCGCAAATAATAACATAAAACAAGAGTAATTATGAATCCGAGGAAAGCACTTCTCTTAGCCATGGTTTTTACGACCATGGGTACGTGGGCACAAGGTGTCCTGGGTAACTTGCCAGAGGTAGATCTCAGTCAGGTTGAGATTATATCTGTAAAGGAGGTTGAGTTCGGCACCCGCGACAGTATTGTGGTGGATCCGGTTACTGGACGAGCCGACACAATATGTATCGACGAGGGTATCACGTCAATAAAAACCATAGATGGTGAAATAGGGCCCGCACGTGCGCCTCGCCGTGCTCCCAGTACAGATGACTATAATCAGTATGGGGGACTGACTGATGCAGGCATGCAGTTGGCCAGTTCCGGTGCCTATCTCTATACGTATAAATACCCGTCAATAGATGCTGACGGCAACAAGGTTGTCCTTTCGTCCATGATGGGCGTGCCTCGTGCCCAGCTCCAATTCGGTTTTGCCAAGCCTAACAACTTGCTTATCGCATGCCATGAGACCATCACAAGCAATTTTGAAGCTCCTACCAATTATAACAACGAAGGCGGTAGTTTCAAGACGGGTGTCGGCATGATGCTGATGTACACCCGCTATGACCGTTTGCGTCAGCCGTGCTGTCTGGTCATCATGCCGGACTACGAGGGCTATGGCATTACTGCCGACCGAGCCCATCCCTATCTTTATCAGGAACTGACCGCCCGTCAGGTCGTAGATGCCGTGCGTTATGGGCTGGCGTTTTATAATAGCCGGGTCGGGACGGCCAGTGGTACCTTCGAACCATTCGAAAGCGACTGGCAGAGTGTTAGTCTGGGCTATTCGCAGGGCGGCAGCGTAGCACTGGCAGTGCATAAGTTTATAGAAGAGAACGGACTTGCCAATCAGTTGCATTTTGCTGGTTCGGTCTGCGGAGACGGTCCTTACGACCCTGTAGCCCATCTGCGCTATTACATTACGGACGATGGCGATAACTATAATTCCGAGGACAGTAAGAAAACTGCCCACATTGCAGGTTCGGTGTCCATGCCTATCGTCATGCCGCTCATCCTGAAGGGTATGTGCGACAGCAATCCGCTGATGCGACAGCATACGGTGGATGAATACCTGTCTCAGAAATTCCTGTCAACCGGGTCTCTGGATATGATTGAAGCCAAGAAGAATCCAAATAAGTCAGATCAGTTCAGCACCGAGGACGTTACCAAACGTTATCAATGGCAACGGAAGTATGGCTTGAATAATTTTGTCAAGATTAAAGACCCCTATAGCAGCTCGGATGGCTCATTCAGGGTATATTATACTCCTGCTCAGGTGTGCGAGATGTTCTACGAGGCTTCAAGCCCGTTCCTGGGAATAGGCCTGTTCGGTGACTACACTGTATTTGCCAAACTACAGGAGATGCTGACTCCGGAGTGTTATGAATACTTTACAACCACATCTAATTTTGAGGATGCCAACGGCAAGCGCGTGATACCTACTGAACGTGGATTCATGCAGGACCTGCACCGCGCATTGGAAAGCAATAACCTGACCGTGGGATGGACTCCCAAGCATCGCATTGCTTTCTACCATTCGTCTTACGACACGGTGGTGCCATTTGTCAATCTGTGCTCGTTTGTCAGGAACCATCCCGAACTGTCTTATTACATTAAAAGCCCTTCTGCACGACTTAGTGCCGCCAACTCCCAGCCAAGCAAGGTGGTGTTTGACTTAGCAAAGGCCGATGTCTTTATCAACGACATTAACAGTAAGGATGACCATATAGGGGCCGGTAAGGATTTCTTCATGATGGGCAACAAGACGGGCACTTCGCCTGACTATGAGTTGTACAAGTGGGTACTTGAGGGGAAGTAATGAAGATGTAAATGCAAATAAAGAGTAAGGTTATGAAAAAGAAATATATCATCCTTGTCATGGCAGCACTATTACCGTCTCTGGTATTTGCAGAGAAGGTGCTGGGGACGTTGAGACTGACGACTCCGTATATAGATGCTATATGTGTATATGATACTGAAGCTAAGACTGCCACCCTGGGCAATGGCTATACATCCTGTATCAACCACTACGAGAGTTCAGACCTTTACATTCCTGGTTATGTGACCTATCAGGCTGAATCCTACAGGGTCGTTGTCGGACAATTTGCTTTCCGCCTGTGTAACAAGCTGACAAGAGTGACCATTGACGAAGGTGTCGAGCATATTGGCAACTATGCCTTTGTGGGTTGCTCCTCACTGAAGGAAGTTACACTGCCTGCTACATTGAAGACAATCGGAGCCGGTGCTTTCTGCAATATCGGCAGTCTGAAGTCTATGCACTGCAAATCGACTGCTGCTCCCACATGGCAGTGGAACGACGTGTTCTCAGTGCTCGGTACCAATAAGAGTTTGCGGGAGAAATCCCTGGGACGTACCCTTTTTATTCCGGCAGGCTGTATTGACAGCTATTTGAACAGTAAGTTTGACGGCACCTCGACAGGCACGCTGACCAAAGCCAACGAGAAAGTGGGTTGGGAGGAGGCATTCGACCGTATCTATGTGCTTAGCGACGTGCCTTATTCCATCAATTCGTTAGATGAGTTCAAAGCTTTCCGTGACCGGGTGAATAACGGCACGGCTACGGCTTATTATGGGACTACCTCTTTTAGGCTGACGACAGATATAGACTTGTCGGGAATAGAAGAATGGACGCCTATCGGAACGAGTGCGCAATCTTTCAGTGGTACCTTTGATGGTGGGGGGCATGTCATTAAAAACCTTAAAATTAGTCGCTGGACTAACCCATTAGGTACTGAAACCGATGAAGCGAATATGTATCAGGGGTTATTCGGCAAAGCCTCGAACGCCCAAATATATAATATGCACCTGCTGAATCCCAAGGTTTCGGGTAATGACTACGTAGGTTGCTTGCTGGGCTACGCTACAGCGGGCACTCATGTCGCCGATGTGCTGGTGACTAGTAATGTTTCTGATCCAAATACTCAGTCCACTGTTCTTAGCGCCGGGAGCGGTGGCGGCATCATAGGCAATGCAACGGATGGTACTTTTGAGCGCTGTATGTTCCGTGGGATAGTGATTTGTCATGGCTGGACAGGAGGCATCATCGGCAATATTCAAAACACAGCGACCATCAATGACTGCTCGGCTGCCGGTTACCTGCGGAGTTACAATTCACAAGAAAACTCTGTTATTGGTGGTATCGTAGGAGGTGCCAACTTGGTCTTTGTCAATCGCTGTTTTGTCAACAATAATATTATATTCCCATCGGGTAACAATAATGGAGTAGGACTGGTAATAGGAAAAACCACCGGTATTGAGAAAAGCGTTATTTCAAGCTCTGTTATGAGGTATATGGATGTTAATAATTCCCCAATAGGATATTTTTGGTATGATGCAACAGTAGAGAATTGCAATAGATGGCCAGATGATTCTGACATGAAAACCAATTCAAGGACGAAAGTATGTCTGGGCGAGGATGAATGGTATTATTTTAAGGAAAACTACGAAGACTACCCTGTGCCTTATACGCTGAAGGATATGTATATTGCCAGTTGTGTTAATCAAACGGCAGACAATGGTTTGGTCTATCGTCCTGCCGGTGAGAATCAAGAGAGCTACGAGGTGGTAGGCTATACTGGCAGTGCTACGGGACTGAGCATCAATACTTATAACGAGAAGCCTGTTACAGGCATTTTGGAAGATGCTTTCATGGAAAATACCACGCTGACTGAAATTACCCTCGGTGATAACATAACAACCATTGGTTCCAGTGCTTTTAAGAACTGTGACGCCCTGACAACGGTTAACTTTGGCTCTTCGGTGAAGACAATAGGCGACATGGCCTTTTACGACTGTGACGCCTTGACCAACATTACGCTGCCTAATTCTGTTACAGATATTGGCGAGGACGTCTTCGTGGATTGCGACGAGTTAACCAGTTTCACTATCGGTACGGGCTTTAAAAATCATACCGGCAATTTCCTTGCCTATTGTCCTAAACTGACTTCGTTGTCAGTGGCAGATGGAAATGTCAATGGCTATATCAGTGTGGACAACGTGCTGATACACAATCACAAAGATGGAAACAGCTACATTGTTCTCTGTGCTCCAGGCAAGACGGGCGAATATGAGATGTCTGCAGAAGGTCTGACAGGCGATTATGTTTGGATTATGGGCGGCTGTTTCGCTTCTTGTGAAGGGCTGACCGGCATCACATTAGCCCCAAACTTGAGATACATTTTATGTGAGTCTATATTCGAAGACTGCTACAATCTTCGCTATGTGGACATGAAGGATGTTTATGATTTAAGAGATTCAAGGAAGCAGACAATCCACCATGTGAAGGTGGACCGCGATGACCCGGACAATCCGTTCTATGACTTGAGCGACTACACCATGATCTACCTGCCTTACGAAAACACTGCCGAGGTAGGTGAGTTCAACGTTGTCATCGATGGTAAGGCAGAACGGCTGGCGTTGGCCGAGGATTGGGATTTCAAACCTCGTGTAACACCTATTACGGTAACAGATGGTGTAATATTTGAACGCAGTCTCGAAGCTAATTTCGTTGAGTATCTGACAGATACCGACGAGGATGTGGTCGTTGATGGACAAACGGTGAAGAGACAGGACGCTACATACGAATATGTCCCTGCCGGCTACACATGCTATCTGCCATACCCGGTGACGTTGACCGACGAGGATGTCAAGGTGTACAAGCCTACTGGCAGTGAGGTCGATGAAGGCGTAACAACCATTACCTTTACCGAAGTGGTCAGCAAGGAAATGGCAGCCTATACACCTTATTATTTAGTAGTAAGTGGTGAGGATGAAGTGGACCTAAGTACGGATGACAACGTCATGGTGGGCGAGGTTGCGGACAATGCATGGGCAGTAAGTGACTTCCAGTTTAAAGGTACATTGGTGGAGATACCTAACACTACGCTATACGATGCCCAAAAGCCTGCCTATATCCTACAGAGCGATGGCAAGTGGCACAAGGTGCCACAGAATCAGCCGAAGGCTTACATAGGTCCCTTCCGTGCTTATTTCCAGGCTGTTAATGCGAATACTGCCCGTGCTCTTAACATGGCATTCGAAGAAGGTGAGGCGACTGGAATTGATGCAGTTATCCGCACCATCAATTCCGATGGTACCGAGCAATATTACGATATGAACGGTCGCCAGCTGAGCAGTAAGCCTAATAAGGGTGTATATATCCATAATGGTAAGAAGTACATTAACAAATAGAAGGATACAACGATGAAGAAAATATATAATAAACCCAGTCTGCGACTGCTTCAGGTAAGTTGTGAGACTCAGTTGCTGACAATCAGTCTTGAAGGTGAGTTTGATGACGATGAGAACTACGATGGTTGGGATGACGATGGCGGTCAGTAGAATTTAAATCAATTGCAATGAACCCCGAAAGTTTCAAAAAAAACTTCGGGGTTCACTGTATAAACCGGCTGCTTTTGATGTGTCGGAAATTAGGTGGGGGATATTCCTACGCCTTTCCTACGCCTTTCCTACGCCTTTCCTACACCTTTCCTACATTTATTGCTGTAAGCTTGCATATTTCCACGATTGTCATCATGGCTTTTTCCATGCTTTGAATGGACACGAATTCGTGTGGCCCGTGAAAGTTGAGTCCTCCGGCAAAGATGTTGGGGCAGGGGAGACCCTTGAATGAGAGCTGGGCACCGTCTGTTCCGCCACGGATGGGGACGACCTGACAATGCCCGCATGTCAGTTGGATGGCCTTTTTGGCGATGTCGGTTATGTGAGGTTTGTCACGCAACTGAGATTCCATGTTGTAGTATGTGTCATTGATTTCCACCAGGACAGTGCCGTGGCCATATTTTTCGTTAATCCGTTCGGCTATGTCCAGCAGTACTTTCTTGCGCATCCCGAACATTTGCTGGTTGTGGTCGCGGATAATGTAGCTGAGTGTGGCTTCCTGTACCCCGCCTGTGATATTCATCAGGTGATAGAAGCCCTGGTAGCCGTCTGTTTTTTCCGGAACTTCGTTTTCGGGCATCAGTTGTGCAAATTCGGTTGCAATAAGTATGGCATTGCGCATTTTGTTCTTGGCGTATCCTGGATGTACGCTCAGGCCCTTGACGGTGACCTTGGCACTGGCGGCGTTAAAGTTCTCGTATTCCAACTCGCCTGCTTCGCTTCCGTCCATTGTGTATGCCCATTGACAACCAAAGTGCTCGACGTCAAAAAGGTGTGCACCGGCCCCAATTTCCTCGTCGGGATTAAAGGCAACCCGTATCTTGCCGTGTTTTATTTCAGGATGTGCCATCAGGTATGTCATCGCTGTCATAATTTCTGCAATGCCGGCCTTGTCGTCTGCTCCCAGCAGCGTATGGCCGTCTGTGACAATCAAGTCTTCGCCAACGTGACGTAGCAGTTCGGGGAACTGGCGTACGCGTGTGACAATTTCTCCATTACCGCTATCCTGGCACAGGACTATGTCCTTGCCGTCGTAGTTTTCAATCAGCCGTGGGTGTATGTCGCGGCCACTGCAGTCCGGACTGGTGTCCATATGGGCGATGAAGCCGATAACGGGCACGTTTTCGGTGTTGGCAGGCAGCGTTGCGTAAACGTAGCCGTGCTGGTCCATTGTTACTTCCTGCATGCCTATGGCTTGCAGCTCATCGTGCAGATATTGTGCCAGAATCAGCTGCTTGTCTGTGCTGGGGCATTTTGTGTAGTTATCTTCACTGGATTGTGTGTCGTAGCTGATGTACTTGAGAAATCTGTCTGTCAGTTCGTGGTTCATGGTCTGTAGCGTGTTTTGGTAAATGTATGTCGTAACAAAGATAGGGATTTTTAATGGTTCGTCCAAATACTTTTGCCGGTTTGGATTGTTTTTCGTACCTTTGCCACTGTATGATTGACAACGCGACAAAGGAAAAGATATTGGAGGCTGCCGAAATCGTCGATGTGGTTTCGGATTTTGTCACATTGAAGAAGTCTGGGGCAAATTTCAAGGGACTGTGTCCGTTTCATGATGAGCGTACCCCCAGTTTCATTGTGTCGCCGGCCAAAAACTACTGCAAGTGTTTTGGATGTGGCAAGGGGGGCAATCCGGTCAGTTTTATCATGGAGCATGAGCAGTTGTCCTATCCTGATGCATTGCGTTACCTGGCTAGGAAATATGGAATTCCTGTGCAGGAGCGTGAGCTGACTCCTGAGGAGAAGGCTGCCGAGACTGAGCGTGACAGTATGTTTATACTGAATGAATGGGCTTTGGGGTGGTTTCAGGAGCAGATGTACGAAACGCAGGATGGCCGTGCTGTGGGACTGGCATATTTCCGCCAGCGTGGATTCCGTGACGATATAGTGCGTAAGTTCAAGCTTGGTTTCTGTCCCAAGGGTAAAGATGTCATGACAAAGGCTGCGCTGAAAGCTGGGTATCGTGAACAGTTTCTGGTATCGACCGGCCTTTCGGTAAAACGTGATGACGGTAGCCTGTATGACCGTTATTGGGGGCGTGTAATATTTCCGTGGCATACAGTTGGTGGGAAAGTGGTCGGTTTTGGCGGACGTGTCTTGGATGCGGCAACCAAGGGTGTGGCTGTCAAGTATCAGAATTCCCCTGAATCCAGTATATACAGCAAGCGTAAGGAGTTATACGGACTGTACGAGGCCAAGCAGGCAATTAACAAGCATGATCTTGTATATATGGTGGAGGGATATACGGATGTTATCTCGATGCATCAGTGCGGTATCGAGAATGTTGTAGCCAACAGTGGTACGGCACTTACCAAAGAACAGATTCATCTGCTGCATAGGTTTACAAATAACATTACGTTGTTGTATGATGGTGACGATGCTGGAATTCATGCAGCACAGCGTGGTACGGATATGCTTCTGGCTGCGGGAATGAATGTGCGTATCCTGCTTTTGCCGGACGGTGATGATCCTGACAGCTTTGCCAGGAAGCATAATGTTTCGGAATTTCGCGACTATGTCCAGCAACATCAGATGGATTTCCTGCATTTCAAGACGGAATTGCTTTTGGAGGAGGCGCAGGGCGATCCGCGTAAGCTGAGTGAACTGATAAATGATATTGTCGGGAGCATATCTGTCATTCCTGACGAGATTACGCGCACCATATATGTGACGCAAACGGCTCAGACCATGCGAATGGACGAGGACCTGATTAAGCGTGCTGTTTTGCGTCAGATATCCAAGAACCGTGAGGAGGAATATAAACGTCGTGTGGGGGGAATACAGAACCCAGACGAGACGAATGCACCGGATGAGGCAAGTGTTTTATCGGCAAAGGTTAGGACACCGGGTGCCGGGATGGAGGAAAAACCTGTCGTTACGGCAGTTCCCAAGTCTGATGATGCGGCTACGAGTGGTGTCGAAATGCTATTGGCTCAGTTGATTGTCCGCTATGGCGAACGTAAGGTATGTGTGGTTGAAACGGAGAATGGGGAAAGCCGCCAGTTGTCGGTTGCCGAGGTTATATTCCATTCGTTGACTCAGGACGGTCTGTCTTTGTGTAATGCAAATGCTGCATTAATTATGGACGAGGCAATGAGGCATATCAATGATGACGGATTTGTTGCCGAGCAATATTTCCTGAATCATGAGAACCCGGGTATCTCGGAATTGGCGTCACGCCTAAGTATGGACAGTGAGCAGCTGAGTGTCTATCATGGCAAGGAAACGATGCATGACGAGGAGCGCCTGATGGATACGACAAATCATATACTGGCTGATTTGAAACTGTGCATAGTACGTCGTGAAATCAAGCGTATAATGAAACAGATGAAGGATTCGTCTGTTTCCAGGGAGCAGCGTGTACGGGTGTTGGTTAAATTCAAGGAGTTGAAGGAAGCTGAAGCCCGTCTTGCCAAGGAGGCTGGTGACCGTGTGCTGTGATTGTCCTAAGGGGCTATTTTATAAGGCTTAGGAATTCCTCGCGTGTCTTTGCCTGGTTGAATGCACCTGAAAAATCGCTGGTGGTAGTGATGCTGCCTTGTTTTTGGACTCCGCGCATCTGCATACACATGTGCTGGGCTTCGATGACAACCATAACTCCCATGGGATGTAGTGCTTCCTGGATGGCTTCGCGTATCTGCTTGGTCATGCGTTCCTGTATCTGCAGGCGGTGACTGAATACATCTACAACACGTGCCAGTTTGCTCAGACCGGTAACCTCGCCGTTGGGGATATATGCAATGTGGACGGTTCCGTAGAATGGGAGCATGTGGTGTTCGCACAGGGAATAGAAATTGATATCCTTGACAATAACCATCTGGTTGTAGCCTTCTTCGTGGAACTTGGCACTGTTCAGGATTTCGACAGGATCCTGTGTGTAGCCTTGTGTCAGCCGTGCCATAGCGCGTGCTACGCGTAAAGGTGTCTTGACCAGACCTTCGCGCTTGGGGTCTTCACCTAATAACTGTAGTATCCGGTAAATTGAAGATTGAATCTCCTCCAAGGCCGATTCCGGCAGAGTCTGATTGTTCTGGTCTATGTTCTTGTTCATCCTTGATTTTCTCGTCTTCGTAGATGTTAATGATGCTTTTTATTATGGCGGCTTTGGGGAACCTGCCACTGCGACGCATTTGTTTTAATAGTTCCTCGGCATCTTCGCGTTTCTGGAAATCACCGATACGGCATGTCCAGTGTGGGGATTTGAAGTGTGTATAGACGGTATGTTCGCTATACCAGATGCGAGCGCGGTTGCCCAAGGTCTGTGCCTCGATTTTGTCATTGTGTGTGTTGCCCCCTGAAAACACTTGAATGCGCCATCCGGCTATACGTAGGCGCTTACGTGGCATCCTTTGCTGGGCATCAACAGCGGCACTGGCTGCAAATGCAAGAACCAGTGCCATTATGATGCTGTGGATGAATGTGTGCTTCATCGTTTTGTGATTATTTCCAAGCGTCGATTATAGCCTTGAAATCTGCTGCCTTCAGTGATGCTCCGCCAATCAGGCCTCCGTCAATATCTTCCTTACTGAACAACTCGGGTGCGTTGCTGCCCTTGCATGATCCGCCATACAGGATTGATGTCTCGTCGGCAATCTCCTTGCCGTAAACATCTGCTACACAGGAGCGGATGTAGGCGTGGATTTCCTCGGCCTGTTCTGCCGTAGCAGTCTTGCCTGTACCGATGGCCCAGATTGGCTCATATGCGATGACGATGTTTTTCCATTGTTCTGCAGTGAGGTGGAATACGCTGCCTGCGAGTTCGGCCTTGCATACGGCTTCCTGCTCATTTGCTTCGCGTTGTTCAAGTGATTCTCCGATGCAGAAGATAACCTTCAGTCCATTTGCCAAGGCCAAATCGACTTTTTCCTTCAGAATCTCGGGTGTTTCGTTATAATACTCACGACGTTCGCTGTGTCCAAGGATTACATACTCGGCTCCTGTTGATTTGACCATTTCTGCGCTGACCTCGCCCGTATATGCTCCACTTGCTTTGTTTGCGCAGTTCTCGGCAGAAACAGCGATAACGCTGTCTTTCAACAACTCGCTGACAGTGGCAAGGTGTATAAACGGTGTGCCAATGATTACATCACAGTTTGGCTTTTCGGCAGCCAGAATCTCTTTCAACTCCGTAGCCAGAGCTACGCCTTCCTGCAGGTTTTTGTTCATTTTCCAGTTACCTGCAACGATGTGCTTTCTCATCTTATTTATTTTTAATGGTTTGTGAATTATATTTTCTTTTCCGGTATAATGTCCAGAGGTAGTCCAATAGGGTCAGTAGCAGCAGTGGTATGACGTACAGACCAAACAATGTCACTACGTGCTGTTTCATTGTTTCTTGTTTTTGATGTGCCCACTCAAGTTTCTCGACAGGTGCAATCAGCTCTTTATAACCAGGCAACTGGGATGATGCCCATTTGCCTTCTACGACACTGCCGTTCAGCAGTATAAGTCCGGGGTTGCTGCGTATGGCTGTCTTGAGGGCTGTTTCGTCGGCTTGGCAAAATGGATATTCGGCTCCAGTGATGTCACACCAGTTTGATATTTCGTCAATGTCGCTTCCGGTTATGCATATCAGCATGTAGTGGTGGTCTTTACAGTAGTCGGTCAGTTCTGCCAGCCGGTCCATTACCCCATCGTCGGCTACGTCCAATTTGGGCGATATTATAAGGAATTTCCATCCGGGGGTTGCTATGATGCTATCTGTGAGGTCCTGTCCTGTTTCAATGTCCATCAGCATCAGATCGGATATGGGTGGTGTCTTGCCGTCTTCCTTCCATGCCATTTGTTCAGTAAGGTCCGCTCCTACATGATATGGACGGAAGTCTATGATGGGCAATGTGTATATTGTATAGCCTGCAAGCAGGAAACCAAAAAGCCAACTGTATAATGCTACGAGCCACTGGCTGTGTTGGCTGATGAGCCTTGTTCCCAGATGATGCCACTTCCATATGATGAATGCAATGGTAAGCAGAATCAGGTTCTTGCCGAATGTTTGCCAATTGGTTAGTTGTATCGCATCACCAAAACAGCCGCAGTCATGTACTGGATTAGCTATGGCAAGATAAAGCGACCATGGTGTGAAAAGCATCATCAGAAGCAGAACTAAGCGTGATGTCCACTTCCTGCGTATGCCGAACAGCAGATATATGCCCAGACAGAATTCCAACAGTGCGAGGGCAACAGCTATCGCCAAGGGTATGTATGTGGGCAGACCTTGGTTAAAACCGAGGGCGGCTGTATAATCCAGGATCTTGTATTCGGTACCTCGGGGGTCGATGACCTTGACTGTCCCGGAGAATACAAATACAGCTCCCATCAGGGTACGGAACGTATTAGCGGCCGTAACCTTGAGGCGCGTGGAAAACTGGGATTTAATCACCGAATGTCAGTTTTATGAGGCCGAAAACAGCGTAGTTCATCATATCCATGTAGTTTGCATCTATGCCTTCGGATACGAGCGTCTCTCCACCGAGGGACTCTATCTGTTTTGTGCGGAAGATTTTCATAAGGATAAGGTCGGTGTAGCTGGAGATGCGCATAGAGCGCCAGGCCTCGTCATAGTCGTGGTTTTTGCGGAGCATGAGTTGCAGGGCCTTGGTTGCATAGCGGTCATAGGCTTCGATGGCCTCCTGTGGCGTCATGTCGTCCGGGGTTTCCGAGATACCAAGTTCCAATTGTATGAGACCTACTATGGCATAGTTGACAATGGCGATGTACTCTGGCCGGATACCTTCATCTACCATGGCTTCTCTCTTCATCTCAATTGAACGGATGCGATTAGCCTTGATGTAGATTTGGTCCGTAATGGACTGTGGCCTCATTATGCGCCATGCAGCTCCGTAGTCGTGAAGTTTGTTGGAGAAGAGTGTGCGGCATTCTGCCATTATTTTCTCAAATTGCTCGCGCGTTTCCATTATATACTATATAATAGCAAAACCGGCTCCCGGCCGGGAACCGGTTTAATTCTGGTATTTATCCTTTTGCTGAGTTCAGCTGTATTTCAAAATCTGGCCAGGTTGCAAGATTGATTTCTGACTCAGATTGTTCTTCTTGCACAAATCTCTGACACTGATGCCATATTTGCGTGCAATGGACGAAAGGCTCTCGCCACGGGCAACGCGATGTATGCGTGAACGGACTTTTTGTCTGCGCTCGGCCTGAAACTCCTTGCTCTCCTGTTGCTTAGCCTGTATCTGAGCCTGTTCTTCGGTCAGTATTTCGCCTTCTCCTCCGTTTTTCTCGCTTCTGGCAGTAACGCGGTCCGATTTGCCGTTGCTCCGGAATACATAGAAATCTGAGAGAACATCCTGTGCCACGAAGTCAAATAATTTTTCGGGGTCGATGAACTGTCCCAGGAAACGTGTTTCGAAATGCAGGTGACTGCCTGTCGAACGTCCTGTATTGCCTCCAAGTCCGATTGGCTGTCCGGCTTTGACTGTCTGGTCTTGAGCACACAGCTGTTTGCTAAGGTGACCATATACTGTTTCCAGTCCGTTAGGATGGCGGATAACGATGTATTTGCCATAACCGTTTCCGTTGTATGCTACGATACGTACCTTGCCGCTGAATGCTGCGTATATTGTGTCACCGACATAGACCTTAATGTCTGTCCCGTAATGATTGCGACGGAATGATGCCCTGTAACCGTAGTGGCTGGTGACAAGACGGCTCTTACATGGCATGTGGAAACTGCGAAGGTCAATCTTGTATTCCTTTGGCAGTGCAACACCATAGTGGGTGGTGTACTTGTTTGACCAGTTTGGGTATAGAGAAGAGGCCGGATTGGAAAGATTTTCCTCTTCCAGCATGCGTATTATGCTGAGTGAGTCAATTGTGCGTATGCTTTTGGCTGCAGGAGCCACCATGGCCATACGGTCCTGTGCAAAGGTTGCGCTGGAAAGCGTCATGGCCATGAGTAGGAGAACTGTTCTGATTGTATTCTTGCTTTTCAAAATCATATTCTGCTTAATTTTTATCTGTTTCGTGTGTACATCGCTATGCCTCGTCAACTGAATACAGGCGATCCATGTTGAGGTCTCCCAGGTCATGGATTTCTTCCGGCTTAAAGAAGCGTTTCAGCTCGGCCTCGGCCGCTTCGGGTGAATCAGAGGCGTGCACGATGTTCTGCTGGTTGCTCATACAATAGTCGCCGCGGATTGTGCCGGCATCTGCCTTGCGGCCATTGGTATAGCCTGTGATATAGCGCACGACGGCAATTGCATCAACGCCTTCCAGACATATTGCGATAACAGGTGTCTTCTTCATGGATGCCTTTAGCGAAGGGAAGAATGGCTTGTTGACAAGGTGCGAGTAATGTTGCTCAAGTATGGCATCGTCCAGTTGCATCATCTTCATTCCGGCTATGCGCAGGCCTTTTTTTTCAAAGCGGCTTATAATTTCTCCAATCAAGGCCCTCTGAATGGTGCTGGGCTTGAGTAGAACAAGGGTTTTTTCCATAGTTTGTTTGCGGCTTGTGATTGTGCGATTACTCTCACAATACACCAATATCGTGAGCAAAGTTACGACTTTTAGTCGGAATATCCTTAGAAAGAGGGTAATTTATTTGTTTTTTTATGTTTTTTTAATTTAGTCTGTACACTTCAAGTGTGTTGCTTTTAGACGTAAATTAGAAAATATGGATTTTTACCTTTGCCATAAATCGCGCACTTTGGGTAGGCATCGGTGCCTCCAGCAGAGTGCCTATGCCATAAAATGCGTTGGTAAGATTATAGGCATCCAATGATATGGTCAGTCTCTTTTTCCACTTCCAGTCAAAGCCTGCGTTGAGCATTACCTGTCCGTTTTGCCAGGTTATGGTTGTGGGTGGCTGTCCGTACATTATCCGGCTGTAATTGTTCCATAGCAGATACATTCCGCTTTGTACATGCAGGTTGGCACGAAGCCAGAATTCTCCGGCACGGGGATTTTGGTATAGTTGCCGTCCTGCCGTCAGGTTCATCATGAACTTTGATTCGTTTCCAATCCAGTGTTCCAAACTCTTTTCCATGTACTCGCTGGTCTGGTCGAATGTGTGCTGCAGGGTCATGTTCATGTTTGCCAGTGTCTTGCTGTCGTGATATTCCAGGATTGCCTCGATACCACCTTGCGTCAGTTTTCCTGAATTGGTGAACGGGTACAGCTTCTTTGTAAGGTTATTGGCAGAATACTGTACCAGATCCTTGCCAATATTGTAGAACATGTTTACCTCGCATTTCAAGTGTAGCGGTTTCCATTGAAATAACGAACTGATCTGTATGCTGTTGAGGAACTGAGGCAACATGTCGTTTCCGCCGCTCAGCAGCCTTACCTGGCTGGCGCGGTATAGATATGGGGCATCAACAAAACTGCGTGCATAGCCAACCTTGAAAGTCGAAACAGAGGTTGGCATCCAGATTAGTGCTATTCGTGGTGATGCCGTGCGGATATCATTGCCGCTATATCTTTTTTTGAGGTCGAAGCGTAATCCTCCGTTAAAGATGACTTTTTCTGTGAAGTAGTGCTTCCATTGGAAGTATGGGCTCAGTGACCATTCGCTGCCGGCATCGATGCCTTGGTTGTTGCTGAGATTGACTTTGTAATATTCGTCACATAGGCTGAAACATGACGAATTCATTATGAAATAGTCAAACTGGCATCCAAACAGTATGTTACCTCTCTGTCTACCCCACTTGTAGGGAAGGCTTCCGTTGACGTTGATTCCCAAGGTATAGTCTTTCCAGTTGGCTGCCTGCCATACTCCCTCGGTGCTGGGGTCTTCGGTAAATGTTCCGGTAACCAGAAAGTACATCAATTGGGAAAAATCCTTGTCTATGTTGTCTCCCAGGACGTTGTAAATCTGTGTGTCTTCACTTCCAAAATAAGCAGAGCCGTTAAGGGTGAACTTGTTCCAGGTATGCTTGTAGTCAAGTGAGGCGTTTAGTGTCATACGGCTGGTTCCCGGTTTGTTGCCGTTGTTGGATGCATACTTGTCATAGTTGTACGCAGTGCCTGCACTGACCATGTTGTAGAAGGGGACTTGCTTGGAGTGTTGTGCAGTTATATTCATGGAAACATCTCCCCAGCGTGCGTTCATACCGATGTCAAATGCCGGTTTCCGGTTGAATCCTCCGATATATCTGATATCGCCTCCGGTGTCAAATCTCTCTCCTCGGGAATAGTACACACTGGCCCATCCCATTACGTCGCTCTTCAGGTTTCCGCGTCCATATACTGCACTGCCTCCAAAACTGTTGTGCATACCTGCTGTTGCCGTCAGCTGGCCTCCTTCCATTTCGGACCCCTGCTTGGTGATTATGTTGACAACGGCAGCAAGGGCGACGTTTCCATATAGCGAGGAAGCAGGGCCTCGCAGGACCTCAATCTGTTTTATCTTGTCAAGGGAGATGCGATAGTCAGGGCTTGCGGCATTAGTCATTCCTGAGTTCAGACGATGACCATCCTGCATGATGAGTATGTCCTCTTGCATAATGTTGTATATGCCTCGCATTGACACACTGCTTTCGATGCCCTCGATTCGTGTCATTCCAGGTACATACAGACACAATAGGTCCTGCAGGGTCCTGGCTCCGCTGTTAATTATCATGTCCTCGGTAATCAGGGTAACCGGAACGGGGGCTTCTTCCAGGCTCTCGGCCCATGCCGAGGCCGTGGTGATTTTTTCGGAACCTTTTTTCAGACGTTCCAACATATCGTTAAAGCGCTGGGTATCACCGTATGCCGTGAAAAAGGGGTCTGTTTCCAGAAGTTTTGCAGAATAGCTTTCAGCCAGTTCTGTACGGTCGGTGTACAGGGCAGACAGGGCCAGCAGGCGGTATGCCTTGACGCGATTCTGCATTTGCATACGGCCAGCACTACCGGCCAAAAGTGAATCGACTGTAGTGAAATGTCCGTTCTGATATGCATTATCGGCCTGCTCCAACAGTTTTTGTTCATCGCTGTTACTTGTTTGGGCCAGTATGTCTGCACAAAATCCAAAGGTAAAAAGGAGAATTATGGTTTTCAGCACTGTTCGCATGGTATGTCTATTTGAAAAGTTGTCCCTTGGTTCACGGCGCTTTGGAACGTAATCGTACCGTTCAGACCGCGTGTAATCAGGTCGTGCGTAATCCTCATCCCTAATCCAGTCCCCTTTCCAATGGGCTTGGTAGTAATCAGTTCGTGGAATAATTTGCCTTGAACATCCGCATCCATTCCGCACCCATTGTCCCTGATTGTAATAGAGATGCCCTTCTCGCTGTGTTTAAGCTGAATTTCAAATTCAGGATTAAAATCCTTGTTCTCGGCTTTTGCTCGTTCGTTAACGGCATAAAAGGCATTGTTGGCAAGATTCAGTATTGAACGTGACAAGTCTTGTGGGACAATCATGACTTTGGGCATGTTGTCAGGGTATGTCTCGTGGATGCTGACATTGAATTTTTTGTCCAACGCTCGCATTGCGTGATAGGCAAGCCAAATGTATTCGTGCAAGAGGGAGGGAATGTCCGTGGGAAGCTTTTCTCCCTCTTTGCCGCGGCTCAGGAGCAGGATGCCCTGTATTATGCTGATTGCACGCTGTCCGTGTTCCTGAATTTTGGTCATGTTTTCTTTCAGGTCAGTAGCGATGTCCTGAAGTTCCTTGCAATCTTCCTGGTCGATTTTGTCCGAGAGGTCTTGCAGTATGTCTTCGATATCATCCACCAGGTGAGATGACGTTTTGCTGAAATTTATGACGAAATTCAGAGGATTCTGTATCTCGTGTGCAATTCCGGCACTAAGGAGCCCCAGTGAAGCGAGCTTTTGTTGCTGTGCAAGTTTTTCCTGCAGTTTTTTTATTTCCTGTTCCATAGTCTTATGGAAGTTGTATTGTAAATTCGGTCCATTCGTTCTTGACACTCTTAACGCTAACCATGCCGCCAAAGTCCTCGATTATCTGGCGCGCCAGATATAATCCCACGCCAGGAGCTTCGGCTGTAGGTTTCGTGGTGAAGAACGGATCAAAAATCTTGTTTATGGTACCATCCTCGATACCTATGCCATTATCCCAGATTACTATGGATGGCGGCTCGGTTCCGGTTGGCGGTTTTATGGCAAGGCGAATAGTTGAATTTGCTGTTTTTTTCTTTTTCAGGGCATAGACAGAGTTTGCCAGCATACTGGATATGACATTCTCAAGCTGTTCGGCATTGACATCTGCGACAATAGGGAATTCGGGTTTATTCCATTCGATGTTGATGTTAGCGTTCTTTATGTCTTCGGCATGATACTTTTTCAGCATATCTATTGTTTGCTGGCATATAGAGGCAATGTCAGCAGGTTCAATCCTGCCCTGGCGTTCCTTTAGCATCTCTTCCATTGCCTTCAGGATACGCGTTGTGGACAGTCCATGCTGTTCAATCTTTTCCAGATTCTGGTTCATCATGCTTATGATGTCCCCGGCATCGTCTATTGCATCCTGAATATCATCCTGGCTCGCATCCTTGTCTGTTGCATCAGCGATATCAGCGGACAGGTCCTTGAGAAGTCCTAACGTCAGGTGCGAGAAATTGTTTATATAATTCATCGGGTTTAGAATGCGGTCAATCAAACCCTTTGTCAACTTACCCGCTGTTGCCTCTTTTTCTTTGCGTATCAACTGGGCATGCGCTTCCTTCAGTTCCTTGGTTCGTGCATCAACGATTTTCTCCAGCCGTTCGTTTTGCTGGCGGATGCGACTCATCCTCCACAGAGACAGCCCATATACAGCCAGCATACCGCATGCCAGATACAGCAAAAGCGAATACCAGCTCCAGTACCAGGGATCGGGGATTGTAAATTTTATTGTTGTGCTTTCGGCAATATCTCCGTTAGCATCCTTCACTCGTACTGTCAGCTCATAGTCACCTACAGCCATGTTAGCAGATGCAATTCTTTGGTCATTATTCCATGCACTCCATGCGTCATCGTCATTCAGTCGATAAGAGTACATTGTCTTGCCGACAAGATCCAGCTTGTCAGATGCAATTTCGAACGACAAATTGCCATTATCAATGTTGAAATTACGGATATATGCTTTGGGCAGATATGGCGTTATCTGGGACGTTATTGCTATATTCAGCCTGTAAAGTCCGAATGTACCACCAATCCACGCAATGCCATCCTTGACATACATTGCCTGGATGTTCAGATCGTCAAAGGGAGTAAGCCACTTCTGAATGTTTTCGGAGATACCCTTGCACGTCAGTCCGTATCCATCTTCGCGCGTAGTCCATATATTGTTCCTGTCATCCGTATATGAAAACAGTACATTGGAATCAGGATTGTCCAGACTAATGTATTTGTATTTGTCAGTACCGGATACAGGTATAATTTTGCAAACGTTTTTAATATTGCCGTCTAATATGGCTGAGTTGCCGGCCAGGTCATTCAGATGGACTCCGTCCAGTTCACCGCTTATAAACTTGCCGTCAGGCCTTACACAAATGGAGAGGGCATGGCGTTTTGTAATCTGACGCAGGACATTGTTCTTGTATTCAAAAATACCATCTGCAGTGGCTATCAGCAAAGTTCCCTGTTTAGATTCTACCATCTGCCAGCATGCTTGGTCGATTCCGTCAATCCGGTGTAAACGGTTGTCCTTCAGTTGGTACAAGCCTAAAAGCGTGCCTACGTACAGGGTTTTGTTGTTTTCCAACAGACATGTTATCTGACCCTTAAGTCCTTCGTCCTCACCATAACGCGAATACACCGGTGAAGCCGAAACGGCGAAAATTCCATTGTCCGTTGTTCCCCATATCGTTCCCTTACCGTCGTACGTAATGTCAGTTATCGAGTTGCTGCACAAACCGTTGGCTGTCGTCAGCGTACTGATGATACTGCCATCGGATGCAGTGACCTTCAGACCTTCTCCTATTTGCGACGTTATGGTCAGGTGTCTTTCGGGAATAGTGAACCTGCATTTGTTCTTGTTGTTGCTCAGAAGCCTTGTCAGTTCAACGATAGTCGAGGCGGGGCCTTTACATACAACCTGTTGATGGCTATATGTATATGCCATGTCGTCATCCGTCAGGAAATTAATCTCGCCGTTACTCTCATAGATCAGTTCGATTTCACCAAATCTTTGTTTATTCTTATTCTTGTTGGGAATCTTGTCTCCATACAAAAACTTGACTTCAACGCTGTCGGCACGGGGATAGCATACCCCCAGGACGTTACAGCCTCCGACCCAGACACGTCCGTCGTGTGCCTTGTACAGGCTGGTTATGCGGCTGATACCCGGAGTATGTACCATACGCCAGTTAACGCCGTCATAAATAAGCAGCCCTTCGAAATTTGCGACATAGACATGACCCAACGAGTCACATTCAATCCCGAACGAGCGATTGTGGCCACCATACTCGTCGGCCTTGAAATTGTGATAAAAGGCAACGCCATAGTTTTGTGCGCTGACAACTGCCGAAAACAGCAGTATGCTAATTAATAGTCTTATACGGGACATTATGACCTATATAGTAATTCCACTGGTGGCGTGTAAGGTTTATACCTCTCCTGACCAGATTGTTCTTAATAATTGCAGCCATCTCATCAGTTGATGTGTTCAGGCTAACGATATTTCCGTTACTCAATCCGATGTATATACGGTTTCCTGCTGTACTTGTAATGCTCAAAGGCCAGCCTTCATACTTTATGTTTACTGGAATGACCCATTCTCTTTCCAACTTATTCGAGGTTTTTCTGGGAACAATGTTTTCGATGTCCGTCTCCTCCATGAACGAGTATCCATTGTCCAAGTGGAAATTAGGCAGGTTGGAAATCTGTATGCTGTGGTCGTACGAACAACTTATCAGGATTAGTCCGGACATTGTCATGGCAGTAATGGCCCCCTTGTGTCCGGTAACATTTGTTATCATACGTCCATATTTGTTGTAGATGTCAATATTGCCATCGCGATGCCCCAGAATCGTACATCCGGTTTTGGGGTCGTACAGGGATGACGTAACCTCGGTGGCGGTATTGCCCAGGAACGTGTTTTTTTTAGTATTGTCCTGGGCCAGAAGCTTGCCATCCATACTCCTGTGTTCTTCCATGCCGGTATTGTAGAAAATACATATCTTGTTACCAACCATGTGTGTCGAAGTGATTCGGTCTTTGGTACCGAACGTGGATGTGACGCTGCAATTCGTCGTATTGAATGTGCTTATACTTTGCTGGGCAACGAGCAAAAGGTCAGTACCGCATTTAAGAAGCTTTTGGTAATAGCCAACAGGAGCCTGAAAGACTTTTGACTTTCTGTTCTTGTCAAGGACAACCAACTGACCCTTGTGTGATAGGGCGTATATCATGTCATCGACAACGGCAATGCCGCGGAAGTCATAAATATTGTTGTGAAACAATACTTCCTGTGTTTTTCCCCAACACATAATTTCACCGTACCCCGATGCTGCTATGCAACCATCCTTGTAGGGGACTATGGAATTGACATTGGAAATCGTAGGCATTGGTGCACTATGTGTCGAATTGCTACTCATTGCCAGGGACAGATACGTCTGTGTGAAGTATGTATTGCCATCGTACTCCTTCTGGAAATACCAGCTCCAGTAAGACAGCAGTGAGGCAATATCATTGCTCTGGCTGTCATATTGGCTTATGGACGAGGCTCCCAGGGTATTTCCAAGCCTGCGGTACGTGAGCGTGTCACTCAGTCGGCGGGCATGCTCGGCCTCATCACGTTGCAATAGGGCAATTTTCTCCTGTTCCTCTGCAATCAATTTCTGTTCCCGAGCTTCTTTTGCAGCCTCTCGGGCCTGAGCCTCGGCCTTTTTTGCCTGAACCTCAGCTTTATGAGCCGTTTGTGATTCCTGTTCTGCGCGTGCGGCATTCTTCAGTGCCAGGATACTTTGCTGCTCAGCCCTTTCGCGCTGTTTGTCAGATATTTCCTTTTGCTGATAGGCAATATCCTCCATCTGCAAGCTGACACGCTTTGTCACAATGGCATCTCGTTGTTTGGCCAGAAGGGAATCCAGGCGATTCTGCATTTCCTGCAACTGCAATCTGGCAACACCCCGTCCTATGTTATAGGAGATGATGCCGCTTGCCACAACCGCAATCAGCAGAATCGTAATTATATATATAAGGTGTTTGTGCATAAACTACAGGCGTCTGATGGACAATTGAGTAATATCATCACTTTGCGGCGCATTCTTGACAAAGTCATGAATGTCATTCAATACGCTCTGGATGATTTCGTCAGGAGCTGATCTGAAAATCTTGGAAAGCAGTCTTGTCAGTTTCTCTTCACCATACTGTTCGTTGGTAAGATTCTCAGCTTCGGTAACACCATCAGTAAACAAGTATATGGTATCTCCCTTCTCCAATGTAACATGTCCCGAACGGAACTCCACGCCGTCAAAGGCGCCCAGAACAATATTGCCGACAGTCGGAACCTCCTCCACCTGCCCGTTACTATGAACTATGTATGGAGGGTTATGTCCTGCGTTCGTATAGTCAACAAGTCCGGTTTCCAGGTCCAGAATACCATAGAAGACGGTGACGAACATCGAATTGACGCTTTCGTCAGCCAGCATGTCATTCACGGCTGCCATACACTCGCTGCTTGTTATGCCACGCATGCCGGTAGCCTTTATCAGCGTGCGGCTTACAGCCATGAATATTGCGGCTGGGACACCTTTGCCGCTGACATCGGCAATTACAAACCCCAGGTGCGTCGGATCTATTGCAAAGAAGTCATAGAAATCCCCACCCACATCCTTGGCCGCTTCCATGCTGGCAGCCAATCGGTATCCGGATGCACAAGTTGTCTGCAGCTTGTAGCTTGTAAGGTCGAAATTGTGCGGCAGGATAGCCTGCTGAATCTCCCGCGCAACAGACAGATCCGAATGTATGTCCTTCAGCTCCTTACTGTCCTTTTGTGCCGAATGTACAAACTCCAGCTGTTCGACGGCTTTCTCTATCGTGCGCTCCAAATCCTCCAGGTCAATCGGCTTGGTAGCGAAGTCAAAGGCACCGTTGTTCATGGCCTGACGGATATTTTCCATATCACCGTATGCACTCACCATGATCACGCGAATAGCGGGGTTGCGCATCTCGTTTATACGGGCCAGCAAGGTCAGACCATCCATTTCGGGCATGTTTATGTCGCTCAGGATAATTTCGATGTCAGGATGCTGCAGCATAGTCTGCAATGCCTCCAGACCATTGTGGGCGAAATAAAATTCGTATTCTCCCTTACGGATTTTTCTGCGAAAATATTGTGTTAGAAGCAACTCCAGGTCAACTTCGTCATCCACACTTAAAATTTTTACTGCCATAATGTAGGGTGGGGCGTTTTCTCTGCCCCCGTTTTATTATATTTGGCAGTAAAGGTAGTAAAAAAAAATAAATGTTAAAGAAAAATTGTGCTTAAATGTCGTCAAAATCAAAGTCTAGAAGAAAACCCGGTACGTCTTCCCTGAATTCGTCCAGACTCCGTCTGTCCTTTTTGGTCGGCCTGCCCAGACCTTTGGCGCGATTTACAAACCCCGAAATACGACTCATTTCCAGCAACTCATATTGCTCGGCAGTCGTGATGTTTTCTAGCATTTCCGGAACCAATTTGGCTCCGACCCGATTTTCGATGGGCTGTTTTACACGGAAACTGAGTGTAATAGGTGGTTTGCGTACAGAGACGACATCACCTTCGCGTACCATGCGCGAAGGCTTTACCTGTGTGCCGCCGACAGACACCTGTCCCTTCTTGCATGCAGACGCGGCAATCGTGCGTGTCTTGAATATGCGCACGGCCCACAGCCATTTGTCAATTCTTGCCTCGTTGCCCATTTTCAGTAATCACTCACTTGTTGTTGAAATGGCACATGGCAAAATCAATTCCGCTTAATGCAAACGCTTTGATGGCATCGATTGCCACTAATGCCCGTTCATCGCACAGCTTGTCCTCCTCGGTGGGGAATGTACTCAGTACAAAATCTATCTGACAGCCCTTGGGATAATCATTGCCTATCCCGAATTTTAACCGGCAGTATTTCTCCGTTCCCAGCATTTGTGCAATATGCTTCAGACCATTATGACCGGCAGCGCTTCCACTGGGTTTCAAGCGGATGGCACCAACAGGAAGCGACAGGTCGTCAACGACAATCAGGAGGTTCTCCAGTGGAATTTTCTCTTCCTGGAGCCAGTATCTTACAGCGTTTCCTGACAGATTCATGAATGTCGTAGGCTTGAGCAAGGTCAGTTCGGCATTCTTGACGCGGCAATGAGCCACAAATCCATATCTGCGGTCTTCAAAAGAAATGTTGGATGCCTTGGCGAAGGCATCCAACACTCTGAATCCGATATTGTGTCGGGTACCATGGTATTCGCTGCCAGGGTTACCCAATCCGACAATCAGGAATTTTGCCATTTTTAATTAGCTGCCTTGGCAGCGGCACTCATAGCACTACGTGTCATCTTGACCTGACATACGACAACGCTGGCAGGTGTAACCAGTTCCAAACCCTCGAAGCTCAGGTCAGCCACCTTGATAGTCTTGCCAAGACCCAGGTTTGTAACATCGATTTCCAGACGCTCGGGAATCTGAGTGTATGGAGCGCGAACCTTCAGGCTACGTACGCTTGCAGCCAGCTTACCACCGGCGCGAACACCCTCGGCCAGGCCATTCAGCTTGATAGGCACGGCAATGACGATAGGCTTCTTCTCAGTGATTTCGTAGAAGTCAATATGCAGCAGCTTGTCTGTTACGGGGTGGAACTGCAGCTCCTTGATGATTGCCTTGTGCTCCTTGCCGTCAATGTTCAGGTTTACACTGTGAATGTCGGGAGTGTAGATAAGGTTGCGAACCTCTGCTGCAGTAACTGTGAAATTTTCAGCAACGGGGAGACCATTCTCCCTTTTCTCGCCATACAGGTTACATGGAATCAAGTCACTCTTGCGCAGGTTGCGTGCAGCCTTCTTGCCGGTTGCGGTACGTGCAGTACCCTTTACGTCAATACTTTTCATTGTTTTTTGTTTGTTTTTTTGTGTTACTCTGAATTAAGTTGTACATGCTTAACTTGCCATCACACAGGCTTAAATAAGCGGGTGCAAAGGTAAGAAAATATTTTATATTATGTATTCCGTAATTCGGATTTTTATCAAGAAAAGTGTAAATAGACCCAATTTCGGCTTGCGGATTGTACGATATGCAGGAAATTTAGATACCTTTGTGTGCTAAAATGTGTAATTTATGATAAATCGAGAACTCATAAGGCTTAAAACCATTCAGGTAGTCTATTCGACCGAGGTAAATACAGACCGGCGGCCTGATGAGGTAGAAGACGAACTGGTACGTAGCCTGGGGACGGCCTATGACCTGTATAATACCATGTTGTCACTCATGGTAGCAATCTCTCGCCTGGCATTACGCTCCTACGACGCCCAGAGCACTCGCGCTCAGCGTCTTGGCGAGGTTCAGCCCAGCCGCAAGTTTGTTGACAATCGCTTCATGCTGCAGCTGGAGGGCAACCGGCAATTACGGGAGAATGCCGATATACAGCGAATCGACTGGTCCAACGAGGAAGAGTTCGTGCGCACCCTGCTGAATAAGGTTATGGAGAGCGATGTCTATCGCGACTATATGGACAATCCCCAAACCTCGTATCAGGAAGACCGCGATTTGTGGAAGTACATATACCGCAAGGTCATATCCGACAGCGAGGAGCTGGATAATTTCCTGGAGGACGTCAACCTGTACTGGAATGACGACCGTTTCGTGATAGACACTTTTGTCATCAAGACGATTAATAAATTTCAGGAGGATACCAATGATTTTCAGCCATTGCTGCCCGAATTCCGCAGCCC
Source organism: Prevotellaceae bacterium UBA6974 (assembly GCA_002450165.1). Lineage (GTDB taxonomy): Bacteria > Bacteroidota > Bacteroidia > Bacteroidales > Bacteroidaceae > Physcousia. The sequence goes on along the minus strand of DJYQ01000047.1, from coordinate 7,478 downwards.
TGATGACCTGGAATTTGCACGCCGTCTCGTTTCGCAAAGCGTCCGTGCAGCAGGTTACTACAAAAATCTGATAGGTTCTCATACACACAACTGGGACATGGAGCGCATCCCCTTGATGGATCGCGTAATCCTGCAGGTAGGACTGGCCGAGATAACATCGTTCCCCACGATACCCATACAGGTCTCCATCAACGAATATGTTGAGATAGCCAAATACTACTCGACCCCCAATAGTCCCAGGTACATCAATGCAACCCTGGACAATATATCCAAGAAATTGATTGCAAATCACAAATTAATCAAGCAACAATCCAATAAAGTAACAGAATGATACAGTTTATGCAAGCAACAGCAGGAAGCAACTCCAGTTTCCTCATCATGATGGTGATTATTTTTGCCATCATGTGGTTTTTCATGATTCGTCCTCAGCAGAAGAAGCAGAAGGAAATCCAGAAATTTCGCAACTCAATTGCAATCGGCAGCTCGGTCGTAACAGCCGGAGGTATTTACGGGACAGTCGTTGCAATCGACGAAGTCAACAATATCCTGACATTGGAAATCGCCAAGAATGTTCACGTCCGTATAGACCGTAACAGCGTATTCCAGAGTGCCCAGCCACAAGAGAATAAGTAGTTCCCGAAGCATTGGCAGCTTCTTGTCCATGTTGCGTGAAAGCAGCAGGGACATGATGGTCTTTGCCTTTTTCCTTTTCGTCAGCGCAGGTTTCTGGCTGCTGCAGAAACTGAACGATACATTCGAGTCGGTAGTACACGTTCCGCTGGAATTGGTCGGCATTCCCAAGAGTGTAATCATAACCACCCCCTTGCCTTCCACGTTGACCGTCACAATACGTGACCGTGGGACCAACCTGTTTCATTACGTCCGTTCGGGAAAGCTCAGGAAACCCATTACCCTTGACTTCTCTCTCTACGACAACGGCAGTTTGACGGGCATCGGCCATATTCCCATGTCCGATGTACAGCACGCATTGCAGCAGCAGTTGCTCACCAGTACCCGCATACAGCGCATCAGTCCCGATACTCTTGAGTTCTTCTACAACCGTGGTATAGCCAAGAGGGTGCCGGTCAAATTCCAGGGCAAGATAGAGACACAGGACCAGACATACTTGCGGTACGTCGATTTCAATCCCGACAGTGTTACGGTCTATGCTCCGCAGGCAGTTCGCGACACATTGCGATACGCATACATCCTGCCCCAGGAACACAAGGAGGTCGGACACACAACCACCTACGATGCAAGCTTTATGCCAATCCGCGGCGTTTTGTACAAGCCATCCACAGTCAAGATGACGGCACAGGTTGACATCTATACCGAGCGTACCATCCGAGTCCCCGTCGTCGGAACCAATTTTCCCGCAGGCATTTCGCTCAAGACATTCCCAGCCGAGGTGTCCGTTACATATCGTGTCGGGGCACAGATGGCAGACAAGATTAATGCAGGTAATTTTGTTCTGGCTGTAACGTACGAGGAATTGCTACGGGCAAAGAATGCCAACAAGTACCATTTGCGCCTCAAGTCAATACCCGTAGGGGTAAGCAATGTGAGGATTATGCCACGCGAGGTAGATTATCTTCTGGAAAAGACCCAGGCGGAGGCAGACCTTCAACCTGTCCGGGAATGATAAAAATAGCAATAACAGGCGGAATAGGCAGTGGCAAGAGCTATATCGCCAGCCAGCTGACACAGCTTCTGGGGATTCCGGTATATGATTCGGACAGTGAGGCCAAACGCCTTATTGTGGAATCAGCTACGTTGCGGAAAAAACTGACAGAAGTCACGGGCATGCAATTATACGACAGTCACGGGCAACTCAGACGCAGCGAGTTTGCCGCATGGCTCTTCTCCAGCCAGGAGAATGTCGAAAGGGTAAATGCTGTAGTGCATCCAGCTGTCATAGACGATTTTCTACAGTGGGCTGACAGGCAGAATGCACAGGTCGTCGCCATCGAGAGTGCCCTGGTTAGGGAAAGCGGCATTGACGCCGTGGTGGACAAGGTCATCCGCGTGGACGCTCCCCTGGAAACGCGAATCCGAAGGGCAATGGACAGGGACAATGCCACACGCGAGCAGGTCATTGCCCGAATCAACCGCCAGACCATATACCCAACCCCTGATATTGTCATAAACAACGATTGAACAACGATTGAACTATTTTTGAACTACTATTGAACTATATACTATGTTAGAAAAAATTCTTGCAATCTCTGGCAAGCCGGGACTTTACCGCCTGGTAAGCCGCGGTAACCGCAGTCTTATTGTAGAGACACTTGATTCTCAGAAAAAACGTATGCCCGCCTTCGCCTCGGACAAGGTGATATCGTTGGCGGACATAGCCATGTACACCGATGCCGAGGAGGTTCCACTGCGTCAGGTCCTCAAGACCATATTCGAAAACGAGGGCGGCAAGAAGACGACGGTCGATTACAAAAAAGCCTCAGCAGCCGAGCTGGCAGCATTCATGGAGAAAGCCCTGCCCAACTATGACCGTGACCACGTTTATTCTGCCGACATGAAGAAACTGATCCAGTGGTACAACATCCTGATTGACAACGGCATCACAGATTTTGATGAGCCCAAGGCCCAGTAATTGACAGACAGTTATATAACCATAACAGACATGGCAAGCGGAACTTATTCCGAACTCAGGAGTAAGTTCCTTGCTTTTGCCGTCCCAGTCCGTACGGCAGACGAGGCAATGGATTGGGTGGAACGGTATCAGAAGGATTATTACGATGCACGTCACGTCTGCTGGGCCTATCGCTTGGGCGCAGACGGGCAGGAGTATCGCAGTAATGACAATGGCGAGCCCAGCGGTACGGCAGGCAAGCCCATTCTGGGGCAGATTGTCAGCCACAACGTCAGTGACGTGCTTGTTGTCGTCGTCCGCTATTTCGGCGGTGTCAAGCTTGGTACCAGCGGTCTGATTGTCGCATACCGCACAGCAGCCAACGAGGCACTGACGGCTGCGAACAAGACCCAGCGCCTTGTTGAGCAGCAGATGACTCTGACCTTCACCTACGACCACATGAACCTTGTCATGCGCATGGTCAAGGACCTGTCGCCACGCATACTGTCCCAGGATTATACCGACAACGGTTCCGTCGTGATGCGCATCTCCATACGGCTCTCGTATGTCGAACGCATACACAGCTATTTTATCATCAACGGCCAGAGCGTGGTCCGCATAGAGATGGATTATTATTTATAAAATAGTTTGGTAGTTTCATCAAAAAAGACTATTTTTGCAAGTGAAAGTTAGGAAAAGTGCAACAAGATTACACAAAACCCAACTTTCATGAGCGTTATATGAGAATAGAAAGAGACATAATCAACCAGTTCAAGGCATGGAAGGATGCTCCCGACAGGAAGCCCATCCTGCTAAAAGGCGCCCGCCAGATTGGCAAGACGTGGGCAATGGAAACATTTGGGCGGGAGTGCTTCAAATACTGCGTCAAGTTTGACTTCGATCGCCAGCCGGAACTGAAATCAGTCTTCCTGGCATCCAAGGACCCGCAGCGACTCATCAAGGAACTGACGCTCTATTGCGAACAGCCCATCGTTGCAGGCGAGACGCTGATGATATTCGACGAGATACAGGAGTGCGAAGAGGCACTGAACAGTCTCAAGTACTTCCGCAACGAAGCCCCGCAGTATCACATCATTGCCGCAGGTTCCCTGTTGGGTGTAGCCGTCAAGCGACGCAGGATGACCGTACCCGTGGGAAAGGTTCGGATCATCAATATGTACCCCATCACATTCAAGGAGTTCCTGCGGGCCAGCGACTTGCGCACCTACGAATATATCGACTCGTTGGACGAAATTCGCCATCTGCCCGAAATCATCATGAATAAGCTACGCACCGAGTATCGCCGCTATCAGGTATGTGGCGGTATGCCCGAAGCCATCGTAGCACTGCTTGAAAACAAGGGTATAGGTGAGGTTGAGAGCGCCCTCCAAGGCATCCTCGACCTCTACGAACTGGACTTTGCCAAGTACGCTGAGCCACGCGAGATTCCACGCATTCATGCCGTATGGCACTCACTGCCCGCCCAGCTGTCCAAGGAGAACCGCAAATTCGTGTGGAAAGTCATCAAGACAGGAGCCCGTTCCAAGGACTACGAGGACGCCCTGATGTGGCTCGAGGATGCAGGCATGATACATCGCATCTACAGCATCAGCAAGCCCGGAATGCCCCTGTCTGCCTACGAAGAGACAGACGCTTTCAAGGTCTATGCCAGCGACTGCGGCCTGTTACGCCGTCTGGCCCATCTGCCAGCCGCCGTTGTCACCGACCCTATAGCCAACTATACGGAATTCAAGGGCGCGATGGCCGAGAATGCCGTACTGCAGTCCATCATGCCCCTTATGGACGACCATAAACCCAATTACTGGACATCACCTGGTACCGCCGAAGTGGAGTTTGTCATCCAGTGGGACAACGAGATAATCCCAGTCGAGGTCAAGGCTGAGGAGAACATCAGCGGCAACAGTCTCGCCGTCTATACCAAGACATACGAGCCCCGCCACCGCATGCGCTACAGTATGCTTAACCTCCAGTACAACTGCGGCCTGCTCAGCAGTCCCGCTCCGTTGGCCGGCTGGTTGGACAAGTGGATGAAGATGATAAGCTAACGTGAAAGATTTAGGTGTCGGCATTTCTTGAGCCGATACTGGAATTTGTTACGCCAGGCACTCTTGTCGGCTTGCCGAATTCCGTGCCGAATCCCATAGGAAAGGCGTAGGAATATTGTAGGAATATCGTAGAGATATCCCGGAGATATCCATGCGGTTTTTAATGAACATATGTTCGTGAGCCCATGAAGCCAGCTTCGTGAGCCAAGTAACATTACTTCCCTTTATAAAAACATCTCTTTTCGATTTTTCCACTCGCTCGACCTAAGGTAGCTTGGCTCGTTCAAGAAGTGTATTGCAGTTACCCACTGGGGTGTTATTGATTATGCCTGTCACTCAGTTTCTTCTGTTCCCGTTCAAATTGTTCTATGAAATGTATCTCAACAGGTGTCAGCTCGTTCTTTGTCCGCTCTTTGAACTTGTCATATTCAGAATCAGCCTTTGCCTTGGCGAGCTGTGCGGAAATTCGTCCGGCATGTGTCAGGATATCCTTGCGAGATATACGCAGAAAATCATCAAGAATCGCAATCCAGTCTTTCATATACATAGGTCGGTGCTCCTCAGCCTGAAGTTCTGCAAAGTCCAGATACAGGCTGACGATACGGTTAAGTGTTGATACTTCCTCTTGAGAGAGATAGTTTTTGGCAATCTCTGCGTCTGCCTTCTTGGGTAATGCACCAGTCCAAGTAGTCAAGCCCATGAAATCTTTCTGAGCATCAGCACGGTCAAAAATGATTTCAGCCGCTGTATGCCCATGAACAGCAAAGTGCATCTTGTTCTGCACCGTCTTGAAGAACTCCTGTGTCATCTCAACTCTTGGGTCATAGTCGATGCTAAGCGCATATATTTCGAGAACCTTGCGATAGAAAACCTTCTCCGATGATCGTATGTCACGGATGCGGGCCAACAATTCATCGAAGTAATTGCCACCACCAGCCCTTTTCAAAAGGTCATCGTTCAGAGCAAATCCCTTTACGATGTATTCTTTCAAGACCTTTGTTGCCCACATACGGAACTGAACACCCCGATAAGAATGAACACGATAACCAACGCTGATAATCATATCGAGGTTATAGAAAGCAATATCCCTTTCTACCTTCCTTTTGCCTTCTGTTTGAACTGTTGCAAAAAACGCAACCGTTGAATCAGCATTCAGTTCCCCCTCCTCAAACACATTCTTGATGTGTCGGGAGATAGTTGACTTATTGCGCTGAAACAGTTCTGCCATCTGTTCCAGATTAAGCCAAACTGTTTCCCCCTCCAGTCGTACTTCTATGCGCGCCTCTCCATCGAGAGTCTGGTAAAGTAGTATTTGTCCTTTGTCTTTATCCATATCGTTTCTATTTTCTTCTGTTGAAACCCTCTCTTTTCGAGTTACCTCCGATCTATATAAAATAGTTATTCCGTATCAAACAGACCCCGTAGTTCTTTGTCGAAATCTGAATCTATCCTCTGGGTAGGATTAAACAGCCGATATTCTTCTTCCGCTTTTCGGTCTGCTTCTTCTCTGCTCACCTTGCCTTTATCTGGCAGTAGCGCATATCTTCTGAAAGTCAGGAACTCGTTGACAGAGGCAGCAAACTGCTCCATGCTAAAAGCATTTTCCCGCTCTATCAAGTCTTCTATATAGTCGAAATAGCCTGTCACGGCTCTTTCCAATTGCCGTATCTCCTTTTCTGGCAAATAGTTCTTTGCCACCTTCGTGTCACTAAGCAATACCCTTCCGTCTGGTGCATTCTTCCACGTCTGCAGCCCCATGTGTTCTTTGCTGTGGTCTGCGCGGGTGAAGATTATTTCGGGAGCCGTCTGCCCTGTAATGGCATAGTGGAAACGGTTTTGTATCATCTGATAGAACTCTCGCGTTGTTGGGGAGTTGCGGTCGTAGTCGTAAGAACATTCTGCATAAATGTCTGTTATTTGCTGCCAGATACGGCGTTCGCTGGCACGAATGCTTCTGACTCTCTCCAACAATTCGCGGAAATAGTCTTTTCCAAATACAGCCTTGCCCTGTTTTAGACGCTCATCATCCAACACAAACCCTTTACGGATATACTCATTCAGTATTTTTGTAGCCCAAATACGGAACTTCGTTGCACGGGCGGATGAAACACGATAGCCTACGGCGATAATGGCATCAAGCGAATAAAATGCCGTTTCATTCGTCTGCGTTTTGCCTTCAATAGCACCATGTTGAGTGGTTGTTTCCATTTTGGAAATAGCCACATCTTTATCCAGTTCTCCCTCTTCAAATATGTGAGCCAGATGTTTGCTGATGGCGGGCACACCCACACCAAATAACTGTGCCATCGCTTTCTGCGTAGCCCATATCGTCTCATCTTTTATCACCACCTGTACCCTGCCTTCCTCATCAGGCAACTGGTATAATATAAATTGTATCTCGTTGTTCATTGCAAAATAGTCGCTTTTAGAATTAACCACAAAGTTTATTATAGTTAGCCATTAACTCGTGAGAGTTAACCAGTAAATTAAAGTATATCAACTTTTGTTTCTTAAATCTTCTTGTACTTCGCTGAATTTGGTTGTCAGTTTTCTGACTTACGACTAGAATCAGTTGACTGGTTAATATTATAAAACTGTTTTCGGTTTACAACCGTCCGATGTACGACTGTATTCTGTTTACTACGGTGTTACAATCTGTACTCACATCCTAATGAGGGCAAATTTACAATTTATTTCTCATATTACAGCACGGCTTTGCTGATTTCTGATGGCAGCCTCCCGCCAGGAATGCCAATGACGCTTCATCTCACCCTGCATCTGATGGGCCTCGTTGGGTGTGTGGTAGTCAATGCTGCTGTGCAGGC
>DJYQ01000034.1:4107-76065 GCA_002450165.1 Prevotellaceae bacterium UBA6974 | reverse complement strand
GGGCAACACGGCGTTTCTCGCATAGCGAGAGGCCGTTTCTCTGATAGCGAGAGGCCGTTTCTCTCTTGGCAACACAATGTAACGTTTTTCTGGGGCTATATTAACGTAATAAGGCTGGCGCTATTGCCAGCCTTATTATCGCTATATCAACTCCCTATGGGAGGGGCCACTTACCACACATTGTCCCAGACGGACGTACCGCCACGCTTACAGGCACCGGCGTATCGCACAGCTCCACATCCAGACCCTTCGCCCGCATATCAGCAATCAGCCCCCTTATCTCTTCCTCGTTCATTATCTTATTATTTGTTTTGCGGTTTCGTTTGTTTTATGTAAATTTACAACGTCCATCATGTAGAAATAGTTACGTATGGCTTCAATGTCCACAGCCGGACAAGTCCTACTACCTATAATCGCGAGTTTCATGAATATATTGTTTTTCTGTTTATTTTTTGTCAATTCGGATTTTTAGTTTATTTTTGCAAGCAGAATGACTTAATCATATAGAAATGGCAACAGTAGCAACTAATAAACTCTGGGCATATATTGAGAGCCTTTCGCTTTCGAGAAACGATCGTAACTGGTTGGCTGGCAAACTGCTTGAGCAAACTTATAATGCCGATCCCTACGAGATTAGTCCATCTGGCGACACCTTCTTTGCAGACAGCCGCAACGTGAAGGCTGTGGAGGACGACATCAGCAAGGCCCATGCTCCCAATGCCAAGTTTACACGATTGGAGAGCAAGGAGGACATCATGTCGATGATTAACGATCTGTAGTATATGACATACGTTGTACTTCTTTCTGAACAGTCGAAGAAGGAACTTGCTGTTATCAAGAAAAGTGGCGACAAGGCTACTATCAAGAAAATTGCCAACATGTTGGTGGAACTGCAGGAACACCCACGTACAGGTACCGGGCAGGTAGAGCATCTGAAACATTTTGCTTTCGAAGAGACTTGGTCGCGACGCATCAATAAGCAGTATCGCATGATTTACGAAATCCACGACCTCGAAGTTTATGTATCCGTTGTTTCGCTACGTTCGCATTATGGTGACAAGTGACCTCATCAGATAATGCAGATTTTACATTCCCCCGAAATCACCATTTGAGATACTGGCAAAACGCCTGAAGAACTCCTTCAGCCGCTCTACCACCTTCTGTATCTTTCCCTGTCTGTCGGCAGTCGGGTCAAAAGGATTGATTGGCGGCATGATACCACCCAATTCCGCAGGGGAACCACACGGCACACCCGAAAGACTCACAGGCACCGGCGTATCGCACAGCTCCACATCCAGACCCATTGCCCGCATATCAGCAATCAGTTCCCTTATCTCTTCCTTGGTCATATTCTTTTCTTACTTTTTCAACTCTTCATCAAAAACAAGAAGGCTGATGCAATAACACCAACCCTCTTGAAACTAATCTAAAATATATTCACTATATACTCTATTTCTGTAGAGCCCTACCACGCATTGTCCCAGATGGAACCGCGGTTGTTGTTTTCGTTGTCCGTATTCTCCTCACGGGAAGCATCATTAAAAACTTTTTCAGATACTCCATCGCCTCCTTCTCCTTCATCAAATTTAAATGATGTTGCCATTACCGAGGTTACGTTTACCTTGTAAACATTTGTCTCTGGTTTCAAATATATCTTTTTCATTTTTCTGCTTATATTTATTTAATGATTTGACCGGCAACATTGTACTTGACACCATTCCTAACAACAACTACCTTGCCGTTCTGATAGTATTTGCCGTCTTTCATCTCTACGCTCTCATTCTGGAGTCCTTCTATACCAGTAGGATCGTCACCCTCCCAAATGATTGCCATACGAGCATTTGTTCCTTTTTCATAATGTAAGTAAGCTTTATGCCCGCCCAAGGTACGAGTTCCAGTACCTGAAATCTTGGCAAAGACATAATTATCATTGCCATCTACCTTACCAAAGAAATAATTGTTAGCCTTGTTTACGTTAGAAGCTGCCACGTTGGCTACAAGCATGTTTCCTGAACAATCTACTAAATCTTCAGATGATCCACTATAAATCGCAAAAGTAGGATTCGCAGTAGCATCTGTACCAATAATAAGACCTTGATTTGCTGGGACGTTACCGGTAACTGCGGTCATCGTAATGTAACTATCACCCGGTGTACTTGTTGCAACATAAGCATGGCAGCCGTCTGGAATAGTTACTGCAACAGGAGCTGAGAATGAGGTATAGCTATTTGCTGCGAGTGTAAGAGGCAATGAGGTAACTTCCTCCAGAGTCCAGCAGGCACCGCTGGCAGCATCAGCTTCTCTGGAAAGTTCACTGCCACTAACGCCCCAGTATCCTTCGTTGTAGCTTGCTGATTCACATGTTCCCCGCTGAGACTGGATGGTATATTTGCCCATTTCTGCAGATTCGGTAAACAGCTGCGTGTTAAGTTGCTCGGTATCCTGCGTCTGACAAACAGAGAAGCCAAATCCGTATCCGGTCTTGTATCCGATAAACTTATTGTTATCCAGATAGAAGATGGTTTCAGCAGAATTTGCACCCGCAGCATCTGTCAATGTACGTTGAGTAGCGGAATCGCTCTTGCGGGCGTCCTGCAGATACTTGTCGCCAGACTTAATACGATAGAATGCACTTGTTGGCTGGTTGATAATTATTGTAGGATCTATACAATCCTCTAACGACGCCCAACTCATCACGGCAGTTCGGAAATCAGCCATTTCTGCATAAGATGTCTCGCCAAGCGAGATTGTATATTTCCCAAGTCCTGTGCCTACATAACGTCCATCATAATATGGCTTAACGAGATTGATTGCCCGTTGTTGGAAGAATGCAACAGATGGTCCAACAGTCAGATAATAACTATTGGTCGTACTATTATAAGTAATAGTAAAAGTATGATATATGTCGCTTGGATAAACACCCGTTACCTTATTTCCATAGTCAGAGGTATTACCTATAATAAGATAATAAGTCGAAGTTGTTACGCCACTGAAATCAGAAGCAGAGAAGTCAAACTCAACGGAGCCACTCTCGCCAATAGAAACCGGTACTGCAGTCAAGTCTATCTCACCATACTTTACAGAAACAGGACCATTTGCAGTAACAGAACCAGAAATATTAATATGATGTGTGCCATCACTTGCGATTGTAAGTTTACCTGCACCATCAAACTTGATGTTTTCGGTATCCATGTCGGCATTTACGGTCAGTGTAGATGCTGCATCTGTAGTTATCTCTACATCAGGATAGTAAATCACTTCATCTACAACTGCATTTACAGGTATGTCAACATTACCCTGAGTATTTGCGTTAAGCCATGCTCCTGTGGCAGACAGATTGCTGTCCTCGGTAATTGTGCGGGTATATTTACCTCCGAATGATGTGTAAGGGAACTCTTCGGTAAGTTGACTCATCTGATCATCCGAAATGACGTAGTCATAAACGCGGATACCTTTTGCAAATACCTTTGCTTTTTTCGTTTCATCAGTAATATATGTAACACGTTCAATACCAGTATTGGTAATACCACCATGTATAGAGCCTATTTGAAAACCTCCACCAAGTGTTTCGGAATAAGTTACCTGTGTTTTTTGTACCCCATCAAGATATACGGTAAAAGTATTTCCATTCTTTGTAAACACCACAAGATGCGATAATTCTGTAGCATTAGCAGCGGTCATTGTAGATATAGTCTCAAAATGATTATTACCTTTGCCCTTTACCAGAAGAATTTTGTTATTAGCATCTCCACGCAGAATTGCAAGGTATCCGCCATCATGTGTACCAAATGCAACAAGACATCCATTTTCTATATCTGGAACATTACCAGCAACAGCAACTGTATAGTTTGTTGGCCATGTAATGTTGCGCCAGGGAGTTGACATTACCTTGAGTGTGCCGTCATCGTTGTAGCTGTTGCTCGGCGTATATTGATATCCGTTATTACTATCTAGTGTCAAATTGTTATCTGACTCACCTGCGTTACCTGCATTTTTAATAACGTTACCTGATGTGCCAGTATTTTTATCCTTAGTTGACAAATTAAACGTATAATCCAACCATGCAGCAGAACCGCTTACTTCAACAGAGTGGGAAATTGTTACTGTACCATCAGTGGGTGTTACGGTCTCGTAGTCAGTAGCACCATATTTCTTAACTTTAACAGTTACACCAGAGGGGATGTTTGTAATTGTAAATCCGCCTGCTGCGTATTCTGCACCTGTTTCAACAAACTGTAATGTAGCTGTACAGTTGGTGAATGAGTATCCAGACAAATCTCGCTCACTACGATTAAGGGTTACTGTTACATTGTTAAAGTTTACAGTACCATTATTTGTAAGAGAATTCAAAGTTACTGTGGCGTTTGATTCTCCACCATCAATGGTCAGGGTCTTGCCTGAAGCAATGGTTATTGGTTGATTCAGTGTGATATTAGCTGCACTCAGATTCAATGTAGCGTTGCCTGATACTGTGACTGCACCCTCGTTGAATGGCGTAGCATCAGACAATGTGGTAACTGAGCCTTCTGCTAAAGTTACAGGACCATGAAGTTTAGTTGCAGTGAGAGTCCCTTCAACTGTAATTGCCGCATTATCACCAGTATCATAAGAAATTTTTGCTGCCTTAACATTGGCACCTGATTTAATTACAATACTTGAGCCATTTCTACAACCTATATTTGCACAGCCACAATCAGAATTGTCTGACTTCTTGGTAAAATCACAATCACCCTCTAAATTAAGCGTTCCAGTACCTACTAATGCATAATTATTAGTTGTGTTACTCAGATTATTACCAGCGAGGTCCCGGATAGTTACATTACCTGTGGTACTGATACGTTTACTACCATCAAGTATAACGTCATCAAGTATAGCACCTTCTGCAAGTTTAGGAGATCCATGATTAGCCATAAATGTGCAATTAGCAAGAGTGCCATTTATTATTACACTGGCATTGCTGTTATTGCCTTGGATTGTACCTGTGAAGTCTGGAGAATTCCAGACATTAATAGTTGCATTCTCTGAACTAGATGTTCCTGCTGAATAATCATCACTTGTTGTGCCGTTGATGGTCCAAGTGCCATTGCCAGCAAGTTCGTTAACTTTCATTTGGAAATTCAATCTGTTGCAGACAAATAGGTTACCATTGACTGTGGTCGTGCCATCCAACAAGAAACCATCAGCGGTGCCGCCCATGTCTTTCGAGAAGATGACACCGTTCTTTCCCTCAGGAACAGTTACGTTATTGAGGGTAAGTGTACTATTGTTATTTTTAATCTGACCAGCAAGATCTATGCTACTGAAACTGGCAATAGAATTAGTTTGATCTTGATGTTCTCCAATGGTTAGAATAACGCCATCGCTGATTGTGAGTTTACCTGTAGCAGAAGTGCTCTTTCCACCAGTCAAGGATGTATTAACATCAAGTACAACATTACCTGCGCCTTGTACTGAACAAAGGTTGAAATCATCATCGTCAATAGTCAATAAGCCACCAGCTATCACCTTGACGGATTTACGTGTTTTTCCAACTATTTCAGGCAAATCACTTACATTGGCAGTGCCGCCTAGTACATACGTATAACAATCGGACGAACTTACTGAAGGGTCCCATGTGATGGTTCCATTAGTCGTATTGCCTGACGAGGAAGGCATCTTTGTGAAATATCTTACAAGATAATTACCGGATGATGGTATATTGACTGTATATACATTGTTGGATTTATTTCCTCCTGTAAATCCTGCATGATAATCACTTGCTACAACTGTGAGAGATTCGTCACATATGTCTACGCCAAGAATATCTAGTCTCATATTTCCGCCTGTCCACTGAAAGGTAACTGTGTGGTTGCCTGAAGAAGAAAAATTCAGGTAACCTTTCTTGCAACTTATATCATCTCCTTCTACTCCTGATTGAGCAGCTACTGTCGAAACATCAGCAGGAATCTCAGACGCATCAAGATTCCTGTCGAAGTAATTTAAATGCCATTTTGTATAGTTGTAATCATCATCCGCGAAAATGTCACAGATGACCTCAATCTCATAGATTTGCAAACGGCGAGAACCAGAAGGAGTTGTGCTACCGCTCCATGTGGTTGGATTACTACCGTTCCAGCCAACATCAATAGCCTGATCATTGCTATTACGGATTGTTGCATAGTTGCCGTCACCGAAGTATATGCCATTTGTTTGGGATGTTGAACTGGAAGATATCTGACTTCCACTTGAAGAACCCAGACTCATGTATTTGCCTGTCTGCAAATTCTGCAGGGTATAGCCATCAGTGGTGTTACCCACGATTTTCCAAATAAATTTACCAGCATCATTTGTCGGCAGTGTCTGTGGATTATTACTGGTAACTTTCGTGCCATTATCAAAAAGATAGTGTTTGTTTGACGTACTTTGGTCAATTCCGTTAATGACATAAAATTTACCACTGGTAATACTAGTCACCTGTGTGGGAGTTGTAGCAATAGAATAGCTATCCGCCCACATTCCACTAATGCATATAACCAGCATCGTGAGTAAAGTAAATAGTTTTTTCATAGTTTCTGTATTTTAGTTATTTCTTTCTTGCTCCGGATTGGGTACAACGACACAAGGGGCAGTTTTTACTGTCCCTGATTGTGTGTTTAATAAGGTTTTGGTAATTAGGCTGTTATAGCCTCGGTTGGGGGGGGTACTTATGGGTTGTGAAATTCCCCGAGCTGTTAACCGTGCATTACAAGCGGAAAGGCGTGTAATGCAATCATGATGGAAAACTCCGTCAAGGAATGTCATTTACACCTTGCTGTCTATACAGCCTTTTTCACTTATTTTGTGTCGCAAAGATATAAAATTAACTGATAAAAAAGACATCAAATGAAAAAAAAATGAAATAGATTACTGCGATTTCTTGACGAAACCACATGGTTTTATAACGAAACGAAAATTATAAGATTACAAAATTAACAAAAACCTACTTAAGCTAAAAAAAAGCTGAAAACTTGCTCGCAATCCGAAATAATCATATATTTGTAGAGCAGAATGCTCAAAATCTTGCTTATGAGTACAGAGGCTATGACAAAAAAGATAGCGGAGTATTTCAAGACGCAGCCAGTCTTGAGAGTTTGGCTTTTTGGGTCTTTCTCTCGTGGAGAGGAACGGCCTGACAGCGATGTGGACTTGCTTGTAATCTATGACGACAAAGCAAGGGTGAGTCTTCTAAAACATGCATCTATGATTTGTGATTTGGAAAAATTGCTCAACCGCCCTGTTGATATAGTGCAAGACGGCACTTTATTGCCTTTTGCTGTCAAAAGTGCCAATCAGGATAAAAAATTGATATATGAGAGAGCCAATTAGAGATAAAGGTCGCTTAGAGCACATAGTGGAAGCCATTGGCCGTATTTTGGATTTCATGGCAGACAAGTCTTTTGAAGAGATTTCTAAAGACAAACTCGAGTATTACGGCATAGTTAAGTGTATTGAGATTGTTGGTGAGGCAACATATAAACTGTCTTCTCAGTTCAAGATTGCTCATCCTGAAACTCCTTGGGACAACATCGAAAAGATGCGCCACGTTCTAGTTCACGACTATTATCAGATAGATGAGAATGAGGTCAGGTATGTCATAGAAGATGACCTTCGACCTCTTCAAGAGCAGATAAACCGCTATATATCTGAGACAGATTGGGATAAATGGGAACGTACCAATAGCAAATAACGATTAAGAAAATAACATTTTTCCTAATTGTATATAAAATGAAAACACTGAAATCTATGGCAATGGTGGCTGTCATAGCTTTCCTTGCCGCAATACGTTTTTTTTATTCAGCGAAGCCACCGAGGGCGAGGTATAGGTCGTTATGGGCGACGTTCCTTGAGCAGTTATGGATTATAGGATTTTTAGTGTATAAACAGCAGTTCGCGGTACTTGGGCAACGGCCATAGCTCGTCATCGACAATCAGTTCGAGCTTGTCAACATGATACCTGATTTCCCTAAGCAGCGGGGCTACGGTATCGTAGTAAGCAACAGCCTTCTCGCGTGGCGTATCCAATGTATTGGCTGCCTTGCGTGCCTGACGCATGTCCTCGGTCTTCTGCGTTATTACGGCACAGTGATGGCTGATAGTGCGTATCAACTGCATATTGTCGGCATTCAGCTCCTTGGCTTCCTGCGGGGAGAATATACCGTTCATCTTGTACACGTTGCTGATCAGGGTCTTCTGATACCTGTATGCAGTGGGCAGGATGTGGTTCAGGCAGAGGTCGGCAAATACGCGGGCCTCGATCTGTATTTTCTTGTAATAGGTCTCTAACTTGATATCGGTACGTGCGTGCAGTTCTGCCTGGGTCATCACGTTCATGCTGGCAAACATTTCGATGGTGTCGGGGTGCAGGTAGCGGTCCAGTATGCAGGGGACGGATGTCTGTGTGTCAAGGCCCCGTCGGGCTGCTTCCTGCCTCCACTCCTCGCTGTATCCGTTGCCGTCGAAGTGTATGGGCTTACAGGTCTTGATGTCCTGTCGCAGGACGGTCA
This sequence comes from Prevotellaceae bacterium UBA6974, assembly GCA_002450165.1. Classification (GTDB taxonomy): domain Bacteria; phylum Bacteroidota; class Bacteroidia; order Bacteroidales; family Bacteroidaceae; genus Physcousia. The sequence continues at coordinate 67,543 of DJYQ01000034.1, read as the reverse complement.
GGATGGCCTTGGTGGTTTCCATACCGCCTGCTATGCTGGCATCGACACGCTTCTTGAAATCAGTCAGGGCCTGTGCCACTGCCGTATTGAGCACAATCAGCGCTGCGGCGCAGTTCTGCTGCGAACCTACGGCACGGAACTCGAAACGGTTGCCGGTGAATGCAAATGGGCTGGTGCGGTTGCGGTCGGTATTGTCGAGCATCAGCTGGGGTATCTGCGGGATGTCCAGGCTGAGTGCCTGCTTGGGGCTGAGGTGGATGTCCTGATGGCCCTCGCTCTTCTCGAGCTGGGCAAGGACCTGATCCAACTGGGTTCCCAGGAATATGCTGACGATTAGCGGCGGCGCCTCGTTGGCCCCCAGACGGTGTGCATTGGATGCACTTATGATGCTGGCCTTGAGCAGCGCGTTGTGCTTGTAAACGGCCATAAGCGTCTCGACGATAAAGGTTATGAAACGCAGGTTGTCCAGCGGTGTCTTGCCTGGCTGGTGCAGGGCTATGCCGGTATTGGTCATCAGCGACCAGTTGTTGTGCTTGCCCGAACCGTTGATGCCTGCAAAGGGCTTCTCGTGCAGCAAGCAGCGGAAGCCGTGCTTGCGGGCAACGCTCTTCATGAGTCCCATGAACAGCATATTGTGGTCAACTGCGATGTTGGCTTCCTCGAAAATGGGTGCGAACTCGAACTGGTTGGGGGCTACCTCGTTATGGCGTGTCTTGCATGGTATGCCCAGTTCCAGGGCTTGTATCTCCAAGTCCTTCATAAAGGCTGCCACACGTGACGGGATGGACCCCAGGTAGTGGTCGTCCATCTGCTGGTTCTTGGCACTGTCGTGCCCCATCAGGGTACGTCCTGTCATGACCAGGTCGGGGCGTGCGGCATACAGCCCCTCGTCAACCAGAAAGTATTCCTGCTCCCACCCCAGGTTGGTGATGACCTTCCTGACATCGGGATAGAAGTACTTGCAAACCTCGGATGCTGCACGGTCAACGGCCTGAAGGGATTTCTTGAGCGGAGCCTTGTAGTCGAGGGCCTCGCCTGTGTACGAGATGAAGATTGTAGGGATGTGCAGGGTGTCGCCTATGACAAAGACGGGGCTTGCGGGGTCCCATGCGCTGTAGCCGCGGGCCTCGAAGGTCGAACGGATGCCGCCATTGGGGAAACTGGATGCATCGGGTTCCTGCTGCACCAGTTGCTTGCCGGTAAACTCCTCAATCATGCCACCCTGACCGTCATGTACCACAAAGCCGTCGTGCTTCTCGGCAGTACCCTCGGTCAACGGCTGGAACCAGTGTGTACAGTGGGTAACGCCAAGCTCCATGGCCCATTTCTTCATGCCCTCGGCAACTGCATCTGCTGTATCAAGGTCCAGCTTGGCATCATTGTCAATAACATCGCACATCTTGTCATAGACATCGGCTGGAAGGTATTGTGACATCTTCCTGCGATTGAATACATACTTGGCAAAAAACTCGCTGGGACGATCTTCGCGATTGGGCACATCTACGGCTTTCCTCCTGAAAGCCTCTCCCACCACCTGGAACCTGATTGTTGCAGACATAGAAGCTGAAATTACAGTGATTTTCGGGCAAAGATATATCCTATTGGGCAATTATCCAAAAAAAACTGTACAATTTGTCGCAAAAACACCTATCTTTGCACGCAGTAAATAAATTAAATACGCTATGCAACCATTGTTCATCTATAACACGCTGACACGTCAGAAAGAACTGTTCAAACCCATTACACCTGGTCGTGTAGGTATGTATGTATGCGGCCCGACAGTATATGGCGACGCTCATCTGGGTCATGCACGTCCTGCCATTACATTTGACTTGCTTTTCCGCTATCTGCAACACATAGGCTACAAGGTGCGCTATGTGCGCAACATCACGGACGTAGGTCATCTGGAGCACGATGCAGACGAGGGCGAGGACAAGATTGCCAAGAAGGCACGTCTGGAGCAGCTGGAGCCCATGGAGGTGGCGCAATACTATACAAACAGGTTCCACGATGCGATGAAGGAGCTGAACTGTCTGCCGCCCAGCATCGAACCGCAGGCAACAGGGCATATCATCGAGCAGCAGGCCCTGGTGCGTCAGATTTTGGATAACGGCTATGCCTACGAGAGTAACGGCAGTATCTATTTCGATGTCGAGAAATACGACAAAGACCACAGATATGGTGTATTGAGCGGTCGTTCGCTGGAAAATATCAAGGATGCGAGCCGCGAGCTGGCCGGAGTGGGCGAAAAGCACAATCAGGCCGACTTTGCCCTGTGGAAAAAGGCTATGCCCGAGCACATCATGCACTGGCCCAGCCCCTGGAGCGAGGGTTTCCCCGGATGGCATTGCGAATGTACCGCCATGGGACGCAAGTATCTGGGCGAGGAGTTTGACATACACGGCGGAGGACTGGACCTGGTGTTCCCTCACCATGAATGCGAGATTGCCCAGGCAGTTGCCTCGCAGGGGAAGCAGATGGTGCATTACTGGATGCACAACAACATGATAACCATTGACGGCAAGAAGATGGGCAAGTCATACAACAACTTCATTACGCTGCCTCAGTTCTTTGCCGGTGAGCACGAGCGCCTGGAACGCGGCTACAGTCCCATGACCATACGCTTCTTCATCCTGCAGGCTCACTACCGCAGTACGGTGGATTTCTCGAACGAGGCCCTGCAGAGTGCAGAAAAAGGCCTGGCACGCCTGATGGAAGGCTGGAAGGCGTTAAAGCGACTGGCTGAGGGACAGAAGGTCAAGGGGCAGCCTCAGGTCGAGATGAAGACTGTGGAAGAATTGCGAGAGAAGTGCTACGAAGCAATGAACGACGATCTGGCAAGCCCCATGGTTATCAGCAACCTGTTTGATGCCTGCCGTATAATCAACACGGTGGTTGACAAGAAGGCAAGCATAACTGCTGAGGTTGCAGCAGCACTGACCGACATGTTCAGCACATTCGCCTTTGACATACTGGGGCTTACCCAGGAGAGCGGCAACAGCAACAAGGCACGCGAGGAAGCATACGGAGCCGTAGTTGACATGCTTTTGGAGCAGCGCAACCAGGCTAAGGCAGAAAAGAACTGGGCACTGAGCGACAAGATACGTGACGACCTGGCAGCCCTGGGGTTCGAGGTCAAGGATACCAAGGACGGTTCGACCTGGACACTGAACAAATAAACCGGTCATAACCTTACCGCCTGTATTACCTGTCGCAACCGTTCCTGCAGATGCAAACAGGAAAACCGACACAAAAAAAAAGACCCGGGCGTTTCCGCTCGGGCCTTTCTTTTATTCCATCATTCCCAGGTATTGGAATACGGCTGCGGCAAACCACAGGCCAATGGGACACAAAATCAACAGGCTTGAACCAGACAACAGCATCAAAACAGTAAAGGACAGCACTACATTCAGGATGGACAGTGCCTGAACAGGCGAAACCTCCTCCTCCAGGATCTTGCCAAAAAATGCGGCAAGAGCCAAAACAACGTTGCTTGACAACAGTTGCTCGCGGATTGAAACACTGGACATAACGTTAACTTTTGCTGAGTTTAATACTTCGGTTTTCATAGTAATGATATGTGTTAAAGTTTAATTCCACCGCAAAGATACGGCAGTCGTGTGTCCCAAGTCCGACACAATAAATTAAGAAAGACAATACGTTAACCTTATTTAACACATTGAGTTTTTATACTGAATCCTCAAATCCCTCCGCGATATTTTGTAAAATCAAATGATTTTTCCTACTTTTACAACGCAAAATTGTGTATCATATATAATATGGAATAGGAAGAATATGAAAATAATGAAATCCATGATAATAGCGGCTGTCACCGCGACTATGGCCTTTGCACCGCAATCCGGCATGTGTCAGAAAGGCAATCCGCGCGGCATCTACAAACTGACATCGGTACAGAGCTCGAAAGCTACGGTAACTGACTGCAAGGACCAGTACAAGGTGTGCACGGACAGCATCACGCTCAACATTGTTGTGGACAATGCCACGCACTGGTTCAATTTCAGCCGGAACAAGGTGTACAACTACACAGGTGCCACCCCTGCATATCAAGCAGACAAATCCGACCTGATATACGACAGCAGCAAAAAGGGATTCACACTGAAATGGTGGGTCAGGGAAGAAGCCGGATACCACAAGATGTTCCCATACTATGTACCTAACGAATGGTGTGTTGAAAAATATCAGGCAGGAAAATTCTCCCAGGACGGAAAAATCATCTTTGACGCAATAACGAAATTGCAGAAACCGGACAAGAAGAACCGCATCATAGGAACATGGCGCACCCTGGGCAATGCATTATCCCTGAACAAGAGCAAGATTGATTCAGTCAGGAACAAATATCCCCAAAGCCCTTTGTTCAACAAGAGATTCTACGTTTTTACCCCCACTCACTGGCTACTGACCCTGGACACCGAACTTACCATCATAGGACAGTTCAACTCAATCAAATACCTTGCTGACGGTTCATTCACCGACAATGTATCAGTCGTTCCGACCAAACCCATCTGGCTCACAGACGACCTTGTATGCCTGTCTGTCGAAGGACTGGAGAAATACATCCTGCTGGAGCGCGTCAACGACGGTATTCCGGTACTTAACAGGATTGCCTACTGGTTTGTTCCACGCTATTTCTACTGAATAAAGGCCCACACACACCCGACCGCAGGGCAGGTCAGAAATCAAACTCCATCTGGAGACTTTCGCCCAGCAGGTTGAAGGTCATGCGATGATACGGTGTTGCGCCATGTTGCCGTATCGCTTGACGATGCTCTTTGGTTGGGTATCCCTTGTTCCGGTTCCATCCATACATCGGATATTGCCGGTGTATGTCCAGCATGAAATCGTCACGGTAGGTTTTGGCCAGAATGCTGGCTGCGGCAATGCTCATATATTTGGCGTCACCCTTGACAACGGTAGTATAGGGTACGCCCCCACCCCATGACAGGAAACGGTTGCCGTCCACGATGACATGCTGCGGCTGTACCGAAAGTCGGTCCAGGGCCCGATGCATGGACATTATGCTCGAGCGCAGGATATTATACTTGTCTATCTCGCGGTTGTCCATCATGCCTATGGCCCATGCCACGGCATTTCCCTCGACCAGTTCGCGCAATGCGTAGCGTTGCTTCTCGCTCAGCTGTTTGGAATCGTTCAGCCCCATTGCCAAATCGGGACATCTGTCGCATATATCAGGCGGCAGAATTACGGCTGCTGCAAATACCGGCCCTGCAAGGCACCCGCGCCCGGCCTCGTCACAGCCTGCCTCGATAACATTTGGATTCAGATACGGCGAAAGCATTTCTTAATTCATAATTGTTAATGCACAATTCATAATTCCATTAATCCGTATCACCTAACACTTCAAAGGTGTAGCCCTGGTCCTTTAGCCATGTAATGATGTCCGGAAGCACGATACGCAGTTTGCCAATACTCTTCAGGCTGTCATGGAATGTTATGATACTGCCCGGGCGGGTATATTTACGTACGTTGCCGAATATCCCGTCAGGACCGACACTGCCGTCATAGTCCCTTGTCAGCACATCCCACATTACTACCTGCCACGAATCCCTTAGCATGCGGCGGTATTGCAAGTGGCTCATCCAGCCGTGAGGGGGACGGAAAAGCCTGCCTGTCTGCAGTATCTCCTCAGCCTTCAGCACATTCTCCATGTACCGGTTGCCGAATGACTGCAAGCCGCCAAGATGATTGTAGGTATGGTTCCCCACCCTGTGACCGCGATTGCGGACATCGGTCAGGAGATAAGGATAACGGACGGCATTCTCGCCTACCATGAAAAAGGTGGCCTTTACGCCAGACTTGTCCAGAACATCAAGCACAAACGGGGTAGCCTGCGGAATAGGACCATCGTCAAAGGTCAGATAAACAGATCTTTGACGATGGTTCATCCTCCACAAAGCCTGCGGATAGACCTGCCGCAGGATGGTTGCCGGACGTTCGACAAGCATATCTACTCAGTCTCGTACAGGAGGTTCTGGAAGATGCCGGTGTACATATCAAGCTTGCGAGCATATTCCTCAGCCTTGTCCGAACCTGCCCCACGCAACGACTCTGTAGCATTGTTCAGCTGGTACAGGTTGTACACGATATCCTGCTTGGACATATTCCGCATCCTGGGGCTGAGCGAAGCATACCAGGCGAGATACTCGCTGGCATTACGGGCAAGGTCCAGGATTATCTCCCCTGCCTTGTCCTTGTACCCCAGTACAAGCCAGGCATTGGCAAGGTCCATACTGCCACCCATATAATTGTGCGGAACCGTAGTCGAAGGAATTTCCTTGGCAGCACGCTCCACGACCTTTAGCGCAAGATTCGAATTACCCTCAGCCAAAAGCTGCTTGGCAAGGGTTGCAAACTGACGTCTGTGAGTGTAGCACATACGCAGTATCGTCTCGTCAAGGTATATGTCAGGGTTGCTGATGCCGCCAAAACGGAACTTAGTCATCAGGTTGTCATACATCCTGCGCGTATCTATCGTCTTGCCGCTGGCAGCCGTGTTGAACGGCGTAATGCGGTCAACCAGACCCTCGCGCACGAAATTGTCCCCCAGGGAACCATAGTTATCCGAACCCACCGTACATGCGATATACAATGGACGTGTCCAGTTGGTCCGGCACAGCATCTCGTATATCATCAGCTCGCTCTTGTACACAGCACGCTTACCCTTGAGACTGATGTGCATTACATCCGGAATCGAATCAGCCGCTATCATCATTCCGCTCTTTCTCACGGCATCCTTGTCAACCGTCATGACAATGGAGTCAGTGGGGATAATCTGGAAATCCGGATTGTCGTTCAGTATCCACTTGTCGATGATATTCCTCAGTTCATACGGATTGTCACCCAGAAGGTCGCGCAGCACATCAGGTTCATCCCTGTAATACTCCATCACCTTCTCGATAGTACCCGGACGTACCTGCACGCCTTCGCGAGTGCCCGATACATACTGGATACGCTTCCACGAAATAGGCACCGAGGGCGAATCGTATGCAGGGCGCTTCATCTGGTCAATGTACCAGTCCGTCTGCAGGTACGACAGGTTACATACGCGGGCATCGGTACGGAAGCCCTCAGTCTCCTGGTTGTACCACAGCGGGAAGGTATCATTGTCTCCGTTGGTAAAGATAATGGGATAGCACCCCTTGTCCAGTGACTGCAGATAGTTCTGTCCGAAATCACGGCATGTATATCTTGCACTGCGGTCATGGTCGTCCCACGTCTGCGAAGCCATCTGAACGGGAACCAGTACGCAGGCACAGCTGATTAGGGCACTGCCCAGGGCACGTTTGCGCAGGATGGTATTGTTCAGCATGTCACTGATTGCAGCAACACCCAGTCCGCACCAGATGGCAAAAGCATAGAACGAACCGGCATAGGCGTAATCACGTTCACGCGGCTGCATAGGTGTCTGATTCAGGTATATGACAATGGCCAGACCTGTCATGAAGAACAGGAAGAATACCACCCAGAACTGCTTAACACCCTCGTCAACCATCAATCCGTTATACTTCGAGCGCTTGTTCACCTGCCAGAAGAATCCGATAAGACCCAGTATAAGTGGTAGGGCATAGAACACATTGTGTCCCTTGTTATTCTTCAGCTCGGTAGGCAACATGTCCTGATCGCCCAGGCGCATATTGTCGATGAACGAGATACCCGTCAGCCAGTTTCCATGCTCCAGTTCGCCATTACCCTGAATGTCGTTCTGGCGGCCCGAGAAATTCCACATAAAGTATCTCCAGTACATGAAATTAACCTGGTAGGACATGAAGAAATAGATGTTTTCGAAGAACGTCGGAACCTTGATCTGATGCCTCTCCCCTGCACGTTCTATTTCTACCATATTTCCCTTGATACCGCCCATCCAATCCTCGTACGCCTTGGCATGGCGGTCCGAATACATACGGGGGAAAAGCATATTGTACGTATATACGTATTTCTGCTTGTGACCAATCAGTTCGTACCTGTCAGGCTCGGTGGAATCGCGTTTTTCTACACGCTGATACTCAGGAGCACCCTCCTCGGCAACAGGTACGTAGTATTCGCCCTGAACCTTCATCGCAACAGGTGCCGAATACGGATTGCCATACAGCAACGGACGGTCACCGTACTGGTCGCGGCTCAGATAGCTGCCCAGGGTGAAGATATCCTCGGGCGAATTCTGGTCCATCGGTGTATTTGCAGACGAGCGGATTACGATTACCGCATAGGAACTGTATCCGACCATTATCATCAGCATACACAGCAGCGATGTGTTCATCAGTCGTGTAGATACCATGTACTTACCGTCCCGACGGACAAACAGTATAGCAAGGATGACGGCAATGACCAATATGCCTATCAGGACACTGGACAGCCCGTATCCGTAGAACGGAATACCCAGCATACCTATGCTGGCAACGAATGCTATATTTGCGAACATACGCGAGCCTGCCTGACGTTTAATATCCTCGGGCGAGTTACCGTTGGCAGCGGCATCATTGGCCCTGACCGTCGCATATATGGCAGAAATCACCGTAACGATAAGCACGGCTATATAGACATACATTCCCGAGTTGAAGGACATGCCCAGCTGGTTTACGAAGAACAGCTCAAACCAGCCGCCAACTTTCACAATACCAGGTACTATGCCATACAGCACGGCTGCGATAAGCACGAAACTGCCTACAAGTGCGACAAGACTGCCCTTGAACGTAGGATACTGATATTTACGGTAATACCACACGAGCACCAGAGCAGGCAGACACAGCAGATTCAGCAGATGCACACCTATGCTCAGACCCGTAAGATATGATATCAGGATAATCCAACGGTCACTGTGCGGCTCGTCAGCATGGTCCTCCCATTTGAGCATGAGCCAGAATACCACCGCCGTGAACAGGCTCGAATAGGCATACACCTCACCCTCGACTGCTGAGTACCAGAAAGTGTCTGAGAAAGTATATACCAACGCTCCGGTCAGGGCAGCCGCCTCGACCGTCACACACTGCGCCAGGGTTCTGACCTGCCCGTCCTCACCTACCAGCTTGCGCGTAAGATGGCTGATACTCCAGAAGAGGAACATGATACATGCGGCAGAGAACAGCGCACTCATCATATTTACCATCTTGGCAACAAGTGCCGGATCGCTGACCAACTGAGTGAAAAGGTTGGCCGTAAGCATAAAGAACGGTGCGCCTGGCGGATGTCCTACCTCCAGCTTGTAAGCCGTAGTGATAAACTCGGGACAATCCCAGAAACTGGCAGTAGGCTCGATAGTGCTGCAATATACGAATGCAGCTATACCGAATGTAAGCCAGCCCATAAGGGTGTCAATCAGTCTGAACTGTTTCATTTCAGTTTGTTTTAATTATATTGATTCATACATTATTTTCTTTCCAATCCCGCCGCTGTCAGTCCTGCAGATAGTACGTCACCAGTATCAATACGGCATACCTTGCAGTTTTGCCTATCGATATGGCGATAAACGACTTGTACGGATTTGCCCTCATATAGCCCATGGCAACACTCAGCGCACTGCCTATGACAGGCAGGAAACACAGCGTTCCCATCCATACCCCGCGATTCTCCATCCACGCCTGTGCCCTCAGGACCTTATCACGTTTTATATGCAGGTACCTCTCTATCCACTCCAGCCTGCCCAGTGTCCCCACGTAGTAGTTGAACATACTGCCAGCAACATTTCCTGCCGAGGCAGAAAGGAACAACGGCCAGGGTTCGAGCCCCGCAAGCTGCAGGCTGACCATCACTGCCTCGCTGCTGAACGGGAATATGCTACCCGCCAAGAACGCCGCAATGGTCATCCCCCAGTACCCATAACCCTCCAGAATATGCATTACAGCCTCCATAGTCCCATGTTGATTGACGTCAGTGCACCCAGGGCAAAAACCGAAAGCACAAAGAACAGATTACTGACAACGGAGCCCGTCAATGCAAAGAAATGGGCAATTACCGTACAAGAGCAAAGCATAAGCAGTGGCATAAGCACATTGTACAACTCAGGCTGCCACAACAGCAACAGCCATACGGCCGTGAGCTGCATTATACATATATATAGGCACATCCTGGTCCGGATCTTGTCATTGTAATAAGTCCACAGGCAATGTATTGTAGCAACAGCTGATACAAACGTGACAAAAAACCACGTCAGTGTCTGTACGCTATACCATGTCATATACGGTTTGTAGTTATCCATATTCCAGGTCTGCATGCCGGAAATTGTGTCGTACACATTCACAATACGTTCAAAGTCACCTTCAGCCACACACCATCCTGCCAGAAACCATACCGGCAGGGTAAGTCCTATGATACCTGCCCATAATGCCCTCCACGAAAGACTGCGCATAAATATCGCCATATACCAGAAATACAAGGGTACCAGTATGCACAGTTGCGGAATAAGCAGAATCGATGTGCCCAGCAGGAAGAATATATGGAACGAATAACCTACAGGTTCGTGCATCTGGTATGTCCTGAACAACAGGTAATGACTTAATGCAATAAGCGGAACGACCAGCCACGTCACCGACAAATCATGGGCAAACGTCATCATCGAAATACCCATTACCCACACTGTCGAAACCATGCGTGAACGTATCCTGAGCAGACTGTTGGCACTGTTCGTCTCCATTATCAGACAAGTGGTAAACACAGCCGCCAGCAGTGACACGGCCGTTGCGACGCCCATGTCATAAGACAACGGGTTACACCTGACGGGCCACAAGACTGCCGCTACCACTGCACACACAGGCAGGACAAAGTCACTTTCGCTTATCTGGTTTTGCAAACGGCTGTTTCTCACAATCTATCTCCCGTTGACGAAACGTGTATTACAAATCCTGTCCGATGTCACGGCGGAAATACTTACCCTCGAAACTGATTTTGGCAGCCTCGCCCATGCTCTTCTCCAGAGCCTCGCCCAGGTTCAGCCCATACGAGCTTACAGCTATCACGCGCCCGCCGTCGGTTACCACACGGTTATCCCTTACGGCAGTACCGGCATGGAATACTATGCTACCCCTGACATCCTCGATGCCAGAAATCTCGAACCCCTTGTCATAGTTGCCCGGATAGCCTCCGCTCACCAGCATTACACACACCGCACTGCGAGGGTCAAATTCAATCTTCCTGGCAGCAAGGGTTCCCGTAGCTACACCCTCGAACAGATCCATTATGTCGCTCTTGATACGCAGCATGACAGTCTCCGTCTCGGGATCACCCATGCGCACGTTGTATTCGATAACCTTGGGATTGCCGTCAACATTAATCAGCCCGAAGAAGATAAAGCCCCTGTATTCGATACCCTCAGCCTTCAGCCCATCCACCGTCGGACGCACAATGCGCTCCTCGACCTTCTGCATCCACTCCCTGTCAGCAAACGGAACAGGACTCACACTTCCCATTCCACCGGTATTCAGTCCGGTATCGCCCTCACCAATACGCTTGTAATCCTTAGCCTCGGGCAGTATTACATAATCTTTGCCGTCTGTCAGGGCAAACACCGAACACTCTATACCACTCATGAACTCCTCGATTACGACACGGCTGGAAGCCTGGCCAAACATTCCGCCCAGCATCTGCTCCAGCTCCCTCTCAGCCTCGTCAACAGAATCCAGTATCAGCACACCCTTTCCGGCACACAGCCCGTCGGCCTTCAGCACATAAGGTGCATTCAGCGTACGCAGGAACTCCTTTCCTTGCTGGACAGTTTCCGGGGTAAAGGTCCTGTATGCCGCAGTGGGTATGCCATGGCGCTGCATAAACCCCTTGGCAAAATCCTTGCTTCCCTCCAGCGCGGCACCCGCAGCTGACGGACCAATCACAGGAATGCCAGCCAGTTCCGGGTCTCCCTTGAAATAGTCATATATCCCCTTGACCAACGGATTCTCTGGTCCCACGACAACCATGTTGACCGATTCCGTCAGGCACAGTTTCCTGATCTGGTCAAAATCATCCGCCTTAATAGCAACATTCTCGCCCACAGACGATGTACCGGCATTGCCTGGAGCAATAAACAACTTGTCCAACTTGGGGCTTTGTGCAATCTTCCATGCCAAAGCGTGTTCACGGCCACCAGAGCCGAGCAGTAATACCCTGTATCCCATATTCTATTTCAGAAAATCTTCAAAATACCTCGTAATCCTCTCATGCAGGTGCACCGCATCACGTCCGTACATATTGTGCTCGCCACCGGGATAGACAAAGAAATCAGGCTGCGTACCAGCATCCTCGCAAGCACGGATAAAGGACAGCGAATGCTGCGGCACACATGTCGGATCGTTGTATCCGATAATCAGCTGCAAGCGTCCCTTCAGGTCTGCTGCACGGTTCCTCAGGTTGCATTTCTCATACCCCTCGGGGTTCCGTTCAGGCGTATCCATATACCTCTCACCATACATAACCTCGTAATAGCTCCAGTCAATCACAGGCCCACCTGCAACACCCACCTTGAAAGTCTCGGGGTAAGTGAGCATCATGTTTATGGTCATAAATCCACCAAAGCTCCACCCGTGCACACCAATCCTGTCAGCATCCACGTAAGGCAGGGACTTCAGGAAACCGACACCACAGAACTGATCCTCACGCTCAACGCAACCAAGCTGGCGGAACGTAGCCTGCTCGAAGTCACGTCCGCGCCATTCGCTGCCCCTGCTGTCCAGGACAAATGTTATATAACCCTTCTGTGCCATGTACGTTTCCCAACCGCGGCTGTCCCAATGCCAGCTGGACTGTACCAGATGCGCATGCGGACCGCCATACACATAAACAATGGTGGGATACTTCTTGGTTTCATCAAAATCTGCAGGCAGTACCATACGGTAATACAGGTCAGTCTTGCCGTCCGCAGCCTTGATGCTGCCACTGCGGAACTGCGGCACGGCATATCCCCCAGCCTTCCATGTATCCGTAGCCGTCAGGATATTCTGTCCCTTGCCAGTTGTCGTACTCAGCAGGTTGATGCTACGTGGAACATCAGGAGCAGTATAGCACTGTATAACCCTCGTTCCGCTACCATTCAGCGACGCATTGTAGCAAACGCCCTCGCCCTTTCCAATCAGCGTGCGCCTGCCGCCACCCGTCCTGACACTGTACAGGCACGAAGTACGCGGGTCAGCCTCGTTGCTCAGGTAAACCAGACTCTTGGACACCGTATTGAAACCGACAAATTTCTGTACCACCCATTTGCCGCGGGTCAGCTGCCTGACGTTTCCGGTCCTGACATCCAGCAGATACAGGTGATTGTAACCGTCCCGCTGGCTCTGCATTACAGCCTTGGTATCGTCCCAGGGAAGGAATTCCAATGGATTAAGCGGTTCGACATACCGCTTGTCACACTCCTGCAGTATAGTCCTGACGGACTTGCCCGTTGCAACGTCATAGGAGACAAGCCGCATGTCGTTCTGATCCCTGTTCAGTTCAAAAATATAAATTGTCTTGCAGTCAGGCGACCACGAGATATTCGTATGGTAATCCTCAGGCTCACCCTCCAGGTCAAGCCATACATTCCTGCCCGTTTCTACGTCAAACACACCCACCTTTACAACATGACTCTTCTCACCAGCCATAGGATAGTGGCATGCATAGGTCGTAGCTATACGCGAACCGTTTTCGCCCTTGTAGTCCTTCTGCGGATGTATATCCACCTGGGGATAGTTGGGCACCATTGACTGATCCATGCGGTAATATGCCAGGTACTTGCCGTCGGGAGACCAGAAGGTCCCCTTGTGGATACCAAACTCATCACGGTGCACGCTCCATCCATACACAATATCCTCGCTGCCATCGGCGCTGCCATCCTGACTTACAGCAATCTGTCTGCCATCAGCAGTCATAACATACAGGTTACCCTGGATGCAGAAAGCCGTATTGCGTGAAACACGGTCAAAATCCATGTTTATCGCACCTGCGGGCAAGGTTACATCCAAAACCTTTTCGCCTTTTTCAAAATCAAGCTGGATATGCCGCAAGCCCTTACGAAAATCAACTATCGTCCTGTCAGCATAAGGGAACGTCAGGTTATGCCCGCTGAAAGCCACCTTCTCACCCAGTTTCTGGTTTATACCCTCGACTGTACACAATGTATTTCCCGTATTCATCTCGGTAACACCCTCGACCGATGTCCTGAACGGTATGTCACCCCACCAGCCGGTATATATGTTTTCCGGCCTCAGCGTCCAGTAACTGTCACCGCCTCCCAGCAACTCGTCCAAGGTAAATTGCTTGTCCTGCGCCATAGCCGACATAGAAAAAAACATACAAGATACCAATAAAACACTAATCCTGTTACACATAACACTATCTATCTTTTTTTACGCCAAATTCTCTCTTCCCCTGACGGCTGGGTCTCCTGCTGTCGCGAGATACAGGCTCCTCGCCCAGACGGGTCTTGAAATCGCGATGCTGGCGAAAGCGATGCTTCTGCGACATCATATTTCGCTCACGCGCACTCTTGATGTCACCGCCACCTGCACGCATATCGTTAAAACGCCCGTCAAACATACGGTACTTCCTCAATTCACATTCCAGCGCCCCATTATACAGCGGAGTACGCAACGACGGCTTCAGACCTATAGCCTCGAAACACTCCTCGCGATAACTCAATATCCACGCATCGTTCCCCGTGAACTGATGCTTCAGACGCTCGCCAATCATCTTGTACAGGCCCAGCAGGTCAGGAGCTGAAATACGCTCACCATAAGGCGGGTTCGTTATAATTATGCTCTTCTCACGCGGCTGTACAAAATCCTGGAAATCCCTCAGTTCAATCGTAATCTCCCTGGACAGGCCCGCAGCCCGTACATTATTTGTCGCAATCGCCACAGCCCGACGGTTGTTGTCATAGCCATAGATATGATGGTCAAAGGGACGCTCGCGGCTGTCATCGTCATATATGGCACCAAACAGGTCAGGGTCAAAGTCGGGCCATTTCTCAAAAGCATACTCCTTACGGAACACACCAGGCGCAATGCCCCGTGCAATAAGCGCAGCCTCGATCGGAATCGTTCCGCTGCCGCACATCGGGTCAATCAGGTCACACTCTCCACGCCATCCCGTCTGCAGGATAATGCCCGCTGCCAGGACCTCGTTCAGCGGAGCCTCGACCGACTCCTGACGATACCCGCGTCGGTGCAGGCTTTCGCCCGACGAATCAAGAGCCAGGGTACAGTCATACTCAGCAATATGGATATGCAGCTGTATGTCCGGATTCACAAGCCTGATATTAGGACGGTCACCCGTCTTTTCACGGAACTGGTCCACAATGGCATCCTTCACCTTGTATGCCACAAACTTCGAGTGGCGGAATTCATTCGAAAACACCACACTGTCCACCGCAAAAGTCGTGTCGTTGGTCAGATATTGGGTCCAGTCAACCTGTTTTACCGCATTATAAACCTCCTCAGCAGTTGTTGCACGAAAATGCTTGATTGGCTTCAGTATCCTGATAGCCGTACGCAACTGGAAATTGGCACGATACATCAGTTCCTTATTACCGACAAAGGACACCATACGGCGTCCTATCTGTATATTATTGGCACCCAGTTCAATCAACTCCGTTGCCAACACTGGCTCAAGACCCTGAAAAGTCTTAGCAATCAGTTCAAACTCCATTTATTCTGTCTGATTATGTATTACGTATTAAGAATGACAAATCCATCTACAGCATTCCGCAGTCCTCAGGACTAATCAACGTCTGCTGTATGGTAGTCTTTCGCTTGCGCGCCTGTACAATCTGCTCCCCCGGACGGGTGCTTTCCGTCACCCACAGGTTACCGCCTATCACAGTCCCCCTGCCTATCGTTATCCTGCCCAGCACGGTGGCATTCGAATAGATAATCACATTATCCTCCAGTATCGGATGCCTGGGAATACCCTTGATGGGGTGTCCGTGGTCGTCCAGCGGAAAACTCTTTGCACCCAAGGTTACGCCCTGATACAATTTCACATAATTACCAATTATGCAAGTCGCACCTATCACCACACCCGTACCATGGTCTATAGTAAAATGATGCCCTATAGTAGCAGCAGGATGGATATCTATACCTGTTTCCGAATGCGCCAGCTCGGTTATTATACGCGGAATCATCTTTACGCCCAGTTCCAGCATACGATGGGCAAACCTGTAGTTAATCAGGGCCTTGATAACCGGATAACAGCACACAATCTCGTCCAGGGACTCTGCCGCAGGATCACCGTTATATGCAGCCTCGACATCCATATCCAGTTCCTTTCTCAGTTCCGGAACAAAATCAGTCAGTATCCTTGCCTCCCTGGCAGGTACACATTCCAGCAACTGGGCATAAAACATCTCGCTGCTGACACCTCCCCCATAAAATTCAGGAAAAAGGACAGAACGCAGTGAGTCAATTATTCTCTCGGTCTTCTTTACCATGTCATTGCGTATGCGTGCACGCGAATATTTTTTACAAACAAAGCCCACCGTTTTTCATTGGCAGGCTCTCGTTTGCGCTTCAGGATGGGCTTGAACCAACGACCCCATGATTAACAGTCATGTGCTCTAACCAACTGAGCTACTGAAGCAGGTTTTCTTTGAATTCGGACACAAAGTTATGACGTTTTTATAAAACAGCCAAATATTTTAACAAGTTTTTTCATCTACACCACAAAATATCTCCAAATCATTAAAATATATTCCCCCGAAACACACACTTTCACTCATACTGATTCTTACGCCTGTGACTCTCCACAAGCTCCATCAACTCCCCAAACAACACTACCCTCTCCGGTTTCATTCTCCCCGCATTCATTGCCTTGCGGTTTGCCTTCAGCCAGTTCAGGAAATTACCCCTTTCCTCGGGAATATACTTAGATGGATTCCGTCTGTTCGTCTTGATAAACGAAACCACATCATTGTACCTCGCCAACCAGATTTCGTCCTGTGTCATTCCGCCTCTTCCCTGGTTATCTCGGTAAAACGCTTAATTTTCTTGCCATCCCGCTCCACATAGCCATCGAACATCTCCTTGGGCCGCACCCATATCCCATGCTCACCGTACAATGCCTGATATATCACCACAGGCTCCAGCGACTCACTGTCACGACCGATAGCCAAGACCTTGTACTTTCCCCCCTTGAAATGTCTATAATAACGTGTCATACCTGTCATAACAAGCTCATAACTATTTCAGATTCTTGTTGCAAAAATACATTTTTTTGCTAAATTACAAGGAAAAAGCGAAAATTTCTCTCAACCCTAACCGCTAACCCCTAACCGCTAACCTTTAACCGCTAACCCATAAACCGTAAACCATAAATCGCTAACCGCTAACCCATAAACGGTAAACCGTAAACCGTAAACCCGCTAACCCCTACAGCAGTCCCGTCATATATAGCGGCAGATACACCAGCCCTTCCTTCTGCTCCACATCCTTTGTGTGCAGCACATACGGTGTGCTCAGGTACTGCCCGAACTTCTTGATGCACTTCTGGATCGACGTCAGCGTGTAGCCCGTGCCGCTCTTCACCTCGATGGGCGAGATGTTGTGCCGCGAGGTCACCACCTCCTTCTGCACCAGGAAATCCACCTGCATCCGGTTCTCCGCCTCCTCCTTGTCGTAGTTCGAGTAGAAGAACAGCTCATGGCCCGCCGCCTTCAGCATCTGCGCCACAATGTTCTCCACCAGCATCCCCTCGTCAATCTCCAGCTTGTCGAACATCAGCTTCTGGTAAATTTCGTTGGTCACAATACCCCTTGCGCCGAACGCCAGCGAGATTAGCAGACCTGTATCGCAGTAATAGCACTTCAGCACCGTGCGGTCCTCATTGAGTTGCAGTCCGATGTTCGGGGCTGTGGTGTTGTAGCTGATATTCACCATCTTCGAATCCTCCAGCCAGAAAAACGCGCTGTCGTATTCCCGCATCCTCGCCTCATCCTTCAGGGCCGACAGCATAAACTTCTTCTCCCTCTTCTGCAGCTGTCCGGGGATGGCGTCGTAGATTGCACTCACACGAGCCGTGGCCCCACCTGCATATTTCTTGATGTCGTTCTTGTAAAGTCGTAATATTTGTCGCTTCACGGCATCCACCTTCGTAAAGTCGCGCGACTCGACATATTCCGCCACCGCCTGGGGCATACCGCCCACAATCAGATACTGGCGGAAGTAGTGTAGCGCCTCGCGGTGGAAATCGCCCATAGGCTGCCGCTTCCCAAACCGCTCACGGATATGAGGCATCATCACCTCGTTGTCCATCGCCCACAGGAACTCCTCAAAGTCCATCGGATACATGTCGATGCCATCCTCTTCCGACGGAATCAGGATGCCTTCCACGTTCTTCTTGATTGAGATTAGCGACCCGGTCTCCAGATAATCAAACCTGTGGTCAGCCACCAATGCCTTGATGGCCTCACGGGCGCGAGGACATTTCTGCACCTCGTCGAAGATGATGAGCGACCGCCGTGGAGTCAACTGCCGTTTGTAGTGCAATTGGATGTTCTGCAACAGCGTGTCCACATCCTCCAGATACTCGTCAAACCAATCCTTCACCCGCTTGGGTGCCTTACTGAAATCAATGAGGATATACGAGTCATATTCGTTGCGGGCAAACTCCTCAGCGATATAACTCTTTCCCACACGTCTGGCACCCTCAATCATCAGGGCCGTTGTGCCGTCCTTTTCTCGCTTCCATTGAAGCAACCTGTCATATATCTTACGCCTCATAATCACGTTTCCTAAGAGTTTCAAAACCTATTTTATACACATTTCCGCGATGCAAATATACACGATAAACATCTATGTATCAGCGAGAAGGTATCGATTTTTTCAAATTTTCAATTCATTTAACGCTGTAAAAGTACAACTTTTCCTCAAATCTCACAAACATTTTAAAAATCATTTGGTTATTTGGCCACCATTTGTTCCGGCAGTTGGCAAAAACATAAAAAAGCCGGCCTACAATTGGTAAACCGGCTAGGGGTTATTGTGTATGGTCTCGGCGTTGTTTCTCTGGGGTATCACATTTTGTGACACCCCAGGGAAATCAATAGAAGCATTTATATCTCACCCTCCACCATGTGCAGCAGTTGGGGCAGAGAATCCTCCTCCCTCGGGCGCGTTTCTCTCAGGGCTATTTTATCCATCTTTGTTGTTTCCATAATACCTTCTGTAGTCTTGGCAACATCAAAACCAAATACTAAGCTTTAATCAGTAGCAAAGGTACTGATTTATCATTAGATGGCCTTAGACTACTTTTGGACGCTTACGAACCATTGTTGAGCCATTAGTGATGCAATTTGCGGAAACAGTCTCAAATTACAATTCTTTCTGAATACCAGCAACTTACAACTCAATCCTTAACCTCTAAACCTTGAATCTCAAGCCTCAAATGATGCAATTGTGAGCCATTAGTGAGCCATTTAATAGTTGCGTATCCTATAGTATGAGCCTACTCCATGACCAACCAACTCCAATACAGCGTCCAGCTTTTGTAATAATCGTGTTGCAGTAGGCTTGCTCACACCCAACATCTTCTGCACATCACCATTCGTCACCCGATGGTTTTTCAGCACGAGTTCCAATATAGGTATAGCACGTTCCTCTGCACCCATGGCATTCACCTGAGCTGCCACATCCACATAATGCGTCACCCTTAGTCCGTCCTCAGTTCCCACAATTGGTGGTAACAGCCCTGCAGCTTCGTTTCCTCTCACTATTCTGCGATAACCTCTACCCCACGACTCTATGTCGCCCGAGCGAAAGAAAACATTCGCCAGCGAACGGTTCAAGGGCATCGAAGGATGCTTCACAAATAATCTGCCAACAGTCCATCCCTCAGGCAACTGACCATAGTTCCATACCGACAGATGATCTGGGTAAACACTTATCTGGATTGGATAGCCCGATGTATAATCCTTGTTTGCAATAGCATTCAGCACACTCTCACGGAGTGAATCTTCGGGATATTGTATTCTCTCCCTTCGATGGTGCTTCTCATACGAGATCGCATGAATTAGATAGCGCTCCTCAAGTAGTCTCATCACCTCATCCACCTGAAGCATCAGCGGTCCATGAACCTCATCCTGAAACACCAGTTCATCATCCTCACCGGCAAAGAAGCCCAACTTCACGTATGTCCCCGGCACAAACCTCTCTGGATTAGGATGAAACAGCATCACAGCAGAGCGCTTCAATTGTTCTGTTTCATCTTTCAACAGCAAGTTCTCAAGTAGCACATCGTTGCTGTCTTCCAGCACCTCTTTATCCACACGTCCACTCGCAGCCGCTTCCCTTCTGAACCGTTTGAACGCTTCTTCCGACAAATCCGCCACATTCACTTTAGGAACCACATATTCATCCCAATGGATGCCACCCCGCTCCAGCAGGAACCTGTTCAACGCAGCACCTTTCAGTTCCTGTTTCGTACTTCCGCTACGGTAGTGATATTGTCCTTTATAGTTGATGGGATTGCTGTATGGAGGCACCACTATCTCAATATATTCCTTCTCGTTCTCCTTCTGCAGGTTCACATCCACAATGATGCCCAGCACGTCTCTAATCTTGTTAGGGATGTCCTCCATCAGTCGCTTGGAGTCCTCCACGCCTGTCACCTGACGGTCATCATCCACACCGATATACACACGCCCACCCTGGGCATTGGCAAATCCACATATCCATTTCAGATATTCGTCCCGCCAACTCTCTTTATGCTCTATATTTTGTGATTCTTCAATCATATCGTATTCTCTTTCAATTGGGTATCACAATTTGTGACACCCATTTTTTCGTATCCATCAGTCTGTAAGTATTCTTTACCACCTGCCTCAATCTCCGATAACGTCAAAATTGAACCATTAATCACAATTATTCCCCCATTCTTCTTGAGGCGTCAATCTGTTATGCTCACCTCTTCAATATAGTCACTGATATAGGTTTTTTCCTGCTTTGTCCTTGTCATACTTCACCTCGTAAACAAATCCTATATCTGACAACAGTTTTAATGTACCTTCACAAGAGTATTGGCGAGAAAGTAACTTCCATTTTTGGTATTGGCTTCTGCGATATCATACGGCAGGCGGACAAAGAAATCATCAGAAGTGTCATCATCGCGAATATATAGAATAATTCTTGAATATCCATCAAATATCTACTTTTTTTAGATAATTTTCAATTATTGACAGTAAACGTCCAAAATATTTTTTAATTCCCAAGATTTTCAACTCAAAACTCCCAAGATTTTCAATTTCTTCCCTCCCTACTGCCTCACAATTCACCCATTTGGCCATCATTTAATCCGCCTCTTATTCCGCCATTTAATTCGCCACCCCCACTCACATACGGCGTAATCGGTGTCTTAAACCAGATCGTCAGGCATACAAAGTTAGGCACGAAGTCAAACTCCGGCTCCGGAATGTTACTGTTGAGTTACAGCTTGTATCCGACTCAGTCCTTATCTTGCCATCTGTAGCCCGAATCTTCAATTGCTTACATTTTGTAAGCAGTTCGCCAGCACCTTCTTCTAACAGCCTGCTTTTCAGCACGGCCGTTGCCCTTGTGTGCAATCAGCCTTTCCAGATACCTGTCACGCCTAATCTCCATTGTTGTTCATTTAATATTTTTGCAATTCTTGCACTTTTATAAAATGATTTTGTCTGCAAAAATATAAATATTTTTCTGACAAACAATTGTTGCTATATAAAATAAAAAATGCTGATCAGTTTGCACTAACCAGCATTTATATGTTTAGTTTGGACTTTTTGTGGTCAAATCAACTGCGTCAAGTCATAATACATTGGAATCGTGTCCCCTTCGTTTTCTTTCCGAAGCGGCTTCGCTAACGAAATTCTATCATTTGACAGTGAGAAGAAAGCCACCGTGCTATTCTCGTCCTCCACAATATACGTCACAGCCAATAGTCCTTTCAAATACTGCTTGGCATCTTGTAAGAGGAAATCATTCAAGTCAGCTTCGCCGCAATCAAACGGTTTAAAGATATGATCTTGTGTCAGGCGTACAATCTTCATCTCCTGTCAGCTTACGTTAAAAAGTGAAAGTAAGCAAAGACTGGATGAATGACGCTCCCTTGGCCACACGAGCTTTCTCCTCAGCAGAAGCCTTCTCCTGCTTTTCCATCTCAGCGACAAACTTATAAGCATCGTCACCTTTTAGTACCGGTGTTGGTTCAATAGGTTTTGCCATAATCCAAAATATTTGATTTTCAACTGCAAAAATACAAATTTTTGATAATATACAAGGAGAAAGAACCATTTTCTTCTAATTCTGGCATAGAATCATCATTTTCTTTGAAGGGTGGTTTACAACAAAAAAAGGCCGGCCTCCATTTGGGAAACCGGCTAGGGTTATTGTGTATTGGGAACGGATTATTTCAGCAAACCAAGCACCATCTCTGGCGTAAAACCCACTTTAATCACCGTACACAAGCTTCTACCCATGTCCTTCACAGAAGTACCCAACAGCCACACATCATCGTCAACTATCAAGTAGCGGTCATGTACTGCATGTGGCAGTTGTACATAACTGATTGGCTCATATTGTTGATTGTGCTTATCAAAATCCAGTTTCGTTTGCTCGTAATAGCGAGTATGTACTTCAGCTGAGACGCCCTTATTCCTTTTGTCCAGCATTGTTAACACACGCTCATCCACAAAATTATCAACCAGGATGATTCTCTTCTCAGCACTTCTTATCAAGTCACACACAAACATATACGCATCCCACACACAGCCCGATGGTATCAATAACTCTTCTGGCTTCTCATTTCCACGCACAACAAAATCCAGTTGCTGTTGCTGTTGGTCAATAGTATCTTCGATACGGGCAAGCCTCTCATTCTGCGCATCTATACGGAGATTAATCTGTTGAAGAGCCATTGCCTGTTGATGTACGGCATATCCCCGCAGCAAATAATCCTTCAATACTGCATTAGCCCATTGACGGAACCGTGTACCCACTTTGCTCTTAACACGATATCCAACAGAGATGATAACGTCCAGGTTATAGAACTTTGTCCGATATTTCTTGCCATCTAAGGCAGTTAGTAAGGATTCCTTACGAACTGAATTAACATCTAATTCGCCTTCTTTGAAGATGTTACCTATATGCAGGGTGATATTATTCCTCGTGGTGCTGAACAACTCAGCCATCTGCTGTTGAGTTAGCCACACAGTCTCGTCCTGAAGTCTTACTTCAAGACGTATATTATCATTAGGCTGATACATCACTATCTCGCCCCTCTCTTCACTATGTATAATATCTTCTGCCATATTCAAATATCATTAGAAATGCCATTTTGGCGTTTCAAACTATTAGTTAAACTATGAACCGTTATTTTCCCACCGTTCATCCTACGTCATCAGTAAATACTATCTTTTATGTATATGAAAGTCCTGCCAAGAACTGCTTTGTTGAACATTGATGAGACAAAGGACTTATTTGTCAAAAGTGAGTCACAAGCTCGCTTGCGTAAACACTTAGGGCAAAACAAGTCACATCATCTACATATTTTAGTCCCCTTTCGAGTCTTTAGATGTCTATGGAATCTTTTTTCTGCGTTCTCTGTGCCATCTGTGTGACCATCATTCTCCAATTCTCTAATTCTTGACCGGAAAAGATATTCGTGTAATCCGTGCAATTCGTGTTCACTTCCACTGATTCACATGTCTATTCGCCTTTGCTGTCAATTCATCAAGCATAAGTCGTCTGTCTCGGTGTCGTTATCATCCTATAATATCAAACTAGTCTACCATCTGCTTTCAGCACATCTTTGAAGCCTTTGATTGTTTCATCTATCCATTGATTCCACAATTTCTTTTGTTCCTCTTTTTCTGTTCTGCTGTTAGTGATATCATATACTTCTATTCTTTATTCATTATCACCTTAATCTTTATTATTCGTCTATCAATCTACCCAAGTCCCAACTCAGAAACTCCTCCAAAGGAACACCACCGGAACCAACCACCAACGAGTAGTCCGGATTGAACCGTTTCTTGAATTCGCTCAATCCCTCGTTATCGGTTCTGCGGCCACTCTTCACCTCTATAGCTATCAGTTTACTGTCTGAATCTATGATGAAGTCCACTTCGTCTTCACGCTCGCGCCAGTAGTACAGCTTATAGTCATACTCCTCAGCATTATTCAGCAGGTAGGCACCAACGGCACTTTCCACCCAGCGTCCCCAAACCTTAGGCTCAGTGAATGCTTTGTTATAGCTCATGCCGCTCTGCACTGAGAACAGGGCAGTATTATACACCACCAGCTTAGGCACCGAGTTATACTTTCTGGCATTATCTGAGGCATACTTGTGCAGTCCACACAAGAGTCTTGACTCATCCAATGTGGTCAGGTAACTGGCCAATGTGGTCACATTACCCGCATCCTGCAACTGTCCCACCATTTTGTTCAGCGACAGCTCTTTACCAGAATATGCGCATCCCAGCTCAAACAACTGCTTCATCAATGCCGGCTTATACACCGTCTTTGTCTTCAACACATCCTGTTCAATGGCCGGTGCCACTATACTGTCCTTGATATACCTTCGCCAGCGGCGCTCGTCTTGAATATATTTTGCGCCACCAGGATAACCGCCAAAATAGATATAGTGATCCAAATCCATGTCAAAAGCCTCATGCATCTCGCCATAACTCCAATGCGGCATACGTATCAGCTCGTATCGCCCTGCCAACGATTCAGTCAAACCGTCTTTCAGCAGCAGACGTGACGAGCCTAAAATAACCAGTTTCAAGCCTACATCATGGAACGTATCGTCATCCCATTCCTTCTTAACGGCCTCACTCCAGTTATCCACCTTGTGCACCTCATCAATCACAAGCAGAAATTCAGATACGCCAGATGCTTTCATGCGTGCTCTCGCCGTAGACCACATTTCACCTATCCATCCAGTGTTATCGGAATCTACGTTATCTGCACTCACAAACATATAGGGCAAGTCAATCTCTTGAAGCACCTGCTTCACCAGTGTTGATTTGCCAACCTGCCTCGGGCCAGATAGCACTTGTATCTTGTCCCTAGGCTCTGCTATTCTTGATTTTAGCTCGTTATATTGAATGCGCTTATACATAACCCATTGATATTTCGGCGGCGAAGTTACACAAAATTCTCAAATCTACTAAACAAAATTCTCAAAAGTTATTTGCAAAATTCTCAAATTAGTTCATTTTTACCTTTTCCAAACTCTCATTCGCATGATTCGCGAGATTCGTTATTCATCTGCGAAAATAAACAATTTCTGTTTATTCCTCACATCCTTCAAAATCAGAATGGTAATATGGTATTGCACCATATTTTCCTTCCAGATAATTCTTCTCATAGTTACTGTCTGTCCTGGGCTTTGCCCCATTCTCCAGTTTTATACTCATCATCGGTGTAAGGTGAGTCATTGCGCGTTTATCTTTCTCAACAAACATCACCTGATCTCTTCTCAACAGCTTTTTCGACAGTAGGTTCGTGTCGTGGGTTGTAAAAACCAACTGAGCTCCGTTAGGATTGGTTTCTGAGCAATTGCCAAATCCCCTCAGTAATTGAAGACAAACGGTTCATACATTTCCCTTCTTACCTTTTACATCTGTAGTATATCCTCCTCCCTCTGCGGCTCATACGCTCCCTCTTTACATTCCAAGATGACGGAACCCGACTCCAGAGCCTTCACCGTATGCCATTGTCCAGCCGGCACATTCAATGCCACAACCTGACCATTTGGCGAAAGTTCAATGTAATCCGTACATATCCGCTCCAACTCATCATAGAACTCCCACACCAAACGACCACGGAGACATACCACCGTTTCCGATGTCTTTTGATGGCGATGAATTGGCATAGGCGAACCAGGTTCTATCGCATTCAGCATCCGCTGGCTTTTATCGTCAGCGGAATTCCTTAAATCCATATTCATCCTCAACCGAGGACTTGCCTTGGCTTGCTCCGTCAGGCGATCCATTAAAGTCTGTGTTATTTCAACATTCATTTTTCCAACGATTTTAAGTATTCCTCGTGGAGGTGATAATACTTTTTCATAAACACCACATACGCCCCGGCCAGCACCAGACAGACAGCAGTCAGATATCCCCAATGCCATGCCGCTGTGTTCGGTATCAGATACACCATCGCAAACGAGATTGCCAGTTGCAGCACCGTATATATCAGCGACACCGTCACATGGCTCATCCCCAGCTCATTCGCCATCAACTGGAAGGCATGCTTGCGGTGAGCCTCGCCCAGGTTCTCATGCAACATGATACGATGGATAATAGTGCAGCAACCATCCACACCATACACCACCAGCAACACCAGCCAAGTAATATCATTGGTAGATAGAATCAGCTTCCCGATAGCAAACAGCATGATGAAAGCTATTCCCACACTACCCACGTCCCCCGCAAAGCACTTAGCCTTCCCCCTTGGCCTGAAGTTGAACAAACTGAACACCAGCACACCGATAATCGCCACCACCAGATACGACGGCTCAATAAAACCTTGAACACCTTGAAGGATTGAACTTTGAACACTTGAATCTTGAACCCTGAATCCTGAACCATCAACTATTAGCAGTGGCACCAGCACTGCCAAAGCATACCCCGCCGTTATACCGTTTATCCCGTCCATGAAGTTGATGATATTAGTTGCCCCCACAAACACAATGAGCGCAAGCAGAACTACCATCACCTGCCAATACCAATCCTGAAACATGAACCATGAATCCTGAACCCAAAACAGATTCCAGAACATCAAACCCATAGCAGAAAACTGTGCCACAAGCCTCACACTGTCCGGCAACGAATGGATGTCGTCATAGAAACTCACCCCAGCAATCAGCACCAGCCCCACCAGGAACGTCCAGTACTGTAACAATGCTACTGTACACCCCTCGCCCGTTGGAGAGGGGAAGGGGGTGAGGCCCCAGACAATCATTGATATGGCAAATATTATACCGCCCCCTCGCAGCACAACCGTCTTGTGCGAACTGCGCTCATTCGGCTTGTCAATGATATTAAACCTGTCTGCAATGCGGAAATATAGCAATTCCGCTGCCAGCAGTATGGCAGTGATAATAAGATATGTTATAAACATAGTATCAAAGTTAGTATCTAATCAGACATCATATCGAAGCAGGTTTCAAAATATGCCCCCAGACTCCACACCAAAAAGCGCTCCATCTGCTTTCCCTGTAACATAGGTCATGCTTCCATCCATTGTCACGCCAACGGCGGTAGCGGTTTTGCTGTCGTGCCAGGAAGCTCATCGAACCGTCATTCTGATAAACCGCAGCAAATATCTCCTTCAACACCCTGGCCTTTACAGCAGGTTCAAACTGCACAGCAGGAAACAGCGATGCTTCAAATCCCAGGTCCTCTACACAGATGGCATTCAATATACCAAACATTGGCATCATACCATGTTCCTCCAACACCCTGATAACCATACTCCAGTCAACATCCTTGCCATGGCACTTCACAAAGAAAGCCCAGTCCAGCAACTGTCTGAACGTCAGTTCCGTTCCCACAAAATGCAACATCGCATGCTTCAGCAGGAACAAAGCGTGAAGATTAGGCGATGGCAAATAGACCTTTTCACCGCACACTTCAACAGAAGGTATCCTACAACCTTCGACGCTACAGCCATTCAACTGACCCTCAACTCTAAACTCTCCACTCTCAACTTTAAAAGTGCCTAATTCCTTCAGTACCCTTTCATACGCAATATGCGACCTGTGATGATAAGTGCTGATGAAGTCATAATGATTCTCCACCGCGAAACCACCCCAGTCAAATACCGTATGATGATGATGCGACCTATCAACTCTAAACTTGAAACTCTCAACCAGTTTATCCGCCTCCTTCTGCCTCCCGAACAACCATATATCAATATCCCCGCAAGGCCTGTGTTCCGGCTTTGGCCAGTCCAGCGAACAGGCATAGCCCTTCAGCACCATCATCTTGAAGCCGTGAGCATTGTAGAACGAAGCCAACCCCGCAATAGCCTTGCAATACTGCTCGTATCGGTATTCATAGCCATGCAGCGTCTCGCCTATCCATTGCAACAGCACAGGCTTGGGCGGTCGCATATCCTCGGGTAGCCTCCCCACCCCGTCCACCAAAACGGCAGATAGACCCTGCCTGGCAGCCAGGTCCTCCAAAGCAGCCCAGTCAATTGGAGTCAGCAACTTGCAACCCGTCCCATGTCCAATCCCCAACCTGACCAGTTCTAAAAAAACACGTTGTATATCTAAACCATCCAACCCTTTAACCTTTTAACTTTTTAATATTTCAACCTTTTAACCTTCAACCGTAAACGGTAAACAGTAAACGGTAAACCACTAACCCTTTTTTTCGGTTTTCCCTCGGATGAGCCGTAATCCTGACAAGGATAACATCGTTAGTGATAATGCTGACTGGAAGCTTGCTTATGAGCAGAATTATAACTGATGATGTTGTATGCTATGATAAGAGCATCAGGCTCAGGAGAGGTGGTTTTAACGGTTTTCGTGAATATTCGAATTTGGCTCTTACTTACTCGCAAAGTCCGTGGCTCCTATCAACCTTTCAACCGTAAACCGTAAACTGTAAACAATACCCCCCCTACCCCCTGAACGCCTCCAAAGTTCGCTTCAATCCCGTCCTTGCATCCACCGGCATACGCTCTACACCTAACGCAGCCTTTATCTTGGCATTTGACGATATGTAGTTCTCCGTCAGTTTACGCAGACGCTCCGGGTTCAGCGGCATATGCAACCATCCACCCACTTCTGCCACGGCACACATCAGTCCCTTGGGCAGTTTCCATATACGCGGTTTCCTGTCAAGCGACATGCAAATCTCCTCTATCAGCTCGTTCGTGCTCAGCGGCTCATCATCACCCATGTTATAGATACCGCTCGGCACATCCCCGGTCAGAACCCCATTCACAGCAAAGCAGATATTCTCGATTGATGTAAACGTCCGCTTGTTCTCAAACGAGCCCAACGGCCAGGGTAGTCCCTTACGGACAGCATTGTACAGAAGGTTCAGGTTTCCCTTGTTCCCCGGACCGTGAATCATGCATGGACGGAAGATGTAAACCTGCTTTGCAGGTAGTTGAGAGTTTAGAGTTGATGGTTTAGATTCTGAATGGCAATCTTGAAACTTGCTGATGATGTAATTCTCAGCAGCAATCTTACTCTCCCCGTAAGGTCCTACGGGAGCAGGGACCACGTCCTCCGTCAGTATCCCATCTACCTTGTCCGCAGCAGACTTGGCAGTACTGAAGAACACGAATTTCCTACACTTCGGGTGCGCCAGGAAATAGTCGAATATCCGTGTGGTAAGTCCATAGTTTACCTTCATATACACATCCTTCTGCCCATGCCCGTCGGACTTGACATCATGAGCCTTGCCAGCCAAATGTATAATGGCATCCACGTCAGGGATTCCACCCTCCTTATCCAAATCGTCCCACGAATAGGTCTTTACAACACCCTCACGTTCGGGAGCAATAATGTCCAAACCATATATGGTGTGCTCTCTTTTCAGAGCCTCTACCAGATTAGTGCCCACAAACCCGTGGACACCAGTTATCAGAATCTTCATTTTACCAATGTATCTACCAAATCAACATACATATTCGTGACCTTCTCCTTAGTGTACTTAGCCTGTATCTCAGCCAGACCTTTTCTTCCCATTTCACGCAGTTCGTCCTTAGTCACATTCTTCAGCCAATCCACCATTATATCCACCTTTCTTCCAAAATCCCTTTCTGTTACCAGTTTGGCACAACCCTTGCCGTCCAGAAAGTTAACAATAGGTGTATTCTCGCCAGAAAGTATCAGCATCGGACGCTCACAAGCCATGATGGTATAGACCTTAGACGGGAAACCGTCACCATCCATCTCCGGAGCCATGAAAATAAACGAAACATCCGAATAGGACAAAATAGCAGGCATCAGTTGGCGAGGCTGGTATGGCAAAATCCGTAGATTCGTAAGTTTCCTTCGTTCCGCCTCATCCATCAGGTATCCTCGTTTCGCACCCTCGCCAATCACGATATACTCCACATTCAGGTCACGAGTCCTGTCAGCCAGTTCAACCAGCGGCTCCCACGATTGCGCATGCCCAATATTACCAGCATACAGCAATTTGATACTATCATTATTCGGAAATAATTTTGCATCAAGAACAATTGAACTTTTTGAACTTTCGACTTCTTGAACTGACTCTAAACTATCAACACTAAACTTTACACTAACTTGTCGGTACAAGTCCGTGTCTACAAAGTTCGGAATGATATGCAATTTACTCCGATCCCTGAACCTTGGTACAATCGTATCATAGAATACCTTATCTATGGTAGTCACAGCATCTGAACCATTATACACCTTATGCTCCATCCAGCGCAAGAACTTCAGGGTCAATCCACCCTTCAACTTCAATATGTCCGGATATATCTCCTGCACATTATATATAACCTTGCAGCCCTTCAGTTTAGCCAGACCAAGGTTCATCCAACCCACAGTCAATGGTGGTGAAGGAGAAATAATCAGGTCAACGTGCTTGATGGACAGTCCAATGATGAATGATACAATGTGCCAGTAAACAAATCCTATCAATCGCAGCAATGTACTCTTAAACTTCTTCTGCGGCACATGCAACACAGTCATGCCATGGTACTTGCTAACCTTGCACAAGCCCCACACCTTCCATCGCATGGGCTGCTGGGCCACCTGTTCAGGAACAATATTAAAATGCGGTGTCGTAGTCAG
Organism: Prevotellaceae bacterium UBA6974; assembly: GCA_002450165.1. Lineage (GTDB taxonomy): Bacteria > Bacteroidota > Bacteroidia > Bacteroidales > Bacteroidaceae > Physcousia. The sequence goes on along the minus strand of DJYQ01000034.1, from coordinate 36,787 downwards.
CACCACAACCTCGTACCCCCTCTCCTGCAGCCTCAACGCAATATCATTGTACAGATATGCCGTAGACACACCATCAGGAGAGAATATTAATGTATGTATTAATACCCTCTTCATTGTAATTATAAAAACACTTGAATTAGAGGCAAAATCCCCAAAACCATAAGATTTTGGGATTCCTCAGTACACCAGACTCTACTTAGAAACTGATATTAAAATTATCTTTCAGATACTTTTGTATCTTGGTCTTGTCATTGTGGCATTCATGTTTTATCTGATAAACCTGAATGTCAACCAATGTACGATACCACCAACCCTGCATGAAGCACCACAGGAAACCCTCTTTGCCATCAAGAAAACCGCGCTTAAAGAAATAGCGATAGAGAAAATACACAAAAGAACGCAGGAATAGTGGTTTAGCAGCATATCTGTTCTTCAGGTTACGCTTGGCACCCGCCTGCCCTTCTACATGGTCTTTGCCTGATGATTCCGAGAAGTCATATTCTATATTCAGCAAGTCTGCCGCCTCCCGCTTCGCATAACCGATATGCTTCTGTGCCCACCACGTAATGTTATTCAGATTATGGTCAACAAAAGCACCATCGTATGTCCTGCTTATGCCCTTAGAGAGCACGATGTGTTCATCCATCAGACGCACCTCGCTGCGCCCGATGCCGTTACGGAACAGACGCATGAGCACCACGGAGGGAGACGCATGGCGCATGTATTTGTCCATAAACTTCACCTTCAGATGAAACTCGATACCCGTCACCTCCTCCGGTTCATTAGGCAGTTTTGTTTTTATTTCCTCAATGAGATCATCCTCCAGATATTCATCTGCATCAAAGCGCAACACCCATTTCGTCTTTATCGGCGCATTGTCCAGCCCCCAGTTGAACTGTGTGGCATAGTTCGTCCATTTGTTCTGGAGCACTGTTGCGCCACATTCCTTTGCTATCTCCACCGTTCTGTCCGTGGAGAAAGAGTCTATCACAAAGACTTCCTTCGCCACGCGGAAAGCATTCTCCAGACAGCGACGGATATGAATTTCCTCATTGTAGGTGAGGACAATTGCTGATATATCTAACATATTACTTACTCTATTGAGATATGATGTAATTTTTATAACTCAAACTATACCAAAACTGTAGTTATGCATTATTAAAAAACTATAGTTTCTTGATAAAAAACAAAAAATCCTCCAGTTTGTCATAGATGGTCAGTTCACTCTTCCCTGCCTCACCATCAAGATACCGACATACAGCATCGGCAATAGAAGAAGGATCTATCGGGTCAAAAACCCCAGAAGGTTTGCAGACACTATAAGTAAAAGGATGGTCAGACGATATAATATCACAACCAGCCACCGCAGCCTCTATCAATCCAAGGCCAAGGCTTTCATTTCTCGAAGGATAGATAAGGGCTTTACTCGATTTGTAGAGTTCCGGCAACTGCATATAGGGCAGGAAACCATAATTCTTGATGTTCAGACCTGTTGCGATTTCATCTGGAAGTTTATTCAAAAACTCAGACTCTTGAGAAACCGTCAATTTAAGTAACGGATTGCGACCTCTTGCTTTCAATATTTTCCAAGCCTCCAGCAACTCATCATGTCCTTTGGCATAACTATATTCTCCAACAAATACAAAACCCTCTCTATTATTTCTGCCATCGTCAGCAAACTCCTCTGGAATACAGAAAATGGGATATTGATAAATATGCTCCGTGTGGGGTATAGCATTTCGTAACGTATCCTCAGAGTTCTGAGTCTGAACCACCCACGAATTAGTATTCCTACACAGTAGCAAGAGTGCTGCCCTACGAACCCAGAAACGCATCTTACGTTTAAAGGAAAAATTCGATGGAATCTTCAGGACAGTCAAGTTATGAAAGTAGGTAGTCACAGGCACCTTCAATTTCACCGAAGGAGGCATATTAGCCATACATATCACTTTGCTGAAATCGTTCCTATGCTCCTTATAAAACTTGTGTCGGATTATGAAAGAAGGCTCCAATACAATCACCCTGGGCACCCCGTCCTCAGAAGTTAGTTTCGGACAACGGGCATCCTTTAGTAGAACAAAGTCCATCCCTTGTTCCACCATGCCGTCAATCAGGCGGTTGAATATTGTTACGGCTCCTCCCATATTTAGGAAGATGCCGTCAACTAGTATCGGTTTATCCATTATCTCCCTCCTACAAGCACACCATAAACTTTTGGCATTATTTTCTGCAATAGCTTTGCAACCAAAACAGATAAAAAATACATTATTATTGGATTGATTAAAAACAGCAAAATCAGTACTATATCGCCCGTACCTAACGCCTTAACTCCAATTTTCTTGATGATATTGAAGGCTGGCTCATGAAAAAGGTAAACGAAAAACGAATAACCCAACAATGGTCTTAGGGGCGACATTGCATAAATTACTTTAGTCTTTGAGGCAAGTAAATCATATACCCTCCATGTGGTTATCATACCAGCCAACACCGACAGAACACCCCAGTACCAAAACGCCACTTGTATCTGTAATGCTTGAAGCATCGCATGAACAAGCCAAATCACCAAAGACATGATGAATACGGGAGTTGAACACGCTCTTTTTGTAACGTATTCCAAATCAGAACACTTAGCAATTGTACCACCCAAGATAAAGTATGCAATACCAAACTGATTGAATGTTTCTGATAACGTCATTAACCACGGGTGCAGAAGGAGGATTGCCAGTGTACCATACCATCGTGTATATTTTATCCAATAGTAGATTAAAGGAGAAAACAGTACTATAATAATCAGGTCGCGCAGGAACCAAAGTTGAAATGCCACAGGTGCCACAAAAATAGTATAAAGATTCTCCAAAACACTGCCCCTGGTAATTTCAGTAATGATATCGCTGTTTATCATTCCAGCAATCCCAGGCAGATTCTGCAGTACTACATACCACAAAACAAAGATTATATTCCACAGCACATATGGAATTATCAAACTTTGTACTCGCTTTCTTATCTTTGGAAAACAGTCTTTTGCTGTTTGTATTCCACTAAAGAACAGGAAACCCGAAAACACAAAAAACATCGGGACTGCAATATTAGCCAATCCTCCACCTCCCATAAACATTTGTGCAAACGATGCATACTTTGTCCCTATTGCTTCATTGTAGAAGCTGTGTATATAGAGTACAAGCAGTATCAGTACGCATGATAGCACGCGTAACTTCCGACTATTATAGGAATCAATTTTCATTTGTTGGATAGTTGACGTAAAGATTTCTACCAAATAGTTTATTCAATCTCAGCTTATCCCACACAAATGCAGCCAGCAGACACAAGGCTACAACCAAAGTGGTACTGAACAGCCCATAAGCCACCTCCGATTGGTCAAATGCGCAGAAACGATGCCATAGTTTTGATAAAATCGTCAGGAATGGTGAGAATAGTAAAATGGGTAATGTGTTCTGACCAATGTATGAGAAAAACTTAACGAATCTGCTTTCAAACTTCAATGCAAACCACATCATAAGGCTGATAAAACAGAGAACCGTAGCAAAACCCGTCGGGCTCAGAGTCGGGTAACCTGTTGCAAATAAAGCAATCAATACAAGGGGTATGAAGGCCACCCATGTTGGCATGAAAATCTCCGTTTTGTTGTCGTACTTCTTACTTAATACACGCATTAAAGCACCAACTGCAAAATAGATATTCCAAGGGAGTTTATCGTTGATATTGATTGCCCAAACGGCTACAAACAGAAGAACAATTCTGCTCCCCCCGACTTTATTAATTGGCAGTTTGTCAATCAACCAATAGGTTAAATACATCCACAGGAGAGAGTGAATATACCAATATGCGCCAGCGGGTGAAACAAAAATAACATGAAGCAAATCGTACCACCCCAACTTCAATTGAGAACTAGCGCCTAAGGTTTTTCCGACCGTCGATACTAACACATAATCAGTCACATTAAACAGTAAGTAAAGTAACAAAAGGTATTTGTACGATTTCCAAAAGCCACTCCACGCTTTTTCAGGCTTAAACAGGAAGCCTGATATGAGCATAAAGCTGGATACATGAAATGAGTAGACAAATGGATCTACTACCTCTGGCATAAAAGTTCCATAATAATTCAGATGGAACATTACCATCAGGCAAATCAAGATGCCTTTTGTAAAGTCGATTGCTAAAATTCGCATAAACTATTTTTTACCTTGACTAAATAATCATTTAAGCTCATCAGGTTCTTATCTTTCTCTGAAATAATCAGATTCTCGATTCCTCCTATCAGCTCAAACGGCCATTTGATATTGATATCAGGGTCATTGTACATAATACCACTGTCACCCTCTCCATAGAACACTTCCCCACACTTGTAGCTCACAATACTATCTTCTATCACCAGATAGCCATGACCAAAATACTGGGGAATATACAGTTCCGCCTGGTTCTCTCCTGTCAGGTCGAATCCTCTCCACTGTCCGAAGGTGGGTGAATCTGGGCGCAGGTCAACAATAACATCATATACGTGACCGCTGATGCATCGCACCAATTTGGCCTGCTGTTTGACCAACTGGAAATGAGTGGCACGAATAACTCCTCTCTTGGAGATGGTATAGAAAACCTCTTTTAGTTCATGCTCAATGCCATTGGCCTTAAACATATCAATGTTATAGTCCTTTACGAACCCTCCACGTTCATCCGTTGCGTAGAACGGTTGAATCTTATATGCACCTTTGAGGTCTAACTCCTCAAAATTGAATTTTGTTATCATTGTTGTTCTTTTAACCAGTTAATCGTTTTCTTGATGCCTTCTTCGAAGGGTGTGCTTACATAATCACCGATGGCCTCCTTCAATGGTGTAGTATCAAACATGGAGAAGTCGTACTTTATACCGTCATCAGGACGAATGCCAATTCCCACTTTATCCTGCATACCTACCAGTTCTCCAATCTTCAGCAGATATTCTTTCAGAATGCGAGGAGAGCCAGAACCAATATAATAGCAAGCTTGTTTGGTTTCAGAAGCGCCCAAGCGATAGACGGCCTCCAACAAGTCATCAACATAGATGAAATCATACGGTTGAGCGGCAGGTCCAAAGGTGGCTTCGTTTCCTTTCAAGAGTTCGCCCAAGGTGTAGCTCACCAAGTTGCCAGTCTTGTTCCCCACTCCATAGATATTGGAGAACTGCATCCAGACAAACTGCAAACCAATGTTCTTGCAGTAGTCTTCCAGCATCAGGTGAGCGCAATGCTTGGCCACACCATACATCATGCCGCCACTGGTCTGGGTGAGATTGGGTAGGCTATGCACTGCCTGTTCTGCCACCGTACCGGCACAAATCAGTTTCTTTACGCCAATGGTCTTGCAAAGATGGGCGCAATTAATACCCAACTGGATATTGTTAAGCTGAACAGAAGGATCTGCCTTGCTGGGTCCATTTACACCAGCCCATGCCAGATGGTACATAGCATCATACTCCCCTGCTGGAATCAAATACTTCAACTTCTCAACATCATCCAATCCTACTTCCAGTTTCACCATCTGGTCACAATCTGGGATTCTGGGAGCAGCAAATGAAATATCTATAGCAACAACCCTAGCTCCATTTTTCAACAGATTGTTGACCAGTGTGCTGCCAATAAAGCCGTTGGCTCCTGTCACGATTACGTTCTTCATCATTTCACACCGCTTAAAAATTCGTCAATCTGTTTATCCATACAGGCACGCACATCACCACCTGCTAGCCAACACTTGCTCCATTCAACAATCTTATCCATGGCTTCGTCCAAATTCCAACGAGGCTTCCAGCCAAAGGTGGCTTTCAGTTTGGAACAGTCAAGTTTCAAGAAGTTGGCTTCGTGAGGCCCACCGTCATATTTGTTGACCCACTTCAAGCCTTCACCCCATTTGCTCACAAAGAGGTCAACCAAAGCTCCGGTCTGGAAACAATCCACATCATCTGGCCCCACATTATAGTAGTCGGCATATTTGCTATCCTCATATTGCTTGGCAGCAATCATTAAATAAGCATACAGCGGTTCCAACACATGTTGGTATGGGCGGGTGGAATAGGGATTCCGTACTATAATCTCTTTCCCCTCTTTTGCTGCGCGTACACTATCGGGGATGATACGGTCGTTGGCGAAATCCCCACCACCAATTACATTGCCCGCACGAGCTGTGGAGATAGGGATAATCGGTTTGCCTTCCTTATCCGTAAAGAAACTACGCTTGTAACTATGCGTCACCAGCTCTGAGCATGACTTTGAGTTAGAATAAGGATCATAGCCATCCAGTTCCTCGTTCTCGCGATAGCCCCATTCCCATTCCTTATTGAGATACACTTTGTCGGTGGTAACATTCAGGAAGGACTTCACGCAGTTGCTGTTACGGACACATTCCAGGATGTTGACCGTACCCATCACATTGGTCTCGTAGGTATAGGCCGGATCTTTATAGCTGTCACGTACAATGGGTTGTGCTGCCAGATGGAGCACAATTTCGGGTTGTGCCTCATCAAAGACCTTTTTCAGTGCCGCATAATCACGGATGTCACCAATCACAGAATGGATGTCTTTCTCCAACTCTGCAATTTCAAACAATGACGGATTTGTATTTGGCGCAAGCGAGTAACCGGTAACAATGGCACCGGCATTGGCCTGCATCTTACACATCCAGCTACCCTTAAAGCCAGTGTGTCCTGTTACGAACACACGTTTGCCACGATAGAAATCTTCCAGTAATGTTGCCATATCGTATATTACTTGTTTACTTTATCAATAGGAACTTCTCTCTCCCACTTCTTCCACGGAGCTGTGCCGTTTTCGAGCAGGTCTTCAAGCAGTTTCTTTTCACGGATATTGTCCATGCACTGCCAGAATCCTTCGTGGATATAGGACATCAACTCACCTTCTTTAGCCAAACGCTCCAGAGGCTCACGCTCGAAGGGCTGAGAGTCGCCATCTATGTAATCAAACACTGAGGGTTCCAATACCATATAACCGGCATTGATGGGTGCTCCATCCAATGAATTCTTCTCACGGAAAGCACGTACATTCATATCCTTGGTGATATCAAGAACGCCTTTGTCCTGCTTCATCTTAACGGCAGTGAGGGTGGCTTTCTTGCCGTTGCTCTTATGGAACTCTACGAGTTTGTTGATATCCACATCGCACACGCCATCACCGTAGGTCATCATGAAGGTCTCATTGCCCACATATTCCTGGACGCGCTTGATACGACCTCCCGTCATGGTGTTGTAGCCTGTATCAACAACTGTTACCTTCCAGGGTTCCAACTTGCTTTGGTGAACGGTCATTTCATTCTTTCCATTACGGAAGTCAAACGACACGTCGCTGTTGTGAAGGAAGTAGTTAGCGAACCACTCCTTAATGTATTCCTGTTTGTAGCCAGCACAGATGATGAACTCATTGTGTCCATAATGGGCATATTCTTTCATAATGTGCCAAAGGATAGGCATTCCACCTATTTCAATCATTGGTTTGGGTTTAAAGACCGACTCTTCACTGATGCGTGAGCCAAAACCGCCTGCTAAAAGAACGACTTTCATAGTCTTATTGCTTATTATTTTGAATAAATGAAACTAATTGTTTAGCATAATGAAACACATCTCCATACTTTGCACACTCCTTTGCTCTTCTTCTGATGCTATTGAACTCTGAAGGATTATCAAATACATCCAACATAGATTTAATAATAACATCCCTTGCCATCGTGTTGCAGTACAAACCGTTATATCCATCAATAATTAAATTATCAGCAGAATCTACGCCTGAAGAACCTGCGACTAGCATGCCCGCAGCCATGGCTTCCGGTATCACAAGCCCCCAACCACCATATGCTTGAAGACAAAGCAGTACATGAGCCTTTTTATAGATTTCATGTATTTCAGACCATTCTTTGAAATCATTCATCCACGTCGTGCAATCTGCTATATTCAATTCATCCAATAATTTAAGAATATCATCATATAAACTACCCTTACCTGAGATAATCAACTTCATATCTATATTGGGACGAAGTTTCTTCAAATCAGCAAAGAGACGAATAGAATAAATGGGATCCCTAAACGGTTCCAATCTCCCCGATATCAGGAATGTCAGACTCTTACCATCATATTCTAGTGGCGTGAAAGAAAGCAGCCTCGTCATATCAAATGTATAGGGGACTACGATTGTAGGAGCCGTACAATACTTTTGATACAATCCCATTGCTCGGTTACTAATAGCTATCTGTCCATCAATGCCCCTCATCCTATACTGAAAGAACTTATACTTCAACCACATATACAATGAACCATGTCCATATTCCAATAATTTCTCTCCACTATAAACAAAGAACTTGACTCCATTCTTTTTTGCCCACTTTTTCGCTCTCATGAAATTAGGGGTACGGAAACTACTATAAATAATAGTATCAGGTTTTTCCTTAGAAAGAAATAATTCTATTGGAGCACTATTGAAGAAAATGTCTATAGGATTATTACAATTCTTTTTGCCCCAATGAGAGCGTTCTGCTTCCATCGGGTACTGTAGAATCATTTTTACCTCACTCCCTGATGGTAGATAGTTGTACATATTGTCAACTAATTCTACCATAAAAGGAGATCTATTAACAGAAAAAAAAAGTAATTTCATATCATTAAATTTTATAAAGAATACCAAACTGCGATTCAATCTTCTTACCTACATAATAATAGCTATTAAACAAAGAGTGAAAAAGGGACCCATCTACAAAACGCCAACAGAGCCCAGCATATCTCCAAAACTTAGTAGGATGGTAGTTATTCTTTTTTCTTATGTACTCGTGTTCTTTGTCCATAGTTTCTTTTATCTTTTGGCTTCTTTCGTGATCCCCAAATTCTGCTGTTTTGCTCTCTTCATGCATTCTAAAACCCCAGCAATAATGATTGACGCGAACCTGTTTATGTCCAGCCATCATCATTCGAGCCCAATACTCAGTGTCCATGGTGTAGTGAAGCGTTTCATCAATTGGCCCAAGTTTCTCATATACAGACCTGCGCCAAAATGTTGTAGGACCGAATGCCACAATATAACGACCTCTCCCTTGTAGCCAATACGGAAGGGAATGAGGTCCCCACTTGGCTTCAGATATCGTATGATCTGAATTTAAAAATCGTAAAAAGTTACCAGTCGCATAGTCTGCGGTAGGTTTTGAACGTAATGCATCTTTTACCGCAGCAATAGTTCCAGGAAGCAGAATGTCATCAGCATTCAGCCAAGTAATAAATTCGCCTTTTGCATGCGAAAAACCCTTGTTAAAGGCATTACTCTGTCCTTTGTCTGGTTCAGATACCCACCAGGAAAGGTGTTTCTCATAATTTTTGATTACCTCTACACTATTGTCCTTGCTACCACCATCCACTATTATCAATTCATAGTCGTTGCAATCCTGACTCAGAACAGATTCTATTGTTGCAGGCAACATTTTCCCATAATTATAATTGGCTATAACAATAGACAAGAAGGGGATTGACTTCCTTTCCATATTGTTCATGTTTATATATTTTGTATGTCACTATTATTTACTACCATGAAAAATTCTATATCTATCATTTAGGAAATACCCTTCAATAACTATCAGATAAACAATATAGAAGGCCATGGGCGCACGTTGGCCAAACGGTGAGAATAAAATTGCCCACAGGATGGTTGCAGAATAATAGACACAATGGCCTATCAATTTTGGCTCATACATAAATGCTCCTGTTCTGAACAGTCTCCACATCAACAAAAGAATATATATCCAGAAAATGCCTCCAAGAATTCCATGATATATCCAATATCCGACCACATGAGAATGTGATGGCAAGTATTCAACATCCACCCCATCATAATACTGCACAAGTGCACTGCGTAACGATTCTGATGAAATTAATTTTGGTGAATAGACAGCAAAGCTACCATATCCAATAATCGGGTTTTCTTTTATACATTCTAAACCTAAGAAAGTTTCTGAGCGTCCTCCTTTTAAAATGCCACCTGACTCAGACTTTTGGGTCATGTACTTATCGTATGCATAATCTCCCAACAATCCGCCGGATGCCATGTTCTCATAAACATTATCAATGATGAGAGCTCCAATAAACAGCGCGAGAAAAACTCGGACAATACTTGATTTAAAACGATAAATCTGTGAATCCAGCTTGGCAGATTTGAATCTTTCCACCATATACATAATGCAGACTGCCATGGATATATTCAAGAATATATTCCGGCTACCTCCATACAATGCATATACAGCCCAGACCAAATATGTAATCATTGCTAGTTTATGCTTCCCTCTGTAGTATAACAAGGCGGCTATTCCAACAACAAAAGGCCCCCAGGCATAAAGCTGCCATATTTCATACGCCCTCCCCTCGAACATGTCACCTCTAACCAAGTAAAAACTCAAAAGTGAGGAGATACCATTCCCAACGACATACCATATCCAACGACTTGGTTTATCCTTTAAAGCCCAATATACAAATGGCATAAGGCCTATAAAGAAGATGATATTAAACCAACCTTTTAATAAATCTATTGTCGGAGTATGATTCCACACGTCTGCTACTATTGCTCCAAGCAGCCATAAAAAAGCCATAAATATAACTTTTCGCATCCTTGGATTCTCCGTATATTTTTTCCACGGAATAACAAAGTACGAGAGGAAAGCAATAATTTCAATAATATAGAATGTGCCCAACACTCTCAGCGAAAAAGAACTAGTCAGACTGCAAAAGAAAATAAAGTAATCCTTTTTCTTTTCGTAAGTCATTTATCTTGATGTTTTAATAAAGTCTGATAAATTTTCAAATAACCATTACCCATTGCTTCTTTAGAATAAACAACCTTACTATCATGTGATATTTGTTGTTTATCAAAACTGGATGACAAAAAATCACTAAGAACGTGGTGTAAAGCATCTAAATTACCGTATTCAACGAAACTGCTATACTCTTTAATCGCGATTGATTCTGGACCTCCTGCCTCAAATCCAACAACTGGAGTACCACAGCACAGGCTTTCTGCAGTTACCATTGAGAATGTTTCTCTTCTGGATGTCAGAAGTGTCACTTTGGCAAAACTATACAAACACGCTAACTCTTCCTGTGATGATACGCGTCCCCAAAATTGAATATTTTCGGGAATTTTATCAATATTATCATAATCTGTAGCAACAACCAGGAATCTACAATGTGGCATTCGCTTTGCAATCTCTACAACATAATAGCCACCTTTTATGTCGTACTTATCCACGGGATTGAAATAGGGAGAAACATGCAGTACTACATTTCCCTTTTCACTATGGATTCGTTTATGTAAATTTTCTTGAATAGATCTATAATAGAAACATGACGTATCTAATCCATTATAGACAGTGGCACAACGGTAGCGACTAACAATAGGAGACATTTTTGAGCGCATCTCAACCCATGGAGAAACAGCTACGAAATAGAGTTTATCCTCAGCAAATTGATTAAATGCTTTATACATACGTACCCAACATTTATGTGTATCTGCCAAATATCTATTATAGGTTGCGTATTGTGTATGACTACAACCAACACATTGTTTATCAATAAATTTTGTACAATTATACGCATGTGGGCACGCTCCAGTATAAAAGAATTCAGCATGATGTGTAACTACGGTTGGAATTTGCTTATTGGCAAGATAATCTAACAACTTATAAATGTTTAAACAATTACAGTTAATACAATGGAGATGAACTATATCTGGGTGCGTTGTCTCTATCACTCTCACCAATCGTCCAAAAGCAAAAGGATTACCTTTATATGGTGCTCGTCCGTACCTGACCATAATTCTTGAAATAGTCAGTTCCCATCTCTTAGCCAACTTGTAATAACCCTTGCAATAAATATTATCCACACTATAAGCTACAAGGGCTTCAATTCCTTGACCAAGGAGGTAATTACGAATATCAGTCGTGATTTTACCTGTGCTTCCTGATTTTCCTGTAATATTTACTTGTAGGACTTTCATTATATAAGTGCATCTTGAAGAAACAATATTGATTCTAATCGTGTTTTTTTCAAGGAATCCAATACTCTATTCCAAACAATTACATGCTGAATGATAGAGTTGTAATCATTCACGTCATTAATAACTCGACTTATAAGATTTAAATCTTCCAGTAAATCAATAACACGAGAATTTCCAGTTTCATAAGTACCTTTAAGCGGCACATAAACAAAAGGCGTCCCCAAAATGATTGACAAAACAACACCATGGAACGATGGTGTAACCACCAATTCTGATTCGGCAATAGTTTTAAGCCATTGTTGAGGAGAAGCATAAAGATATTGCACGTCGTCACCAAAGAGTTCTTCAGCAGCAAAGTAGCCTTGAGATGGAGTGACAATCACTTTTTGCCCAGTATCTTTGGCATATTGCCTAAGTTCATTCCACCGAATCTGCTCAGGGGATGATATATTGAGACTATATATGAATATCTGCTTTTTCTTTTCAATAGGTTCTCCTATCAGGGACAAATAATCGTCTCGCTCTACAAGGAATGTCGGATCTAGTACTTTGGCAGCCTTAATACCTATGGACTTACAAATATCAACTCCAGAATACTCACGACATGAAACTGCATCAAATCGTTGGAGCAGTGTTTTAAGTTCCTTACGATATGCTACAGGATACTCCTTTACAACAAAACTGGGAGCATAAGCGATACGTTTAGTCTCAGGCCTTCCAAAGTCCAAATAAAAAGCACGGCTATTAATACTGTCAAGCATCTGAGCCCAAACCTGATCACTTCCTACAATGTAGGCATCTGCCACAGGTGGATTATTTTGAATCTGATGTATATCGTAATAGATATTTTCGCTGAAGTCAAGATGATTCCTTCGAAACTCATCAAATTGTCGTTTATGATCGTAAATTCTATTTCTCTTCTTTACATGATATGTATGATGATTCAAAAAGAATTCCCTAGCATTACGGATTTGCTCCACAAAAAGTATCTTCTTAAAGAATCGCTTCAACGGTGAAGTATAGTTTGACGGCACAAATCTGATAACATAAGGCTCGTGGCCTTGACGCTTCAGAAATTGCTGCATCGCCCAACATTGCATGATTTGGCCATAGTTGGAATTACCATGCCAAAATGTCATCACGCCTATTTTCATTTGAGAATCTCACGCATTTTATTAATAACCCCTTCGACCGGTGTTCCCTTTACACTGTTTGCTATTTTACGTTTTAATCCCGTAGTAGCATCAACATCATAATTAAGGATTGCTTCAAGTGCATTGCTTTCGTCTTCCGTTTCTGTAAACACTTCCAACAAATATGGCTTACTGCAATCGTTAGTGTCAAGGAACAAGGGTAAAACCGTTAAAAAATCTTCTTTATTAAAAGCTGTCAGATACTTGTATCCGAGGTCCTCTGCATAGTGTCTCACAAGGTCAACAGATTTGTTACCATAGTGACCTGCAGCCGCCATATACGGATCCGCATCCTCTCCGAAGATAGAACAAGGGTGGCTATAAAGCCTGAATTCATTTCCCTTTCCATTATTGATAAGCAAGATGCGGACATTGTTACCCACGTGGCGATTGCCTAGAACGTTCATGTCATAGAAGAAGGCTAAATCACCAAAAACACCGAAATATAGTTTATCGGGATGGCACATTGAGGCTCCTATCATTGTCGAGATTCCTCCGTCAATCCCAAAGCCTCCAACGTTACAATTAGTTCTGATAGTATCACCCAATTCAAAGAAATTCCACGCTCGAAGTGAATTATAAATGCCAAAATGAATCTCGGAGTTATTTGGCAGTTTATTGTACATTTGTGATGCCATCCATATGTTGCTGAATGGTAATTCCGGAAGAGTACTCAATAGCCGTTGATATTCTGCCTTACATTTCTCAAGATACGTTTCGTCACATTTATGTTCTTTAGTATAAGTTTTGAAGAAAATCTCTTCAGACATTTCAAATACATTGGTCAATCTACCCCAAGAATCACGAACTGCACCATCTTCACTAACTCTCCATACCTCTTGCATCTTCATGACCTTTCCGTAAGCATCGCCTGACACTTCACCGATATGGATGAGTATATCCATTGTTCGAATGGGGGAATCAGACAATCTCTGACCACATATCAAGGCATTGTGTACAGCATATCGTCCATGATATCCAGAGGTATGGTCACAGAAAACCACTGCATTATTGGTTTGACAGAATGCTTCTATTGCAGCTTTCTCTGCATCAGTAAAATGCTTATGTGCACCTACAAAGATCGCGATTTTCTTGTTAGAAGCCATTTCCGGTAACTTATCAGACACGTGATATCTGCGGATAACACGAGCTGATGGCAATTCTTTCACAGAGAAGTCAGAAGAATACCTAGTAAACATATTCACATGAACCGGCCCCCCGCCCCTCTGAGTAAGCGCCAAAATAGCTTTATTTGCTTCAATAGTACAATAAAACTCATCATCAGCATCTTTCACCAACGGGAGAACACATTTTTCAACAGTTATGTCTGTAGGACTTTGACGACGGTCAATCTGCTGGTCGAGTAAGTGGCCAAGTCGGAAATCTCCTCTATGGGAGGTTAAGGCTAGAACAGGTAGTTTTCTATAATATGCTTCGGTCAAGCCTGGCATATAGTTACGTGATGCGGTTGCCCCTGTACAGCTAAGCACAACAGGTTCACCTGTTTCAGCTGCCATACCACATGCAAGATAAGCAGCACTACGCTCATCTACAGATGAATATATCTCGAACCATGGATCCTGTTGAATACTACCAATAAATGTCATATTGGTAGTACCCGGTGATGCTATGACTCGTTTGATACCATGAGCTTTAAGCAGAAAAATCATTATCTGCACATTGCGTTCATTTGTGTAATATTTCTTATCCATTTCTTGTACCTATTTATTTCCAACGGGCATTTACCGTCTGGGCATTGTTACATGTAATGATTTGACCCGATACACAGCCAGAAGCATCTGAAACCAAGAAACAAGCTGTTTCTGCCACTTCTTCGGGGAGATAGATACGACCTGTACCATACTCGCCTGCAAAGAGGTCTCCATCGGCTTTAAAACCCGTCATATCGGACGCTGTGACTCCTGGTGCAACGGCATTCACTCGGATACCATCTTTCTTGAATAAATAAGCAAGACCTTGCACCATACTATTGACTGCAACCTTGGTGAAACCATACGGTCGATAATCCATCGTATCACCAGTTTCAGAAGAAACAAAGAGGATATTCCCACTTGTATTAGTCGACTTTAGATGGCGTATGAATTCCTGAGTTAGGAAGAATGCACCCCTAAGATTGGTATTTATTTGCCTATCAAAGGTATCAGGCGTGACATCAAAGAAATTAGCCTCATGTAAAGAAATGCCCGCATTATTAACCAAAACATTTATGCCACCACCCATAAGTGTTGCAGCTTTTGCTATGAATGTGCTAAATTCTGTAGGGTCAGACACATTAATGGTTAGGTATTTGCATCCGATTTCATCTGAACTTGCCTTTAGTGTTTTTTCATTTCGTCCAGCAATAAGGACATCTGCTCCTTCTGAAACGAACTTCTTTGCCATTGCAAAACCCAGCCCACGGCCACCACCCGTGATGATTACCTTCTTGCCAGCAAGTTGGTTGTTGGGCTGAAGATATGATATATTTGCTTTTATTTGTTGAGGTTTTCCTTGAACAATGATAGCTACAGCTTTCATTAGTTTTGATTTTATATTCATAGGAACTACTTATGAAATTTATTGATAGTCTTTTTTATTAGAGTGTTTACGTAATTCTTCTCTGGTACATCAAGACCTAAGAAATATATTGAGGCAAGAGTTGAAGTCTCAGTAACTAATATGGTAATGATTAGGCGAAGAATGCCCGCTTTTAACACACAAATGGAGATTATTGGAAGTATAACGCAGAAAGGAAGCACAAGCAGAAGTCTGCCAAATACCTCACGGATAAACATAATGGGTGGGAAGCCTGTGAGCCACTTCATAATCCAAAGGCGCACGAGATCAACTGCAATATAAACTATTATATATATTATATATGTAGCTTCAACAGGTGCGCCAAAATAATACACAATCCACGTGAGGGGAAATACCAAACATCCAATAGATGTAATGATTAACACATAATTACGTATGCGTCCAGTTGCCATACAAACTGTGTAACCAGTATTACCCAATAGAGTCATTAATGTTCCCACCACAGAAAGACGAAACATCCATACAGTATGTTCAGGAACTACAGTTAGCCATAATTTCAGAATAAATGGTGTTTCAAATATCAGAGGTAATCCCAAACAAAGAAAAAGGAACGCTGCGAATTTTGAACCACGACATGTCAACTTGTTCATTGCAGCTAAATCTCCAGCTGCATAGCTCTTAGTTATCTGAGGATTGATGGCTGTAGTAAAATCGTTTACAAATCGCATGACTGCTGCCTCTACTTGAGTTGCAATACCACGAGCTGCATTGACAGAAACGCCAAAGAATATATTTATTAAGATATTGATGCCTTGTGTATTGAATAGCATCGCACCATTTGTAAAAAAAGTCCATCCGGCAAAGCCTGTCATCTGTTTGATGAGGGATTTGTCAAAATACCTGTGATAGGTACATTCCGGGAAATATCTCTTGCAATATATGGCATAAACCGACTGAACAACAAGTGATACACATACCATCAGTATGGCGTAGCTAATCAACTTATCTATCGGCGATAGGTAAAGCATGTACACTATTAATAATTTACATGACACCTCCAATATGCTGACATATGCAAAAGTCGACATGCGCTCGTTTGCAATAATTGCGGCATTGAATGGGATACTAATTAAATTGATGGCAAACGCAATTAATGAGCAATGAAGTACCCAATTGGCCGCTAAAAGCCTCTCGGGAGGGATATTCATCTTGTAGTTCAAGAACCATAAGCCAATAAGTTCTCCTAGTAATACAATCAACAAACTAATGCAAATCTGAATATTGAGACTTGTACAGAATATCTTATTGAGTCTGGAGGTATCTCCTTTCCCAAGTTCAAAGGTAAGGAAGCGGCTGATGGAAGAGGTCAACGCTCCAGACACAATACCGAACATGGCAACAAACCCTCCTACGACATTATAAATGCCATAGTCATCAACGCCCAATACCTGCAATATCACACGACTAGTGAACAATGTTATCGCCATTGTTAGCATCGTGCGCATATAAAGCATTAGCGTGTTCTTTGCAATTCGTTTGTTGTTAGATGTATTGTCAGTTGACATATTATTTAGTATTATCTCGTTCGCGGGTATCTACAATTATCTTCAAGACAATTGTAGATAACAACTGTTTTCCGGGCAAGTTCTGCGGCTATGTGCATGTCAATTAAGAACCACGAGCTGCGCATAAAAGGCCTAATGGCTCTTATATTGATAATTCAATTTTTTCGTATACTTTTCATATAATCTATCTTCAATTCTGCCATCTGCTACGATGGTACCCAACACTCCCTTCACTCGTTCTTGGTCGTTTGGGTATAGTTCATTGCTTTCAATCAGGCTCTTGGCCTCTGCCACCTTGCCGTCCTCTACCGCCCAATAGAGAATATACGAGCAAACGTGTTTGAGCGCAAACTCTTCTTTTTGTTGAGTGATGTATTCCTCAACGAGGTTGCGTAATTCTGCGTCAGTGTAGCTTACTGACACCGGGTTATTATTGTTTGACATAGAAATGATTATTTGTCTGAAAAAGGCTGAGCGTAAAGCCCTAAATACTTTGGGGTTCGAATATAATGTCATCGCCTCGTCCCATATAATAAATCAAATTGCTCATAAGCAAAGTTATCTGTCATACCAGCTATGTAGTCTGCTATCACTCGTATCAAATCAACTTCGTTTCCATCCAACACATCCATTATTCTTGACCTGTCATAATCTTGTCTTATTAATCGAAAGAAGCTTTTGACAGCAGAATCCTGCATTTGAGCAGGGTTGGTGAAATAGGCTTTAAAAAGTTTGCGAATAATATACGATCCTTTTCCATCCAAGGCCTGGGCTGCATAGGAATTAATGACGCTATCCTTCAACAATTTTTGGAATCCCTTATCAAAATCCTTTATCTGTGGGGAGAATGATATAGCAGTTTCGCGTCTCCCCGCTGGAATTTCAGAATGCTTTGCGATATAATCACTAAGATTATTTATTCCGTAGTCTACACTTAACTGTTTAAGGTTGTTTTTACCTTGGGTGACAGCGTCCACCACATACATATTGACAAGAAACCGAGAGAAAAGGGCTACGAACTGAGACAATTCACCTTTTTCGACTTTTTTCAAATTATCAAAATTCCTTTTGTTAGCCTCTGAGAGTTTCAAACCTGCAAATGCATCAAGCAGTTGTTCACGACTAATAAGATTATAACGCAGGCTGTCCTCAATGTCATGATGCCGTTGAGCTATTTCGTCTGCCAAAGCCACAACGAAGCCTTCAAATGACCAATATGGATCAAGACTATCAATGTAATTCTGATAATAAGGGTATTCTATCACAGTCCCGTCATCTTTCGTTTTGCGAACGCTTGAATGATTGATAATTCCCCAAAGTGTGTATTTAGTCAGATTCAACCCTTTTTCCTCAGTACCAGGTTCCAATTCACAAAGAACACGTGCAGATTGTAGATTATGTTTGAAACCTTGTTGATTTACGGGAATAACAATGGGATTACCATGTCTGTCATGAAGATTGTGTACCCCTTTTGTAAACTCATCCAGTGTCCTTTCTCCTACATGACCAAATGGTGTATGACCGACATCATGCCCCAAGGCAATTGCCTCAGTCAAATCAAGATTCAAACACATGCAAGTTGCTATTGAGCGAGCTATTTGACTCACTTCCAAAGTATGTGTCAACCGGGTTCGGATATAATCAATATCCTCCATCATAAACACCTGTGTCTTGTCGCGCAAGCGTAGAAACCCCTTTGAGTAAAGGACTCGATCACGGTCTTTGGCAAAGGCGTTACGGTATCGTTGATACGGCTCTACTTCGTTACAGCGATCTTTCGCCTTAGGGTCTTTGTTAGGAGATGTTGAGAACCAGTTATATATCATTGTCTTGACTTTAAATACCACATAAAAATCGCATTCGTTAGAACCTTTCGTCCCATGCATCAGAGAAATTCAATGAAGAATCGCTACAAGTAACCGTAATAACACTACGGTCAGGATTGTTTTGGAATGTACGCATCTTATCCTTTGATTCTGACACAATGTGTATCCAGTCTCCATTTGCTAAGGTAATGTGATATTCATCCCCGCAAAGCACAGAGCCATGGGATTTAATTTCTGTCACCTTAACCTTTACATCCTCTCTGACAATACTTGGCAAACGAAACATGTCGCCCTTTGCTTCACATTCTGCAATTCTATTCTTTATCAGTTCTATTATTTGTTTCATTTGTTTTACGCTTAAATTCATTTATTCCAATCATCCAGAAACTGCCTTGTACAGATATTCGCATTATTCCAGTCCTGGATGATTTCTATATTTTCATCATTACGCTCACTGGCATTGTCTGTCCAGTTAAATGAGCCTGCTATTGTCACATGGTTATCAATAATGCCATATTTGCGGTGCATGATACCACCTCGTTCTCCTCGACGCTCTATATGGGGTATATCTTGAAAATCCACCCCATGTTTCTTGTTCACTCCGTCAAGGTATGTGATAACACGCACATCAACTCCAGCGTGATACTTATCTAACAACACATCCCGAATGTCATCATCGGTGAACCAAGCAACACAAACATAGATGGTATTGATGGCTTTGTTCAGCTCTTCAATGATAATCTTCTTTATATCATCAAATGCAGGGGCTACAATTGTTTCCTCGCGATATATGGTTCTAGACAAAAAGAAATTGAGTAAGGATGTGTTTACCGTCTGCTCAAGCTCGTTGGCTGGGATGCCTTCTCGAGGAACTATTTTTATTATCCTACCCTTAAAAGCCTCATCATCTGTATCAACTATTGTGACCTCTTTAGCATTCCCTCTTTGGATGATAATGGGCAATGCAGTCTGCGCTTGTTCTGGATGATTGAAAGTAACCAGTACAAACTTATTGGGGGCAGCACCTCTAACTGATGTGGCATAGCACCTTCCCATAACGTGTTTCCTGTCATTATGGAAATTATAGGGGACGTGAGATGAATGCTCATACTCCTCTATGAACTCCTTGAACCAGTCTGGGTTTTCAAAAAGGAACTGCTTAACTCTAGATTTTGGAGCATTCTTGAAATCAGTCCATCTCTCTCCAATCGATTGACAAATACGACGACGGAACATATCGTTATAGTGGCAAACACTATCTATGTCATCGTATGATCTTGCCGTAGGCAGATCACATAGAACTTCTGCAGGCACAAAAACATATCCTGTTCTGCGGTATGTAGGTACTTCTGTTGGAAGACCACCAAGTCTAATGCGTGGTTCCATAGGTATACCCAACTCTATACATACTCGTTGTGTATAGTTAATCAGTCTTCGTATTAGCAAATAGGCTGTCATATCACTTATCCTGTCTGCACCAATGCCTTCTTCAAAGAAAGGCATCATCTCAAAGACAACAGGATTGTTGATACCAATATCATAGATATCAAGAATAGTCGTAGCCACTTGATTAGCAAGCTTTCCACCTATCCCGCTTCCGTGGGTGCCACTTTGGGAGTAACCCAAGCAAGTGCTGGCTATTTCACGAAATGACAGATGCCTTACTAATTGGTCGAAGAATCTTTGGTTAGAACGGGCGTATGGCACAATTCCAGTAAAGACTTTGGCAAAATATTCGTTGAACTCGTCGTATGCACCGACAAATTCAGGTATTTTGCAGCCTTTGAACAAAGAAGGGTCTATATGCAGTTGTGAATCAGAATCCACATCTGCATTAAAGACACCCTTTGCTTCAAGGTCTTCTGCATCTAATTTAAATATTTCGCTGTATCTCATATTGGAATTATACTGTCTGTCAATCCAGCCGGTGGCGGAGTTTACGGAGTTACGGAATGTGCCGCTTTCTTTAGCGTAAGGCTCTGTTGAGTACTTGCAACCAACTGCAACTGAAGCGGGACTATTCTTCGCTTTAAGCTCCTCCTTGCTTGCTCCTAAGGTCCTCCCAGGCTCCTTCTAAGCTGCTCCACGGAGGAGCTTAGAGGCTGAGTAGAGCGGGGCTATACATGCTTTGCAGCGGTTCTATGTTCAAGGTTCAAGGTTTGACTAGCGTCGGTACTTATTTATCTGTTTATTGTTGGAGGCAATCTGATTATCGTTCTGATCCAGTTTCAAGGCTGAAGCAATCCTTTTTCTATCATTGATCTCCACAAAATTGTTATAGAGATATGAACGCACACGGGCCCGAATGATGGTCATAGCAGCGGAATTGTCCTTGTACTTGGTGACAAGTTTCTTCAAATCCTCTACAGCAAGAGTAGAATACACAGACTCAATGGAGAAGGTGACGATGTCAGCCGCAGGGGTATCAATCTGGGTGGAAGCATCGTTGTATAGCCAGCGGAGTCCCTTGACTCCTACGGAATTGATAATCTTGCTGAAGACGAACAGACAGAGTCGAAATGTAGTGAGTTCGAAGAAATAGTTAATGTGTTCACGAATCTTCACGGTATCACCACCGAGGTCCTTATCCTTGATAATGTCCTCTATGAAAGTCTTCTTATCCTCAGCAAGGGTGGAGCCCAGAAAGTTGACTGTGCGGAAGCCGGCATTGTAGAGTTCTACCACCATCTCCAAAAGTTTGCTCTTCTCCAGGGAGTTGCGTCGGTTCTTGATAATCTGTCCAACTACTTCAATGGCTCGCATAGCCTTGTCCATTTTCTTATGCCGCTCGTTCTGGCGCTCTTCCTCCTCGCGGTTCTCACGCTCACGCTCTACGGTGTCCTGCTGACGCAACAATTCTTCGCGGACTTTCTTGGGGTCGGACTTTTTGAAAACATCCACAGCCTCTTTCTTCATCTCGTCGCAAAGCCGCTCGATGGAGGCATAGAATACATCATCCTTACGCAGGGTGATGGGGGCTACCTCCTCAATGGAGGACATCAGTGTGAAGACCGTCTCATCGATGAAAGACACATCGTCAATATGATAGGTAAGGAATATAAGGATGTTAGCAACCTCAGCAGACTCTATCTCGTTGCAGAGGTTTTGGATAATCTGTTTCCCCTCCGGCTTATTGACAATGCCGGATATGTATTCTGCGACGGTAAAGTAATAGACGTACTTGTATCCAAACTTATAGTAACACTCATCCTCGCACACCAACAGGCCGGTGTTGATAAGCACCCTCTTGCAGTTTTCATAGGAGGTGATGATGTAATGTTTCTGATATTCGTCATAGAACTCGCGAAATTCCTCTTCTGAGGTGCTTTCCATCTTCCTGATGAATTTGAAAAACGCGAAATTCTTCAAAAAGTTGCGGAACTGTGACACTTCGTCGTCCTTGACTTGTGTGAGCAGGGCACAGGTGATAATGGCATCGTAGCAGTGGCCGTAGGCGGTCTGGGCATAACTCTGCCCCATCATCTTGGTGCTTGATAGAAGCAGTGACAGGATATATATGGGATAAGGCGGGATGTACTCTTTGCCTAAGAACTGCTGAACGGTACGAAGAGCTTCGTTGGTTTTGTCGAGCATCTCCTGCTGGGAGATGTTCTGATCGTCATAACGCTCAAAGAACTTCTCAATGAGTTTGGCCCGTTTCTCGTAACCAAAGGATTTAATATGGTATAGAACGGTGGCCTCCTTGCTGAAATAGTTGAGCGAATCAACAATGAACTTGTCTGCACTGACCGTGATGATGACTTTGCCAAACTGGAGGAGAAGGTTTTTAATCATCTTCTCTTTTACATCGCGCGTAAGCCTGCACTTGTCAAAGTTGTCGAGGAGTAGAATCTTGTCTGTCTTGTCGTATTGCTCAAACTTGTCATAGTCGGCAAACTCTGGTAGGTACTGGCGCTCATAGGCATTGCGGAGGATGCGCCTGAGATTGGCATTGTTGACATCCTTGCCACTCAGCATCAACGGATACTTGTGAGCACCAGCCAGCGTCTTATAGTACATGTGCAGGAGACTTGTCTTTCCGCATTGGTTGCCTCCGTCGAGGATAAACAGCGTATGTTCGGCATCAAGCAGCAACTTCTCAGCACTGAGATACTTGCCGTCAATATCGGTCTTGTTGATGCGGTCATTCATCGACTCCAGGTCGGGGTAAATGAAGATCTCGGAGAGTTTGAGCTTTTCTTTCTCGTGATTGTAGATGGGCGTAGGCATCTCATCGAGGTTCTGGAAGAACTCAGTGTTGTTGCGGAAAGCATCGGTTTTACGCTCGCTGCTTATGCTGAGTGCTTGGGCAAAGATCTGTCCGTAGATGGCATCCTTGGGACGGTAGCCATAGACAGTCTGCTGACAGGTGGACTGCTGGGTGTCTATAACCAGCACCTGAAACTGCGACTGAACTTCACCAGTAGTCTTGTCCTTGGAATAGAAGGCTGCACCTTCGTACTCGCTGATAAGACCAATGGAGAGGTTATCGGTTTTGCCGGTAGCGATTATTTCGTGTTCATGACCATAGAGCAGGATGTTGGATGAACCGCCAAGACGACGCATAAAGTTGGTCTTGTTCTGTTTGTCAACAGAGAGCCAGTTATAATAGTGGTGCATCACAGAAATGACCAGATTTGTATCTTTCGGTGTCTTTGCACCCG
The DNA here is from genome assembly GCA_002450165.1 of Prevotellaceae bacterium UBA6974. Lineage (GTDB taxonomy): Bacteria > Bacteroidota > Bacteroidia > Bacteroidales > Bacteroidaceae > Physcousia. The sequence continues at coordinate 12,981 of DJYQ01000034.1, read as the reverse complement.
TTTCTAGCGGCATGAAGATGGTGCCCTGCTGGTCTTTCTTGCCAGACATCCACGCCGTGTTGTAGAGATTGAAATGAAGGTGGTAGTTGCTCACCTTGTCATCGAACGTACTCAGCAGTAAAGGTTTGTAGTTATCGTCGCCATTAACCTTTCTCACAAAATCGGAATAGTTGGACTGAGTGGTAACGATGGCATCAAAGATGCTGTTGTCAATGGCGGGATAGTTCTCGGAAACATGCTTTAGCAGGACGCTGCGGAGTTTATTGTCTTCTTTGAGATAGACATCGTGATTGCCCGGGACGCAGAGAATACGAGTCTCAACGGGTATCTTGCCATTGTAGTTGCTGGTAAGACCGGATTTAAGTCGGGCGAAGAAGGTTGCGGCCTGTTCGTACTCCTCGGGCATGGCAGTATTGGCAATATCGCCGGATACTACCACGTAGATTTTTGCACTGTCGGCACACGCCATCTTGACGGCATTAGCCACCTGGTGGGCGCGGTCGTTAATCCATGACGCATTATCGCTGTTGATATGCAGGTCGGAAAGATGTAGGATCGCTATCTTCATTGCAGTTTCAGGGGCCGCAGTTTCAAATGTCTGGTCGTGCCGGAGCAGCTCATGCTCAACCGAATTAGAGAGTGCATCACTAGTATTGTTCTTGTCCTCAGTACTGTTTTCAATGGGCTCTTCCGAGTGTTGAAGAGCCAGCTTGATAGCAGAATCGCCATAATAGATATTCTGTACGGTTTTCTCAGCGTTGGGCAGTATCTGGTTGTTGCCGCCTTTGATGTCGATGGTATTGTCTGGCATACTAAATACCTTAATATGTTATTTATTCCTGATGGCGCGTTTACGCTCTGCCCAGGCATTATTGATATAATTGCGAATGTTGTCAATGCCTTTGCCCGACTCAACTCCCGTCATAAAGGGAAGCAGGGTCTCGATGAAAGCCTTGGTAACGATACGTTTTTCGTCAATTCGCGGCTCGTTCTCGCACATGGTAGCAACCAACTGCCCTACCTCAGCAACCGTCTTGCAAGCTGAGAGGCTTGCCACGTAGTTACGCAACGACTCTTCCTTCTCAACATACACAAGCAAACGGCGTTCATCTTCTGTAAGCGGTTCTACAGTGGGTGCTCCCTTGCGCAGGGCTTCCTTGGCGAACTGGTCGCCATAGAAATGTTGCTCTGCTTTGGTTGCGTTAGGCAGTATTTGGTTATTTCCGCCAGAGATATTAAAAATGATACTGTTTTTATTTTCTCCCATCTTGCTTTTTAACTAATCATTAACCATATATCAATGGTTATTCAACCGTTATTCAACACCTTTCAATAGAATTGGAAAGGGGGCACTTTCTGATATATCTTTGCATCGGATTTCAAAGCGGATGTGAATCCCGGGTAAGTCACGAAGCGGCGATTTCTTTAACTAATAGTATTAACATTAAAAATTTATCAAAATGGCACAAATTAAACAAGTCGGCATTGGCCGCAAATCAACAGGTACCATCGATGGTATCACCTATTACACTCTGAACGGCAAAACCTTTGCACGTAGTACTCCAACCATGCCTGCCAGCGTGTATAACACACCCGAGGCTCGTGTACGCCAGGCTATCTTCAAAATGGTGCAGATGCATATGAAGCATCACCTGCGTACTATCCGTCAGACTATTACGGCGAATAACGGGACGCCTTACAACCGCTATTATAGTATGAACAAAAAGGGACTGAATGCTGCACTGCAGGCCCTGGCTGAGCAGTATGTGGATGGCGCCGATGTAACCATCACTGACATCGAGGCGGCTATCGCTTCCTATGCTACAGAGCATCCTAAGTCTATCAAGATTGCCTCGAAGAGCGGTTATGGTGAGGTTTATCTTACTGGTTCTTGGCCCGAGACTATAACTCTGCGTGCATCTGGCGGTGACAGTACAATCATCATCATCGTGGCTGAGAACGGTAGCACTACTACTATTAATCCTGACGGTACTACGGTTGTAGTTGCCAGTGATGATTCAAACTCCGGTTCGACGAACACCGGTAACGGCGGTAGCACTGATTCTGGTAACACCGGTAACGGTGGTAACACGGGCGGCGGATCTACTGAACCTGGAAACGGTGGCGGTACCGAAGGTGGTGACGGGTTTGGTAGCTAATGGCCCCCTCCCGGCCTCCCCCATCAGAGGGGGAGGTGTTGGGGTTAGAGGTTAGCGATTTATGGTTTACTGTTTACCGTTTACGGTTGAGAGGTTAGCGGTTAGAGTTTAATGGTCAATGGTCTATTTGAACTCTTGAACTGGCCGTAGGCCATTGAACTTTTGAACTAAATTATTTATTATTAATTATTTATCATTATGAAGAAGTTATTTCAAAAAATTGTGGGTAAGCTTTTTAAGAAAGCTGTGAGTAAGTCGGTTAGCGACGTGGTTGCTAATACTCCTGAGGTGCCGGTTGAGTTGCCGGTGGATGGTGGGAAGAAGAGCTTGTGGAAGTTTATCATCCAGACTATCATCAGCATCTTGACGGCTGTCCTGACGGCGTTAGGGGCCAGTAGCTGCGTACGGTCGTTAGTGTAGAGTTTATTATGCGTGTTATTACTTTGATTATCATTCACTGTTCGGCTGTGAGGCCGTGGCAGAGGAGTTCTGTGGCGGATATTGACAATTGGCATCGGGACCGTGGTTGGAACGGTTGTGGGTATCACTTTGTTGTGAGGCGTGACGGGACTGTTGAAACTGGCCGTCCGCTGGAGGTGGTGGGCTCGCACTGCGTGAACCATAACAGGCACAGCATCGGTATCTGCTACGAGGGCGGTCTGGATGCCAATGGGGAGGAAGCGGATACTAGGACTGAGGCTCAGAAGGTGGCTCTGCTGAAGCTGTTGAAGCAGTTGCGTGAGAGGTTTCCGAGGGCTCTAATCACTGGGCATAATGTGTTTAATCCTATGAAGAAATGTCCGTGCTTTGATGCGGTGAAGGAGTACGAGGGAATATGATGTAATGGACAATGTACGATGGACAATGTACGATGGACGATTGAGAGTCGGTGGCGGGTTTTCCTGCCACTGATTTTTTTGACCACGAATCGCACGAATCATTCGAATTAATTCATAATTCTCAATTTATAATGCATAATTACCAAAACCTTTAAAACAACCTCTGCTGAGCCTGATGCTCTTATCATAGCATACAACATCATCAGTTATAATTCTGCTTATAAGCAAGCTTCCAGTCAGCATTATCACTAACGATGTTATCCTTGTCAGGATTACGGCTCATACGAGGAAAAACAGTGAAAAGTGGTGTTATTTGGCAATTTGTGCAAATAAATGTAATCACTTATATTTTGTCTTGTAATTCTCTGATCACTTCGTCTACGATATAGAGGTCGCTCATCAGCTGAAGACCATAATTTGGATTGGAAAACTTACGGTAGGTATCGGTAGAATAGAACAGGTCCAAAGCACGCTCGGCATCTATATCGAGCGCCTCGGCAATCATCATGATGATGTGGCTCTGTTTGCGCCATAGGACGGTGTCTCTCATTGCTGCTTTGATTCTGCTTCCCAGTTGTGAAGCGTCTCTAGGGTGTCATCGACAACCCATTCCAAACTCTGCGTATGCAACTGGTCATAATATTTGAACAGACGCCCGTGAATCAGGCCTTGCTGCCTGAGTCGGTCGTGTATCTCCTTGCCACTGGTTCGCGCCTTCGCCGCACTGGCCTCAATAGCCATCACCGCGAAATGCACCTTTCTGTATGTGTCTGATCTGTATGTGTCTGATAATTGCTGTATCATTCTTTTTCGTTGAACTACACTCAGTTTTACGCGGTAAATTTAGTGAATTTATTTGGAAAAAAGGAGAAAAATCAAATTTTTGACCACGAATCGCACGAATCATTCGAATTAATTCATAATTCTCAATTTATAATGCATAATTACCAAAACCTTTAAAACCCCATTTCTGTTGTTTATGAGTATCCTCATTTGTTTTGACATCCTTTGTCATAAATCCAAATAAACTTGCCTTCTGTGACAAAAGTATCAAAACAGCCTCACGGCTTAAACAACATAAATGAAAAACCGTAAAAAGAGGTTAGAGGTTAGGGGATTTAAAGATTTGAAGATTGAAGGATTTACGATTTAGGTTTAGTGTTTACGATTTACCGTTTACGGGTTAAAGGTTAGCGGTTAGTAAGCGTCCAAAAGTGGTCATATGCCTTTTAGGGCAAGTGCTTGGGGGCACTTGCCCTAAATTTTGGGACGGTAAGTTTTTAAAATTATAAAGCTCAATCAATAAGATCGAACCTTGGAGCCGTCTTAGAAAACTTAAATCTCCTCTTGCTTACTTGCAGCCTTCAGTCTCGGAAGTCTGGAGATATGTTTGAAATCAAAATCTTTGATATCAAATTTCAATTGGTTGAACTTATCGAATTTTTCGATAGGTTCACGTTTTTTTGAACCGGTCAAAAATTTTGACCAGTTTGGGTTCTACATCATCTTGCCTTTCAGTCTGTTGAGATGCTGTTGCACAAAGGGGATAATTGTTCGCGCGTTCCAGTCCTTGGCCTTCATCATAATGACTAGGTTCTAAAACTTTCCATTACAAATCTTACTGTTTGAAGACAAAATCAGACTTGATGGCCTCAACAAGATTGAGTGGGGGGAGTACCACGGGGTTGAGAGTTGTGTTCTCGGTCTTCGTATGGATTATGCCACGAACAGTACCTGTGGCTATGGTGGCCAAATAGCGGAGGAAACCAACTTCTATGCGCCCCTGCTGCTTAAGCTGGCTGGAGCCCTCTTCACTGATGTCAAAGTAGCAGCGCACCTCAGTTGTAAGCAGGAGTTTCTCGTTCTGGGTGTATGAAAGTTTTGTGTTGCAGATGACGTCGTTCAGCTCGCTGTTGACCCCAAAACTGAACTCGGACTCGACCCTTACTTCCTCGCCATTGATCAGAAGGTCGGGGAACATGGCAAATTGCTGGGTTTTTATCTGACGTATACGAAAAGGTATTGCCATAATTATGCTGCTAAAAGGTAATCGTATGATAACTCAGAAGATACTTCGGTCTCACCAAGGCTGGTTGTCTGGAGAGTGTAACCCTTCTCGTCGGATAGGATATACTCATCAACATCGGAAAAAGTAATCTCGGGTATCTTATTGATGGCTAGCGAAAGCTCCACAAACTTGCTAAGTTTATGATCGAAATCGCCATTGAGGAGTTGGGTTACGTATCCTTTAGTACAACCAAGGTATTCGGCCAACTGGGTTTTATTCATGTGGCGGTTCTCCATAAACGCCGTTATCTGGCGGTAGAGTTCCATCTGAAGTCCTGCCGTCCAATATGCTGGACTCTTGAAAATTTCTTCGCGCGTCATGATGTTATATTTTTTTTGTTTCAGGTGTCAGAGATGCCAAATAGAGGTTCTTCAGATGACGGAACTCTCCTTGCTCCACCTTCTGACGAGCCTTAGTGCCTCCTGTTATGATAATCTTGCCGTTAGGCTTCGTAATGCCATACACTCTGAGGTGCTTGCTCTTGAATTCAAATTCGCGGACACCATCCTTGCGTCGCTGTTTCTTATCTATGTCATAGAAATGAAACTTGTCCATAGGAACAGTCTTCAAATCTGCAACATCTTGCATATAACGATAGATACCCACCATTTCTGCCTTATATTGTCCATCCAATCCACCCTCGAACTCATCGAAGGGACACATGTCATCAACAACTAACTTGACGAATTCCTGCCTGCCCTTAATGGCTTCTATGTTTTGGAGTGCAAATTTAGGCATAAAATAGTTTAGTTGCAACTAAATTATTGAATTTAACACTTAATTAGCATCTTTTCACTAAAAAATCGGAAAGAGAGTATAATTGTTAGCAAACAATCAAGATGACAAGTGGTGACAGGGGACGGTTGACTTTCCCTATGGCCATCAAGCTAAACCTTGACTTACTATCTTCCTCCAGCACGACTCGACAATGCTAAAGCAAACTTTGCATTGCGCTCACTGCTCCGTTAGTTCTTTGCTTCGTTTTTAATCCCTTACTGTTTCTTATCTTGGCATATCTCCACTCCAGCCGTGGCCCAGGTCCCAATGCTCGTCGTACACGAACTCGAAGTACGGCAGGGAGAACTCTGCTTCCAGCAATTCGGTCAACTCTTCCTGGATGGGCTCGGCCCATTTGCCAACGAGCACAATGAACTTGTCAATGGTCCACGCCACACGGCCACGGGGCACCTGAGTATAGTCGCCCTTGAACTTGGTCTCAAGATGTTTGACCTGCGCACGGAAATACTCCTTTGCCCACACCTGCCTGTGCAGTTGTGGATAGTTGATGAAGGGCTTGCCCTTCTCGGCAGCTTCTTCAACCATCTGAGGCGTCAGTTCCTTCTTGCGTACGCCAAACAGCGCATTATCCTCCGGATCGTACCAGAAGATGCCCACGCACGGCATCTGCTCGTCGAAGGACTTCATGTCCTCCATCTGTACGTTATGTTCTTTATCTGATAGTTGCGTCATAATCGTATTTTCGCTTTTTTATCCTTTCAATATAATGAGACCAGAGGAAGACCAAAGGAACACCGAAGGGGGGACCGATTAGCGATTAGCTGTTCCATGGTTAAGGGTTGTCGTCTGTGTTACTCTGTAATTCTCTGATTACTTCGTCTACAATATAGAGGTCGCTCATCAGGTAGAGACCGGTGTAAGGGTCGTGAAGGCGCTCGTTGGTTCGCGAGGTGTAAAAGATATCCAGCGCACGCTCGCTACTAACATCGAGCCGTTGCTGCAGGAGCGTCACGATGCGTCCTATCTTGTTCCACATTAAAAGATCACTCAACATAGGCCTCGACTTGATAACTGTCCGTGAAGCGGAGGAAACGGTCCACCACCTCCTGACGGGTGATACATATTTGGTGGTTGGGCTGGTACATCGAGAGCAAGCGCAATGCCGTATCCTCGTCAATTAAGCCTGCTCTGTAGTTCTCGACGGTATCAATGACACGGTCGTTGGCCACACCGCCCTCTATGACATCGTACTGCTTCCAGTCATCACCACCATCGCGATTGTTCACAATAAAGTGCAGCCACTCGCGGTCGTAGTTCTCAAATTTGTGGTAGCGGTATTTGGTCTTGGCGGCTTCGAGATTGAAGTCGTATAGGCTCACGGTGCCTTCGGGCAACATGAAATAGCGGACCTTGTTGCGGGCCCAGTCCTCGGCCTGACTCTGAAGGGCTGTCACATAGAAGCCCTCACCAAAGTCCAGTGCTTTACGTCCAATGCCCGTGAGCGGGCTTTCCACCACAACGTCGCTTCCGTGATATACTCTTGTCATGCCTGTATTCCTAGTTTGTTTTCCCAAATCTTCAGTGCACCAAGCACGTCTTCGGTCACATGCTCGCGACTTTGTGTGTGTAGCGCATCGTAGCCTGGGATGATGAATCCGTGGATGAGCCCCACGCGCTTCATGCGACGGTACATCTCGCCCGTGCTGCAGCCTACCTTCCGGGCCGCTGCCTCTATGCACGATGATGTGAATATGTTGCGAAGTTCTTCCATTGTACTCAGTTTTACGCGGTAAAAATAGTGAATTTATTCGGAATGGAGGAGAAAAATCAAATTTTTGACCACGAATCGCACGAATCATTCGAATTAATTCATAATTCTCAATTTATAATGCATAATTACCAAAACCTTTAAAACAACCTCTGCTGAGCCTGATGCTCTTATCATAGCATACAACATCATCAGTTATAATTCTGCTTATAAGCAAGCTTCCGGTCAGCATTATCACTAACGATGTTATCCTTGTCAGGATTACGGCTCATCCGAGGAAAAACCGGAAAAAGCGGTTATAAGTTTAGAGTTTAACCACTAACTTTGCGAGTAAGTAAGAGCCATTTTCGAATATTCACAAAAACCGTTAAAACCGCATTTCTGTTGTTTATGGGTTACACCCATTCGTTTTAATTACCTTTATTATCGAATACAAATAAATTTGTCTTCTCTTACAAACGTATCAAAACAGCCATACGGCTATAAACAACTGAAATTAAAAACCGTAAAAAGAGTTTAGAGGTTAAAGTTTAGAGTAAGCGTCCAAAAGGGGTTATATGCCTTTTAGGGGCTCAGCATTGAAGTTCGGGCTTAAACAACATAAGCTCTTTGCTGAGCAAAGTGTAAACATAACCACTACTCTGGGAATAAAGTCCCGACGCGGGGCGCAACAGGGCCGCATAGATGTTAGAGCCGTGATAGAGAATCATAGCGTACCTCCCATTCTACGGCAATAAGCGGACAGGTCGCGCACGTTAGACGCAAACGACTGCGTATGAAGGTAGCCGTATTGTCTGTCATAAAGTTCCAATGCTTTGTAACGTCCCAGATATTCTGCCGCCTGTGCAGTCGTCAGACCGAAATGCTCGGCAAACTCTGCTATCAGCGCCACGATGTACTGTGCTTTATCTTTTGCCATAATTATTATTCAATTTCTGTTTACAAAAATACGATTTTTCTTAGAATTATAGCAAATAAGTGCGAGAATTTGTCTCTTTTTTGTTGATTTCTCCTCTCTTCTTTCTTGGCTTTTTATCATTTTTAGCGGTTTCATCGGGTGGTGGAAGCGGGCAGGAGGGTGGCTCCTGCCCGGGTTTTGTTAAGTCTGGGACTTAGTTAGAGGTCTGATTCGTATGAGTCAATCCAGTCACTGTTGATAGTGATTGATGAGACGTTGGTTTCTGCGGTAAAGAGATTACCGCTGAGGATGGTGGTGCGGTTACGCTTGAATGGCACGTTGTTGACGACCTTGGTAAAGAGCACGTTATCCTCGGAATCGAGTGTCTCGATGGTTACGTTCAT
>DJYQ01000034.1:0-3981 GCA_002450165.1 Prevotellaceae bacterium UBA6974 | reverse complement strand
TGACTCGCTGAAGGTGTAGGTGTTGGCGAAACCGGTATTGGTATTGGCAAGACCGGTTGTGGGGTTGAAGTCGCGTCCGCCTGCAGTGAAGGTCATTCGAATCTTCTCAGCCTCGGCTACGCGGTTGTCGGTTGACCTGATTCCTAACCTGGAAACGACACGGTCGAGGGTTGCTGTGAGGTTAACTGCGGTGTTGCTGTTGATGACAACGGGCTGTGTAACCACGAAATTGTCCTGCAGGCGTGTGTCGGTACAGGTCGCCAGTGTGGGACTTGTGAGGGTAAACGGCGAGGTTCCGCAGTATCCGATTACGACCATGGTGTAGTTGCCCATGGGCAGGGAACAGGCAAACTCGCCAAAGGTGGTGTAGGTTGTCCCGTCGGCACGCAGCTGGGTGTGCTTGTAGGTCTCGGTGCCGTCGCTCTTGTAGAACGCCAGTGTCAGTGACTTGACACTGGTGTAGTTGATGACGGCGGTGCCGCGTGTCTGCGGGATGTCCTCCTGGGATACCTCGAAGCCCTTGACCTGGACTGTCACAGGCGTACGGGCCTGATCGATTCCACTACCACTCTCGTTTGTGCAGCTGGCTGCTATGAAAGCCAATGCTGCGAACAAAAGATTTTTGTTCATAATAAATATAATTTAAGTGAAACATAACAGCAGGCACTTTGCCTGCCTTTCCTTCTATAATTAATTTATTATGAAACAAGGTGTCCCTAATAGGTGTAGTATATGTCGCGGTCCCAGGGACACTGGAAGTACGTGGTGGGTATCATTCTCCAGGTTTCGGACGGGTCAGCATCCTGGAAGAAACAGCCAACGAGTCCTGTTATCTGATTGCGTGCCATGGGCAGGGATTCGTATTCCCACTGGCATACTGTCGCGCCTGTCGAATCTACTGCCGTGGCTGTGAGATTTATCTGGCCTGTCCTGTCGTGCAGGAAGGTGTATAGGTGGAACTCGGAGTATCTGGTGCCTGGTTGTACGGGTGCTGTGACCGTCTGTGTGGATTTGGTGACGCCCAGGCCTGTAAGTGCGCTGAAATGACCGCTTCCGCCCTTATACACGAACTGCATACGTGTGACTGTATCGGGGATGGGGTCGTTTATGATGAAGCGGCACATGGATACGATGCGGTCCAGGGTCAGGTCCAGGGTCTGTGGCTGAGCGGTGACGGTGAGCCGTGTATAGTGCAGGAACGTCTCGGTGTATCTGTATGCGTTGCTGAACTGTATCTTGGCAGGATTGGTCATCGTGGGATTGCGGTCGCTGCTGTGTGCGAGTACCACTACCTGATATGTTCCGGGGTCGAGCTGGACATTGGCCGTGCCGTAATGGTTGTCGCCTAACTTTTGGTTTACCTGCTTGATGCGTGTCCCGCCCATGTCGTAGAAGGCATAGTTGATGTGTGTGGGCATCTGCTCCTGCTGCAGCTGTGGGATACACAGGGTCACGTTGCCTGTGCCGACAGGGGAATCGTCGGGTTCGGGCTCAATCTGGTTGAAATCCATGGTGTTGCATGCAACCAGAAGCAGTGCGGGAAGCAGTAGCCTAAAGAGGTTCATACTGAAAACAAAAGCATACAAAAACTCTCTAACACACAAGGTACAAACTGCTGATTGTAAGCGCGTTAGTGGTAAATTAACCTTTTTTAACCTAAGGAAAAGGCGGCCTTTAATGAGCTAACTCTGTGTAATTTACTCCGCAAAAGTAACATATTTTTACATAATACCAAACAATAAAAACAAAAAATTGATGGAAAGAAGGGGGATTTCGGATTTTTTACTAATTTTGCCAATAGTTTAACTATTGGACGTGGGTGTGTATCCCCGTAAGCATGCAGCATAAGGATAAAAACGAACATTGGTTTGTCCTGGGTACAAGGAAAAGGAAAGTCGAAACAGCGGTCTGTGATGACATAAGGAATGAAGATGGACTGGATTGTTTCCTGCCTATGGTGTACAGGATAAAGCAGGTGAAAAATCAGCGCCACGAGACGTTGGAGCCGGCTATAGGCGGGCTTGTCTTTGCACGTGGTACCGAGGAAAGGATGGCTGATTACATAGGCAAGTCACGCTATGGATTGTTTTTCCGTACTGCATCGTTTTCGGAAAACCGTGAGAACCGCGACAAGCTGATTGTGGATGATGTGTCGATGGACAATTTCATTGGGTTTATACGGACGAACCAGAAGTCGGTGAGGTTCTACAAACCTGACGAGATAACGTGGGTTGAGGGGGATATGGTGAAGGTGATGATCGGCTCGGCAATTTACGAGGGGCAGATTGTCAGGATAAAGGGAAGGACGCGTTTCCTGGTGAGTATCAGGGATTCGGTCTTTGCCACAATCGAACTGACTCCGGACCTTTTGCAGTCGTCACTGGACGATGATGTCATCAGGTATAATGCTGATGCGGGCATCGGGCGCACGGCAGACGGCAGGAAGAAGCGCAAGGTGAGGTACGAGGTCAGGGAAAAGCGCAAGTCAAACGATGTGGAGGGTGACAAGAAACTGCTGACGGCAACTGCAAGGCGTGTGCTGTTTGACCTGGACGGGGATTGCATGGCAACGTTGCGTGAATACCAGGTTGCATGCAGGGAGGTTGAGCGTGCGATGGGCAGACTGTCGTCCTACCATGGCGTGACGGCTGCGCTGGAGGGTGAACTGGCTCTGGCTATGTTCCTGGGTTCGAAGGCAATAGGGGCGGACAGCGATGAGGCTACCAAGAGACTGCGGACAGCGCAGGAAAAACTGTCGGAGAGCAGTATGCTGAAGTTGAGAATAAGGTTCTACCTGGCCAGGCTTACTGATGATGCTGAGGGGATGGATGCTGTAATGGACGTGGTTAACAAATGGGACGGCAGGAACCTGCAACCGAAGCAGAGGGAGTTCCTGAACGAGACGCGTAATGCTATACAAGTGAAAAATAACTGAACGAGATATGCTTAGAATACTTGGTATAGGCAATGCCTTGGTCGATGTTTCGGTATTTGTCCATGATGACAGTATCCTGGAAAAACATCATCTGTACAAGGGTGGTATGACACTGATAGACGAAGAGACGGAAAAGGTCATCGAGCAGGAAATAAGGGGGATGAATCCGCAGATGTCAACGGGCGGCAGTACGGGAAATGCCATGATGGCTCTTGCAAGCCTGGGGGCCAGGCCTACGTTTGTGGGGCGGATTGGCAACGACGAACTGGGACGTTTCTTCAGGGATGCCGGCACGAGGCAGGGAATATGCGAAAAACTGATTACCTGTGACGAGCATACGGGGGTTGCCAATACCTTTATTTCGGGCTACGGGGAGAGGAGCTTCGGTACACACCTGGGGGCTGCAATGGGACTAAAGGCTGATGACATTACCGAAGAGCTGCTGGGCGGATGTGATCTGGTTCATATTGAGGGCTATCTGGTGCAGAATCATGAGCTGATGGAGAAAATATGCCTGACTGCAAGAAAGCTGGGTCTGAAACTGAGTCTGGACCTGGGTAGCTGGAATATAGTTGAGGAAAACCTGGAGTTTTTCCATCATATAATACGCGAATATGTGAACCTGGTATTTGCCAACAGGGAAGAGGCTACGGCACTGTCGGGGCTGCAGGATGCAGCACAGTCGTTAGCCTATATTGCCGGGATGACGGATACTGCCATAGTGAAGATGGGCAAGATGGGGGCGAGCGCAATGCACAGGGGAGGTGAAAGGGTCGTCGTCCCTGCAAACAAGATTGAGAATGTTATAGACACAACGGCTGCGGGTGACTATTTTGCAGCCGGATTCCTGTATGCCTACGGCAATGGTGCCGCACTGGAAAATTGTCTGGACCTGGGTGTCGTGCTGAGCGAGAGCATAATACAGGTCGTGGGTACGAGGCTGAGCGATGAGGTGTGGGAGGCGAACCGGAGGTTAGCGGATTTAAAGATTTAAGAATGGACGATGGACGATGGACGATGGACAATGGACGATGGACGATGGACGA
>DJYQ01000040.1:1636-6252 GCA_002450165.1 Prevotellaceae bacterium UBA6974 | reverse complement strand
TACATTTCCTGCCACAGTACAGGCATGACTTGATGATACTGATGATGGATTTGTTGGGGATTCACCCCTCGGCACTGCGTTCTGCCGCAAGTCTGGAGCTGATACATGCAATATGTGATCAGCGTGCAGTGAAGAGTGCTGGAGAGATTGCTGAGCTGGAACGTGCAAGCGAAATCGGTTACAAGATGCATACTACTGCAATGCGTATGGTCGGTCCCGATGTTACGGAACAGGAGATTGCAGGTACAATTAGCGGTATTGCTGAGAGTTACGGATGCAAGGTTTCCTTCCAAAGCATCGTGAGCATGCACGGTGAGATTATGCATGGATATCCCAGTTCCAACAAGTTGGAAACCGGACGTCTGTTGCTGTGTGACTGCGGTGCGGAAACAAACGAAAACTACTGTAGCGATCATACCCGCACCACGCCTGTCACGGGTGTATTCTCTACCAGACAGAAAGAAATATACAGCATAGTCGAAGAATGTCATGACTACGCCCTGACATTGGCTGCACCAGATGTACGCTGGTGGGATGTCCACTTTGGCGTGTGCCGTCTAATGACCGAGCGCCTAAAGGAACTGGGTCTGATGAAAGGTGATACGGATGCTGCTGTTGCCGCAGGTGCCCATGCAATGTTCATGCCTCACGGATTAGGCCACATGATGGGTATGGACGTACATGACATGGAGGGTTTCGGACAAAGTATCATAGGATTTGACCAGGAGACGCAGCCCAACCTGGAACAGTTCGGCACCAATTGCCTGCGTTTCGGACGCCGTTTGCAAGAGGGGTTCGTAATGACTGATGAACCTGGCATATATTTCATTCCCGCACTGATTGACGAATGGCGTGCCAAAGGACATTGTCAGGAGTTCCTTAATTTTGACATATTGGAAACATATAAGGATTTTGGAGGCATCCGCCTGGAGGATGACATCTTGATTACAAAGGATGGATGCCGTTTCTTGGGTAAAAACCTTATACCATACCACATTGCCGACGTAGAAGCATTCAAACTAACAAACAAATAGCTAAACAAAATGAAAAAACTGATGATGATGGCAGTTGCTGCTGTTTGCGCACTGCCCACAATGGCAGAGCCTGGAGACTCGCTGGTCTTCGAGACTGTTATTGCCAACCCCGTAACCAGTATCAAGAACCAAAACAACTCGGGTACTTGCTGGTCTTATTCCTCTCTGGCTTTCCTGGAGAGCGAGGCTATGAAGAAGAACCCGAAAATCAAAGATCTGGACTTGTGTGAGAGTTTTCTGGTAAGCAAGACGTATGTTGACCGTGCCGACCGCAATGTGCGAACTCACGGTGATGCAAGTTTCAGTCAGGGTGGCAGCTTCTATGATGCAATCTACTGTATGGCTAACTATGGTCTGATTCCCGAGGGTAATATGCCCTATCCTAATACTCTGTATGGTGACAGCCTGTTTAACTTTACAAGCTTCTTCCCTCCGATGGAAGCTTACATCAAGGCTATTGCAAAGAGTGATGCAAAGAAAATCAACCCTATGTGGAAGAAGGATGTCCAGGGTATGATTGACAACTATTTCGGCAAGTGTCCCGAAACATTCAAGTACGAGGGTAAGACATATACTCCGCAGACATTTGTCAAGGATTACCTGAAACTGGACCCGAATGACTATGTATCCCTGACAAGCTATACACATCACCCATTCTACAGTTCATTCATCCTGGAGATCCAGGACAACTGGCGCTGGGGCAGCAGCTACAACCTGCCACTGGACGAGTTCATGCGTGTAATGGACGAGGCCGTGAAGAATGGCTGGACTTTTGCATGGGGTGCAGACGTAAGCGAGGAAGGCTTCAGCCGCCGTACAGGCAAGAATCGTTGCGTGGCAACTGTTCCTGATACAAAGAGCAATGCCGGCGTGGGCAGTGACCAGAGCCGCTGGACAGGAGAGAAGGCTGGTGCTAAGATTTCGGTTGCAGACGGTGCTGGAGAAAAGACTATCACTCAGGAAATGCGTCAACTGGGTTATGACAACTGGACAACTACTGATGACCACGGCATGCAGATATACGGTATAGCAAAGGATCAGAATGGTAAGGAGTACTTCATGATGAAGAATTCCTGGGGCGAGTATGGTCCATACAAGGGTTTTTGGTATGTAAGCAAGCCATACGTTGCCTACAAGACCATGAATATCGTTATCAACAAGAACGCCATTCCCAAGGATATCCGCAAGAAGCTGGGTATTTGATAAAAATTGTTTCCGTTGAATTACCGTTGGCAATTTAAGGAGCCTACACGTAATCAGCAGGAACAAGCCAAAACCTTGTCACGGGAACTGGGTATTAGCCCTGTATTAGGGCAACTCCTGGTTGACCGTGGCATTACTGACACACAGCAGGCAGGAAAGTTTTTCCGTCCGCAATTGTCTGACCTTCTAGACCCATTCCTGTTTCGCGACATGGAGATTGCCGTTAGGCGACTGAACGAGGCATTGGGCAGGAAAGAGAAGATAATGGTCTATGGTGACTATGATGTGGATGGAGTTACTGCAGTAGCACTGGTGTATAAATTTCTGCAGAAATACAGTAATAGCATCGAGTACTACATTCCTGACCGCTACGAGGAAGGTTATGGCGTATCCAAACAGGGAATAGACTACGCCAGTGAATCGGGCGTAAAGCTGATTATTGTTTTGGACTGCGGTATAAAGGCAGTCCAAGAGATTGCCTATGCCCATGAAAAGGGGATTGACTTTATTATCTGCGACCATCATGTACCGGATGCTATACTACCGCCGGCAGTGGCTATATTGAATGCAAAGCGCACTGACGGTACATATCCATATGGAGATCTGTGCGGTTGCGGAGTCGGGTTTAAACTTATACAGGGCTTTGCCAAAAGTAATGGCATTCCTTTTTCTGAACTTATCCCGCTTCTGGATTTGTGTGCTGTCAGCATTGCTGCTGATATAGTGCCTATCATGAGTGAGAACCGCATTCTGGCATACCATGGATTACGCCAGTTGAACCAGTCTCCGTGCGTGGGACTGAAGGCAATAATGAATATTGCCGGGATGGAGGGGAAAGAGGTTCATCTGCCTGATATAATATATAAAATCGGGCCTCGGCTGAATGCCTCGGGGCGTATTGAAAATGGTCGCGAGTCCGTTGCATTGCTCGTAGAAACTGACATGGATGCTGCCGAACACAAAGCGGCACAGATTGATCATTACAATGAGCAGCGCAAGGATTTGGACAAGGTGATGACCGAACAGGCCAACCAAATTGTCGAGACATTGGTGCACCGCAATGAGCATAAGGGTATTGTTGTCTATAACGAGGAATGGCACAAGGGAGTAATAGGAATCGTTGCCTCGCGACTGACGGAAATATTTTTCCGTCCGGCAGTCGTCCTTACGCGTGACGGTGAATACGCAACCGGTTCTGCACGTTCGGTAGCGGGTTTTGATATATATGCGGCTATCGAGAGTTGTCGCGATATACTGGAGAATTTTGGTGGGCACACCTATGCAGCTGGACTAACTATAAAGGCTGACAGGGTTAATGAATTCAAACAACGTTTCGAGTACTACGTAGATACGCATATCCTACCGGGGCAGACAGACGCTACGCTTAGTGTGGACTCTACTCTGTCATTTAGGGAGATAGACCGAAAGTTTTTCTTGGACTTGAAAAGGTTCCAGCCATTTGGTCCCGAGAACACTAAGCCTCTGTTCTGCACACGACAGGTTTATGACTATGGCACCAGCAAGGTCGTTGGACGTGAGCAGGAGCATATACGTCTTGAACTTGTTGACAACAGATGCAACAAGGTCATGAACGGTATAGCATTCGGACAAAGCAGCCAAGCACGATATATCAAGACCAAACGCTCCTTTAACATTGTATATTCCATAGAGGAGAATACCTATAAACGTGGAGAAATCCAACTGCAAATTGAAGACATTGAAACAACAGAACTCGGTTAACAGACAGGATAATGACAATAACGAAGGAGGCGACAACCGCTTCCTTCGCATTTTACGTCAATACTGGGGCTACAACAGTTTCAGAGGTATTCAGCTTGATATCATTAGGAGCATCTCATCAGGACGAGACACTTTGGGATTGATGCCTACAGGCGGCGGCAAGAGCATCACCTTCCAAGTTCCTGCCTTGGCACAACCAGGACTATGTCTGGTCGTAACACCGCTGGTGGCACTTATGAAGGATCAGGTCGGACGTTTGCGTCAATTGGGAATCAAGGCTACCGCGGTACACTCTGGAATGAAACGTACAGAGATTATAACTGCCCTGGAAAATTGTATTTATGGTGATTACAAGTTTTTGTATGTTTCACCTGAACGCATCTCGTCGGACACTTTCATCTTGAAACTGCACAGCATGTCCGTGTCCATGATATGTGTGGACGAGGCACATTGCATATCACAATGGGGATACGATTTCAGACCATCATATCTACAGATTCCAGAAATACGCAAGGAACTGCCTGGAGTTCCTGTCCTGGCACTTACTGCATCTGCAACTCCGGCTGTAGTGCGAGACATACAGGATAAACTAGCATTCAGCGAGAGTAATATCTACAAGATGTCTTTTGAACGCAAGAA
>DJYQ01000040.1:0-1507 GCA_002450165.1 Prevotellaceae bacterium UBA6974 | reverse complement strand
TATACGTCAAAACGACAGACAGCCGAGGAAACGGCATCATGGCTTACATCACGCGGTTATTCGGCTGCGCATTTCCACGCAGGAATATCCGAATTGCAAAAGGACTACCTTCAACGAGACTGGCAGGAGAACCACATACGCATAATGGTAGCAACAAATGCATTTGGAATGGGTATAGACAAGAGTGACGTTCGCTTGGTTATCCATATAGACCCACCGGAAAGCATCGAGCAATACTATCAGGAAGCAGGGAGAGCAGGTCGTGACGGAAAAACTGCACATGCAGTTCTCATGCGCGAAGGAAAAGAGAACAAACTACTGGAACGACGCTTGCAGTATGCCTTCCCGCCCAAAGAGGAAATACGTAAACTGTACGACCACATATGCTACTATCTTGAAATCAGTATAGATTGTGGAGCAGGAATAAGCAGAGAATTCAACGTGCACGAATTCTGCAACAACTTTCAACACAGTTATGCACAGATTCGTGGCGCGATGGAGATTCTTCAGTTATCCGGCTATATCGAGTTTACTGATGAGGAAAATACAACTTCCCGTTTGACAATCCTGGCAACGCGTTCCGAACTGTATAATAGCATACATGGCAGTAGTGAGCAGATATTCAACTATATGTTACGACGATATACCGGAATATTTCAGGAAATGGTATATATTGACGAAGAAGCTATTTCACAGGCAACAGGGATATCTGCACGCGACATATACGAAAGACTGTGTGCTCTGACAATGGCACGCATAATAAGATATATCCCGCGCAAAAAAGTACCATACCTGAAGCTTACGCGCAGACGCGTAGAAGGCAAGGATTTGGTTATACCTCATAGTGTATATGAGGAACGCAGAAATCGTTATAGCGAGCGTATAAGCCACATGATCGACTACATAAACAACCGAACTACTTGTCGTACTGAACAAATACTGAACTATTTCGGTGAAAAATACAACAAGAAATGCGGCAACTGTGACGTTTGTAAGAACTACAGCTATACCACACCATCCGAAGAAAAATATCAAACCATCCGTAATGATATCAAATCGCAGCTTGCAAACGGACCTCTGTTTGGATATCAGATAAACCTGAACACCTACGATCCAGCAGATGTAGAACATGTGATACGTTGTATGACAAGCGAGGGGGAATTGGTACAAGAAGGTATTAAACTGAAATTGGCATAAACAGCGGCTACCTACTGCATTTTGACCTTCGTCACCCCTCCGTCACGAGTGGAGACTCGCTCCCCTTTGTGAGGCCGTAGCCACGTTCAGTGGCTACTGTAAACACCTCAGTCGCCCACTGCGTGTGAGAGCAGGTATCCTTGAAACAAAGAAAACCCTCCGAGATTGCTCTCGAAGGGCTTCTTTCTTGAAAACGGCGGCTACCTACTGCATTTTGACCTTCGTCAAAAGCCCCACTGCGTGGGAGAGCAGGTATCCTTGAAACAAAGAAAACCCTCCGAGATTTCTCTCGAAGGGCTTCTTTCTTGAA
>DJYQ01000045.1 GCA_002450165.1 Prevotellaceae bacterium UBA6974 | reverse complement strand
TTCATTCTTTTTTATGCCGAGACGAAGTAACTTCGGCGCAGCCAATTTTACGAAAAGACGAGTGAAAACACAAATTTATGGTTCAGATCTTGATTATGTGCTATTTATTCAGCAACCATTCCAGTGCCGAGATGATATGTATCGTCTTTCCGTTTATCTCCACATCACGCGTCTGTGAGAATGCAATGATGGTCAGTTTATCGCAAGATAGTGCATCCGAAGCCTTAACGAGCGATGATGTTTCACGGTCGTAAGCGCGTGGACTGTCTATCTCGTAAGCTACCTGTATCAAGTCAATTGCCTTATTCTTGTCGCATACCACAAAATCAACTTCCTTTGTCCTTGGATTGGGCTTATAGTAGTAGACATCATAGAAATCGTAGGCACAGCGTCTCAGTAGTTCAATATAAACTACGTTCTCCAGCCGCCAGCCAAGGTTCTCGGGAGCCAGTGTGTTATCGCGATTGCCTTGCAAACCGGTATCGACAACGTATGCCTTCTGGTTGCGTATGCGTTCCTTACTCTTGAAGGAATGGCGGGTGAGTAACTGGATCAGGAAGGCCTGACAAAGATAATCCACGTATTTCTTCGCAGTCTTGTCGGTAATGCCGAGCAAATCGGACAACTCATCATAGTTGACTTCCTGACAGGCATTATTGATAAGATGATGAGCCAACTTGCGAAGCGCCTCTATGTTACGGATTTTGAAACGTTTTTGAATGTCTTTTCGCAGAATGGCTTCTATCAGGCTCTGCACATATGCCCGTTTGTTTCGAAGTCCCTGCATCTCAGGAAAGCCTCCGTCGTGTATGTAATCCACGAAAGCTCGCTTACGGTTGGCATCATTCTTGGTGGTAATACCCTTGGTGTCTATTTGATGAAACACGCAATACTCCAAAAACGAGAACGGATACAGATGAATTTCGTTGTAACGTCCTGTAAGATGCGTGGCCAGTTCGCCGCTGAGCAACTTAGCATTACTACCTGTTACGAAGATGTGTAGGTCGGTGCGCAGCAGACGGTTCACAAACAGGTACCATCCGTCTACATCCTGTATCTCGTCGAGCACCAGATAAGGGATATCGGT
Source organism: Prevotellaceae bacterium UBA6974 (assembly GCA_002450165.1). Lineage (GTDB taxonomy): Bacteria > Bacteroidota > Bacteroidia > Bacteroidales > Bacteroidaceae > Physcousia. The sequence goes on along the minus strand of DJYQ01000045.1, from coordinate 35,369 downwards.
GCCATACAACTGATATACGCACGAGAGAACCGTATTGAGGTCTTCGGTCTTCATGTCAGCCAAACGGTCATCATCCAGGTTTACATAACCATATCTAATGCCGCGCTCCAACAGCACCTTGTGGCAAATTGTTGATTTTCCACTTCTGCGAACGCCTATTACCACTTGGGCCATCTTTGTGTCGAATTCGAAGAGCGACTCTTCCTTGCGGGACACCCATTTCTGAGGTTTGTAACTCTTTATTTCCTCCTGTTGCTCAGCCAGTACTTGAAGTATTATCTTCTCGTCTATCATAACTATATTGTTTTACAATTCCTTGACTTGTAATGACGCAGTGCAAAGATACGATATAATTTCCAAAATCCGATAAAATGCAAAAAAGACTTTAGTAAAATCCGATAAAATGCACATAATGTCCACTTATAATACGCTATTTTGCGCATCTTCCTGACCAAAGAATTTATTATGACATTTCGTTCCACGCCGTAGGTCCGTCAGAGAAACGGCCTCTCGCTATTTGAACGTTTTTATGACTGACCACGAATCACACGAATCACACGAATCATTCGAATTAATTCATAATTCTCAATTGCCACTTCGTTCTCGCCGTTGGCTCGCGACCCCTTCGGCGTTCATAATGCATAATTACCAAAACCTTTAAAACCATCCTCTTCTGATGTCTTGGTTCTTCGAACCGCTGTTCTGCTGTCATTGCTTTGTACCTAAGAACAAGCTCTTGCACAAACCCCTGACATCATAACCCGTTGCTATAGCAACTACAGACATCATCCGAGGCAAAACCGAAAAAACAACCGCTAACCTCTTCAACCGTAAACGGTAAACCTTTTTTATTGTTTTCCCGAAATGTGCTGCTAAGCCGTAAGGCTGTTATAAGATGTTGGACAAGGGCTTAGAAGCTCGCTTATAAAGAACTTGTACGACATCTTATAACAAATACTCATAGAGTATGCAGCACAGAGAGGATGGTTTTGACGGTTTTAGTCAATAAAAGATTCGTGTTTATTCATGTAATTCGTGGTCAAAAAATCAACGCCGTTGTTTTGGCCTTCCTACGTCATTATTTCATCGTTTCTACGCCGTTGTTTCTGTCTTGGTACGCTGTGGCTCAAAAAATGCCTGCTGGTCAGTGACCAACAGGCATATATAGTTTATTCAAAATTACTGGATTATGCTTCTATGTTTTGCTTCTCCCATTCGTCCCAATTTGTCTTAGAGATAATTTCCTCAATCTGCGTTTTAAGGGGAAGAAGATCTTCTTGTACAACATTCCAGAGCATATCTTTCCTGATTTGAGCATATCCGTGAACAATATGGTGTCGCATACCTTCTATTTGGCGCCAAGGAGTAGACGGATGCTGTTCCTTAAACTCTTTTGTTAACATGTATGTTGCCTCACCGATAATCATAGTGTAGTAAGAAATCGCGCCAAACAGAAGAGGGTCTTCGCTGAATTCTGCAAAAGTCTTACCTTTCGCAATATTCAGAATCTTATCTATTTGGTCCAATATATGTTCCAAGCGACCTCTGTCTCTAACTTGCTCTCTCATAAATCAGAATTTTATCATGTTCGGCACCTTCTTTAGCAAATGGAAGGAGTGAATCCTCTGGTATAAGGTCAACATCACGATTCAGGATGTCTTTCAAGTCCATATACATCCCACCAAGAGTAAGCAAACTGAACTTCTGCGACATATCAGGTACAAACAGAATGTCCACATCGCTGTCTGCACGTTCCTCACCACGTGAATAGGAACCAAAGAGCCATGCCTTCAGGACGGGCTGCGTCTTGAAGTATTCAGCGATTTTCTTTATCATTTGCTGCTTATTCATAACTCTATATCATTGTTTCCCATTGCAAAAATACGATTAAGTGAGAGAAGAACAAAATAATTCGATTATTTTTTCTTCCGAGCGAAAATATTTTAGGGACCTAAGTCTCAAAAACACTAATTTTCACAGACTCGCGGTCGAAGTGGTCAAGGTCAAAATGGTCAAAATCGATTTCGGAAAAATGTTTTGAGTGCCAAAAGCATTACAGACACTTTTTTCCTCCGAATCCCAATAATGCAACATAAAACACCTCAGATTCGTATCCGAGCACGAAATTTTACAAAGCGACTTTTTACGCAAAGTACAGGAAAAAGTATCGAAAATAGGGGTTCGTGTACGATTTTGGGGTCCAAAATGTGGCAAAAACGAGCATTATCTGTAACTTTTACGAGCAGAAGCGGCGTGTTTGTTCATGTTTATTGACATCGTATCTGTCTGATATACTGCCTTTTAGGAGAATTTACAGCTGCTGCGTTTCAGTTGTTTCAGTTATTTCAGTTTGTTTTTTGATGTGCCAATCCTTGTCAATTTCATACATAACTACCTATATATTAATTAGTTGTATATTATATATAGAGGTATCTGACCCTCATTTTTCTACTGATACACTGATACAACTGATACGCTTTCTTACAGTTCACTTCTCTCTACAAGGCCCAATTGGTTTCCGTATTGGTGCGAGATCGTTTTCCTTCCTCTATCCAGCTCCCAGGCAGCAAGTACTCTGCTCCTTCTCTGCTCCTACCCAGCCCCTTGGCATACCCAAATAGGCTGCCTGGGTATGCGAAGGGTATGCCTACACTATGCGAAGGGTATGCGAAAGGTATGCCAGTTTATACTTCCAAACTATTCTTATTTACCAAGAAGTCCATTAGTCCCATCATCAGGATGCCCTTTTCATTACGCCAAGGCTTGATGTTGTCTTTCACAATAACAATCTTCTTGAAAGAGTCATCTATATTAACCAATGATTGGGTTTCCTGATTTTCTTTCTCTTTGTCGGGAATAACCAAGGCTGATTGAATATAATACCTCTGACTTGCCTGATTGACGATAAAATCTACTTCAAGACGCATCCTTTCCTGCTTTCCGTCTTCGGTTCTCTTCCGGATTTCCACCTGACCGACATCCACCTGATAGCCACGCATGCAGAGTTCGTTGTAGATAACATTCTCCATGATATGATTCTCTTCCTGCTGACGGAAGTTTATCAGCGCATTGCGGATGCCCAAGTCCTCAAAGTAGTATTTAGACTGCGTACCTATGTATTTCCTTCCTTTTACATCAAAACGCTCTGCTTTATTGATGACAAAAGCCTCTTTAAGATAAAGGAGATACTTGTCGATAGTTTGGCTTGTGATGTTCGACTTCTCAACGCTCTTAAATGTATTTGCAATCTTCGTCGGATTGTTGGGCGAACCTATAGAGGAAGCCAAAATGCTAACCAGTTCACGCAGTTCCTTGTCGTTTTTGATTTTATATCTTTCCAATATGTCTGCCATATACACGGTTTGGAACAGCTTGCGCAGATAGTCTGCCTTCTCTTGGTCAGTGGTGAAGGACAATATTAAGGGAAGACCGCCAAAAGTGTAGTAGTCTTTCCAAGCATCGCTCTTGTCTCCACCTACAGCAGAGTAGTATTCTGTGAAACTCAATGGATAAACCCTTATTTGATGGTCACGTCCCCTGAACTCTGTAGCAATATCGGCAGAGAGGAAGTGCGAGTTGCTTCCAGTCACATAAACGTCAGCGTTCTTAATATGCAGCAGGCTGTTGAGCACATCAACAAACTCATCAACCTTCTGCACCTCATCCAGAATGATGAAATGTAACTGTTGGCTAGTTATCCTGGACTTGACGTATGCCAGCAATGCATCAGGATCTCTCAACTCCTTATTGGCCCTATCCTCCAGATCCACTTCAATGATACGGCTCTCATTCACCCCTTCTGAAAGCAAGTGGTTGTGGAACAAGGTTTTCAACAAGTATGACTTCCCGCACCTGCGCGGTCCGGTAACTACTTTAATGAATCCATTCTGTCGGGCATTGACCAGTTGATTCAAATAGCTGTCTCTTTTTATCTCCATTGTACAATGAATTTATGGCACATGTGCCAACTTTTCAGCGCAAAGATAGTAATATATACTGAATCGCAATACTTTTAGGCTAAAAAAGTGGCATATGTGTCAACTTTTCAGTGCAATATCATAATTATCACGAATAAGCTGCAAAAAGTTTGGAGGCTAAATTCTCAAATTCAGGCTTCTTCGCCTTCGTCAGTTTCCTTCGATAGCACCATGTGGAGTGGTAGTTCGGAATTTCCAAACAACCACTTCCTTTTTTAACTCATTGTCTTTTCACCTGACCTTCAATATCTTTATATAGTATCAGTTTATTATCTTTCTGTGCCATATCTTTTGTTTTGGATATGCGAAGGTACAAAGAAATAATGAGCCCACCAAAAGGTAAGCCTAATATGTTTGAAATAAAGCAAAAGTTAGATAGGTCACGCCAAAACATCTTCCTTCTTCCCTCTTACATCTTACATCATCTTATTCAGGAAGAGGAAGAATCAACTTGACCTTAGATGTTTTAACTCATAACCATAGAGGGTGGCAAGGTTCTTTTTGCCGAGTTCCTTCAAACATTCTACCAATCGTTCTGTAGCGTAAACTCGCTGATAGGTGTAGTTGGGATTGAAAATCTCTAAGGTTCTATATATTGGAAGGACTTGCTCTAACAGAGGCAATGCCTTTGCATACTCTTTCCGTCTCACATATATCTGCGACAGGTTATCCATTGGTGCAGCATAGTGGTCCAGAAAGTCAGGAACACAAAAAGCCGCTTCTCCTGTTGGTAGCTCTAACAAATCTTCTTCGTCTTTCAACTCAGCAATTTCCTTCTCGCCAAGCTCCACCAGTTTCTTATAAATTTCAATCTCATCATCAAGATTCTTGCAATTAGGCAACAAATCTAAGACCTCCCCGTAACTTAGTCCCTTGAATTTATCTTCCATAATGATGTTTTGCAGTTCTAATACCCCACCGAAGCTATCAACATTTCTCTACAACCGTCCCCGTCTTGTCAATATGAAAGCATTTCCCTTGTTCATCCTCAACTCTAACCTGTCCTTCTGAAAAATAAGTATCTGCCACCTTCCACTGACACGGAATCACCATCTCACCCTTTTTGTTAATGAAACCATATTTGTTTTGTTCGTTTTTGACAGCCGCCAATCCATCAGAGAAAATTGCGGCATCTTTCCATTGACAAGATATTACCAACTTCCCTGTCGTATCAATGTAGCCCCACTTGTCATTCTCGTCTTGAACAGGAGCTAATCCTTCGGAAAAACTATCTACCCATTTCCACTGACACGGAATCACCACCTTTCCAGTTTTATCGATGAAGCCAAATTTGTCTTGTTCGTTTTTGACAAATGCCATTCCGTTTATGAACCACACAGCCCACCTCCATTGGCATGGAATAACAATCTTACCCGTTTTGTCAATGAATCCCCACTTATCATGTTCATCCGCAACGGCAGCTAATCCTTCAGAGAAATATCCAGCAAATCCCCACTGACACGGAATCACAACCTTGCCTGTTTCGTCAATGAAGCCCCATTTATCGTTATTTTTGTTTAGAATCGCAGCCAATCCCTCTGTGAAAACGAAAGTACCCGGGATAACAACTTTTCCAGACTCATCAATAACGCAGTATTGCCCAGGGAATCTATTGTGTTTAGGCATGTTATATTTCTATTATCAAATTAAGCCAAGTTTTCTCAAATGGTCTAAATGGTCTCTAATAACAGAGGCCATTTCCTTTATTAGCCATTCTCTATCCTCATGGCATGTATATTTCAAACTAAATTGCCATGTATGGATAACCAATTTCTGCTTATCCTTACTATGGTGTGTTGTAAACCACAATTTCCCATTCTTATTTTTATGCCACCCCTTGGGCACTCCTTCTAAATTTAACTCTTTATCAAATTCTACACCAAATGTATCATTGATTTGTGTAACTCCTTTTTCTATACGATTCGTCAAATAACTCCCACACGCTAAGACGACAACTGGAAAAGATTTAATAAAATCAGACTGTTTGAATAATTCCAGTCTCGATTCGATACATTTTCTGAGTTTTACCCGTTCTTCTTTTCCTTTAACTCTACTTGATGGTTTGGCTTCACTGTTAAGTTCCGTTGTAAAGGCATCTTCTTCAAAATTTCGCTCTCCTCGGATAGTCGGCTTCAAACGGTGAGGAATGGCTGCATCAATCAGCTTTTGATAATAAAGCCATGTTTTGCTTTTGTTAAAATTACTCCATGACTTTGTTTTCTCACAATAATTATAATTGCACATCAGATATTTCTTCCAATCATCTATTGGTGTTTCAGAGTAATGCTCATTCCCTACTAAAAGAATGTTGGAGTTATGATTACCTGTGCCACATATTTGTTCTTTATCTTTACATTCCTTCAAGAACTCTTCAAATAATTTTTCTCTGTCCATAATCAATTAACTTGGTTTACTCGACTGCAAATATTGCAATTGTTTTTTGGAAAAACTTTTTTTATTGAGGATTTTTTTCTTTTTGGGATAAAAGAAACCAATTGAGTAATAGTCTACTGCATTTGAGAATGGCATGTGAGACTTTATCAAATGGAAAAGTGCAGAGCATTATTCTTTCTGTTCTTTCTTCTTCTGTTTTCGAGTGCGCTACAAATAAACGCTGAATAGCCCCATCTTCAACGGTACATTCTGATACCCACTCCATCCCTAATAATCTTCCAGGATTTTGCTGGTCCAATTGGCTTCCATCAATGAATGTATATATGATGGCCTGAAAATGTTCAAAGAAAGAATCTTTCAATAATTCTTCATCATAAACAACGTAATAGCAGAGGTCAAGGACATCTTCAGCGCCAAGGATTTTTACAAATAGCTTTCGAAGATACTTAAAGTCCTCCGTTTCATTTCCTACTTTCTGTGTGACGACCAGAATTTTCGAATCAGGATTGCCACAACCAACATTCTTATTGGGGAACCTTTCACCCAATCTTTCAAGTTCATTAAAATTTGCCATAACTCTTTCATTTTTTATAAAACAAAATCCATTAAATGTCTATTCCCACGATACGACCGAAGTCTTTCCACTGATTTGCTCTTTTGTAGGCGCCCACAGATGATTTAGGTACGTATAGTGTGGCAGAATCGAGAGGCAGACCTTGGAACACCGTCTCTCCCAACTTCGGAACTTTTCTGGCAAAACACGTTACAGACACAAGTTGGGAACAGTCGCGATAGGCTCCAAGGCAGATTTTCTTTACATTACCGGGAATTGTGATTGACGTTAGGTCGGAACATCCCTCGAAAGCGCCATATCCAATGCTTGTTACGCTATCAGGAATCATGGTGTTTTTACATCCACTTATCAGGGTGTTGCTCTCTGTTTCTATGATTGCGTTGCAATTATTTCGACTATCGTATTTCGGATTACCAGAGGCAACGCTAAGGAACGAGAGACTATTGCAGCCAGAAAAGACAGACAAACCTATGCTTGTTACATTTTGGGGAATGGTAATGGACATGAGACCGGAGCATTTGATGAAGCAAAAATCGTCAATTCTCTTTACACTTTGGGGAATTGAAAATGTCGCGAGTCCTGTGCAGCCACAGAACGCAAAGCAGCCAATGCTCGTAATGCAGTCGGGGATTCTAACTGATGTCAGCCCAGTACAACCAGCGAAAGCACCGCTGCTAATGCTCGTTACGCTCTTGGGGATAATCGTGTTTTTACACCCACTAATTAAGATGTTACTCTCTGTTTCTATGATTGCGTTGCAGTTATTTCGACTATCGTATTTCGGATTATCTGATGCAACACTAATTGAAGTTAGCCCGGAGCAATTACAGAAGCTATAAGTCTCAACCTTCGTTACTCCCTTGGGAATCGTGATTGATGTAATGCCAGAACATCCCCCGAAAGCAGGTGGCCAGATAAACGTCACACCCTCTGGAATAACAATATCTCCCACAACATCCTTTGAACAAAATTCTAAAATGACGTCATCTCCATTTTCTTTAATCTTAAACCAAGATTCACATTCCTTCTCACTCTGGAGGAATTTAATGTTTTCAGTATTTGCCATAACTCTTTCATTTTTTCTGCAAAGGTATGGCGCCGAAATGCAACATGATTGCATATCAACGAAAATTATTCATAGAAACCGTACATTTCTTGAATAATGGCCTTGATTTGCTGACGAAAAGACTCTGGAGACAGTACTTCCAGCTGGTTGGCGTGATACAGAATCTCTTGAATGAAATCGTATGTAGGAGCTATCTTATATTCAAAAATGGTATATACATTATTAGATTCAATCTCACGCTGGCTGTGATGCAGAGGAAGTGAACGCAAATAATGAGGCTTCTCCCGATATGCCTTCAAACGTATGGTCATAGGTTTCGTGTCGTGGAAAACACCATAGAAGTCTGTGAAATACTCCTGAGGAGAGAAGTCTTTGGGATATTTGAATTTGGATTCTTGAATTTCTATGCACTTGATACGGTCAAGCCCAAAACGACGAATCTCTTTTTCTCGTGGCACAAAAGCCAGCACGTACCAGCGACGTTTAAATAAACGGATAAAATAGGGGCTGATAGTTAATCCCTGTATGGTATTGCCAAAGAAATCCTCATAATCAATCGATATTTGGTAATTCTCTCGTATCGCTTTTATAATAATTTCAAGGTAGTATCTCCCAGACGGTACATCCTCCAACATTATTCTGTCGCTAATAGTGCGATTATCCATCAAGAGGTTGCTTACTGCAAAGGAATCAAGCAGCCATTGGTTGATGGAGTCTTTCTTCAACACATCTGGATTCTCTATATAATAAAGGTTAGAGCCCCTCTGACACTCTATCACAACTCCAAACTGCATCAGTATCGCATTGCGATGATTATGGAAGGTCCTGAGTTTCAATGGCTGATGCAAATCATTAATATACGCATCGTTCCATCTGCTTGCTATATCCTCAAACGAGATCTTGCCAGCATCATGGATTGTGGTAATCAACCACAAATATTTTGAGTATAGCCTATCTGTCATAACAATTATCGTGATAATACGACATAGTAATTGAAGTTTCTTTGTGTTTAATATTTACAATATCTCCCTTGCTATCCAAGCACATGCCTCAGCATCGGCAAGGGCGTGATGATGGTTCTTTAAACTGTAGCCACACTCTTCGGCTACTGTATGAAGCTGATGATTACAGAGGTATGGGAAAACTCTGCGTGAGACACACAGGGTATCGTAGAACTCATAATCTGGATAATCCATCTGGTAAACATGAAAAACTGCTTTCAGACAACTTTCATCAAAGGGCCTGTTATGAGCCACAAGGGGCAGGCCCTCTATCAGCGGCTCTATTTGTGCCCAGACTTTGGGGAACACTGGTGCATCGTCAGTATCTTCATGACAAAGGCCATGAACTTGACTGCACCAGTAGTTATAGTAGTTCGGTTCTGGCTGGATTAGTGAGTAGAACGTATCTACAATCTCACCATTCCTAACAATAACTATTCCTACGGAGCAAACGCTGCTACGTTCGTTATTCGCTGTTTCAAAATCTATGGCTGCAAAGTCCAGCATTACACTTCTTTTTATTCTGTTTCCACAAAAATACGATTAAGCGAGCGAAATACAAAATAAATTGATTTGTTATTATTGTCGAGCGAGAGTGTTTGCTGCTACGCACCTCATTCTCGCTTAATCGGTTTGTTCATAGTAGTAAGAGTAGTCAATACCTTTCATAAAGATCTCCCGGTCTTCAATGAGGTTTGTCATAGCCCCCGAGAGTAGTTCCTTGATGCGACGGGCGTCCGTTGTGCTTTGGCGCATAGCGGCAAGGTAGTCTTTCTTGTCTATCTTGCTCCAATCAACACAAAGTTTCAGTTGCTTCTTGAAAATCATGTCAAGCCAGATGCGAGTACTTCGTCCGTTCCCTTCCATGAAAGGATGTGCCACGTTCATCTCAACATATTTATTGACAATCTCATCGAAAGTGTTCTGGGGCATACTTTCTATCTTACACAAATTCTCTGCCAGATATTCTGCCCTGCAAAACAATGTGCCATCCTTCCAAATCGTCTTGGTGCGAATCTGACCGGCGAAGTCGTAGAGTCCGCCGAACAGATAGGCATGAATCTGCTTCAGACTCTTCACCGTTCCCGGTTCCATGCTATCCAGCAATCCGCTCTCTATTAGGGTATAAGCTTTCTTCTTGCTTTGGCCGTCGATGCTGTTATCGCTATAGACGAACCAATCCAGGAAGGCATTCGCCCGATTGTTGGGATAATGCTTTGCCAGTGTCTGAACACAAGTTGCATCCAGAGCATCAGCCGCTCGCTGCTTGCCGTCGGGAGACAGGAACTTGAAGTCGTGAGTGACGCTCACGAGTTGAACACCATCAGTAACAAGCTTCTTCTTAAGCCAACGCCAGTAGTTGCCAGCTTTCACATAGTCCTCCTCGTCGTTGATTGCCCTCACAATGTCAGTAGCCGAGAACCACCATTTGCTCTGTTCTTCGTCCCATACGGCCCTAACCTCGTGGTCACCCCAAAACCTTATAGACTTCTTGCTCATAGATTTCATCCATGCCGTTATATCTGTTTTTCCTTAACCGACTACGCCTACAAAGATACGATTAAGCGAGCGAAATACAAAAGGAAAGCGGGCTTTTCTTTTTATTCCCGAGCGATAGTATCATCGACGAAGTCAATTATACAATTAAGCGAGCACAATACAAAATAAATTGATTTGTTATTATTGTCGAGCGAGAGTATTTGCTGCTATACACCTCATTCTCGCTTAATCGGTTTGTTCATAGTAGTAAGAGTAGTCAACACCTTTCATAAAGATCTCCCGGTCTTCAATGAGGTCTGTCATAGTATGAAATCATTAGGTTATGTTTCAGGTCTTGAGTATTTTCCAGAAGGATTTGATGTTATAGAATATCAGGGCTCCATTGCTGTAATCCCAGTTGTCGCCTCGCAGTACTTGACGTAGATAGAAGTCCATGTGCATGTTTTGCGAGGTGGTAATCTTCTCGTCCAGCGAATATGTTATGTGAACGGATAATGGATTGATTTCCGGCATCAGCGGGATGTCAACCTTTCCTCCTTTTTCCAATTTGTCAAACAGAAATATTGAATTTTTCTTCTCCTGTGAATATCCTTTTTCCGTGAAATAGGGCATGTAGCTCTTGATAATATCATATTCGGCAACGGAGTTTCGGGTTGTTACCCAGGTATCTCCTTGACCAATATTCTGCGGCTCCAGCGACAAGGATGACATTGGGGGAATAGAAATAACTCGCTGAGTATATCTTCCGTTGGACTCGCCGGCGGCGAAGTACGGATTTGCCTGATTGTCGCGGAGGATAAAACTGTTGGCCAAATCAACGTAAATGGTATTGTCGGTCTTGTTTTTCAGGGTAACGACCAGTTTGTATTGATGGTTATAGAAGCGCATTGCAGGGTCTTCGCCCAAATCCAGGATGCGCTCGTTCTTCACTTTGTTTCCGAACATAGTGACGCGACCGAACCAATGTTTCATAGTAAATGTGACCTTCAGTTCCGGAGTCTCGATAACGGAGCCTTCCTTCAGTCCCATGAGGAATGTGAGCATATCATCGTTTGACTTTTTCCCGGTTTTGGGGGCCAGTTGGATGCTGTTGTATTCACGTACAAGCTGCAGGTTGTCTTCCTGGAGTTTAGGATTTACCCCGAATGATTTTCCTGCCTCGCTTGACTGTGCGGTATTGAATACGTCCTTGTCTCCGTTCTCGTAATTGATGGACATTATTTCGGACTTGATGATGGTGTATGTCGGTCCGTTAGGGTTCGAGAACTTTTTGTACTTTACGTCATTGGGATTGACTTCAAGGATTTTGGACAGAATGGTGCTTCCGTCTTTTTTTACAATCACATCCTGTGCATTGACGGCTATAATTGAAATACACAGAACGATAATCGAAGCAAGTGTTTTTTTCATAGTGTTGGTATGTTGGGTTAGTTGATTTTTTATATGATTCGTTGACAAAGATATAAAAAGGTGAGCGAAATGCAAGGAACAGGCGGGCTTTCCTTTTACATTTCGCTCGTTTTTTTTCGTAACATTGACTTCATCGAAGTTACTGTCACTCGGCACAAAAAAGAATGAATTCTTTTGTTCTGCGCTCGTTTTTTCGTAACTTTGCCAGCGTTTATGGAGAAATTATTGAGTGATGGGCAGTTGGCAGAACTGCGTAAGGTTATAGATGATGCCAGGCGTGTGGTGTGCGTGTGTCACGTAAATCCGGACGGTGATGCGCTGGGCAGTACGTTGGCGTTGTGGCATTGGATGCGTTCGATGGGAAAGGAGTGCAGTGTTGTCGTTCCTAACTGTTTTCCCGATTTCCTTGCATGGATGCCGGGGGCATCAGAGATTGTCCGCTATGACAAGCACAAGGAGGATGCTGAGCGGCTGATTGGTGGGGCTGACCTGATGTGGGTGTGTGACCTGAACTGTTCCAAGCGTGTACAGGAAATGGAGGCTGCCGTGCTGGGCAGTCCTGCGTGCAAGGTAATGGTAGATCATCACCAGGACCCGGAAGATTTCTGTAATATGGTGATATCCGAGCCGCAGATGTGTGCAACGTGCGAGATATTGTGTCATGTGCTGTATCAGATGGGCGTGTTGCAGGAGGCAGGTCTGGATATGGCTGTATGCCTTTATACGGGTATGATGACCGATACGGGAGCATTTACCTACAATAGCAACCGTCCTGTGGTGTTCGATTGTATATGCCGCCTGTTGGAGCGTGGTGTGGACAAGGATCGTATATACCGTAACGTGATGTGGACGGCGTCGCCTGCCCGTATGCGCCTGATTGGGTATATGCTGTATGTCAAGATGGAGGTGCAGAAGGGCTTGCATACATCGCTGATGACGTTGACTAATGCCGAGCGCCGTATGCTGGGTATAAAGAACGGTGATACCGAGGGTGTTGTGAACCTGCCATTGCAGATAAGCGGTATGCGCCTGTCGGCCTTGCTGAGCGAGGATACGGAGCATAGGAACGTGGTGCGTATATCGTTGCGCAGTGTGGATGATTTTCCGTGCAACGAGTTGTGTGCGCGTTTCTTTAACGGCGGTGGTCACCTGAATGCAGCCGGTGGCAGGTTGGAGTGCTCGATGGATGAGGCTGTGAAGCGTTTCCACGAGGCAGTGAAGTTCTATGAGACTATGCTGAAATAGTAAGATAAGGGGGCGAAACAGTACCATATTTGAATTTAAAGTTGTATATTTGCGCCCAAAAGGGATAAAAACGGATGAATAGATATATAGTTCTGTGCCTTGCTTTGGTTGTCACGGCGATTACCTTGGTTTCGTGTGGTCAGTCGGATACATCGTATGCCGAGCAGAAGAAACGCGAGTCGAAGGCGATTGACAGTTTTATAAAACGTGAGGTGGTGCTGGTGCACGATGGCGATACGTTGCTGAATATCGGTAAGATAAATCCTATTACCGAGGAGGAGTTCGTGAATCAGGACAGCACTACTAACCTGGAGCGTAACGAGTATGTGCGTTTTTCCCGTACGGGTATTTACATGCAGATTGTGCGCAAGGGTACGGGTAGCTATATCGGGCGTAACGAGAGCCGTCAGGTAAGTGCGCGTTTCTGGGAGTACAACATATTGGGTGACTCGCTGCAACTGAGCAACACGAACGGTGTTTACATAGGTAATCCCGAGGTGATGAACATCAGCAACAACTATGGCACGTTCAGCGGCAGCTACGATACGACATCGCCTACTGGCTCGCTTATATACAATACGTATGGCAGCAGCAGTGTGATTGCCGGTTGGCTGGCTGCGATGCCCTACTTGCGTCTGGGGCGGCAGAACAGCGAAGAGTCTGTTGCCAAGGTGCGACTGATAGTTCCGCATAGTCAGGGACAGATTCATGCAACGACTAATGTCTATCCCTGTTTCTACGAACTGGTATTGACGGGGGGCAGATGATATACGTACACGTTCCTTTCTGCAAGTCGCGGTGTTATTACTGCGACTTTTTTTCGTCCGTAAGGCCGGATTTGGTTCAGGCTTACGTGGATGCCCTGTGTGCCGAGGCGGGGGAGCGTTGGGACGAACTGGAGCGTGCACGGGCCAATACCATATATATAGGTGGTGGCACTCCGTCGCAACTGACGGGTGAGCAGCTGCGGCAGATATTTGCTGCCTTGCCCGAGGCTTGTGAGGGTGCAGAGGTGACTGTCGAGGTAAATCCTGATGACGTCACGCCGGATTTTGTGTCGATGTTGCGGCATACGCCGGTAAACCGTATCTCGATGGGTGTGCAGTCGCTGGATGATGATGTGCTGAGGATTGTAAACCGTAGGCACAGGGCTGCTGATGCAATTCGTGCGGTGAGTCTGTTGCGCGAGGCGGAATATACGAATCTGAGCCTTGACCTGATGTATGGCTTGCCGGGTCAGACGATGGAGAAGTGGAGGCATGACGTGGACGGTATATTGTCGCTGGACATACCGCACCTGAGTGCGTATTCGCTGCAGTGGGAGGACGGTACTGTGCTGGCGCGTATGCGTGACAGGGGAGAGGTGCAGGAGGCGGACGAGGAGACTGCGCTGGAAATGTACAGGTATCTGGTGGAATGTACGCGCAAGTGTGGGATGGAGCATTACGAGATTAGTAATTTCTGCAAGCCTGGTATGTTCTCGCGTCACAACAGCGGTTACTGGAGGGAGGAGCCATACGTGGGACTTGGCCCGGGGGCACATAGTTATGACGGCTGTCGTGTGCGCCGTAGCAACAATGCTGATTTGCAGACGTACTGCGAAGGGTGTGTGCTGTATGAGGAGGAGCATCTGACGGATGGTGAGCTTTACGACGAGATGGTGATGAAGCGCTTGCGTACGAGTGTGGGTATATGTATTGACGAGGTGCCTGCCGGGCGTGTGGATTATATGTTGTGTATGGCTGAAAAACATATCCAATCGGGCAGGATGGTGCTTGAGGATGGTTACCTGCGCCTTGGTAGCGAGGGTATTTTCGTGTCAAACGACATAATATCGGACTTGATGTTGTAAAACATAATTCCGGGCGGTATGGATGTCGGCTATTTTGTGTATTTTTATACCCGGTTTTGAACTTGAATTGACACAAAATACAATTAAATACCTATACTATGAAAGTTTATCAGACACAGGAAATCAAGAACATTGCCCTGTTGGGTAATGATGGCAGTGGTAAGACAACATTGACTGAGAGCCTGCTCTACGAGGCAGGACTGATTAGCCGTCGCGGCCGTATTACCCAGCATAACACGGTTAGTGACTACTTCCCCGTAGAGCAGGAGTATGGATATAGTGTGTTCAGCACTGTATTCCATGTCGAGTGGAACAACAAGAAGCTGAACATCATTGACTGTCCGGGTAGTGATGACTTTGTAGGTGCGGCGCTTACTGCAATGAATGTGAGTGACACTACAATATTGTTGCTGAAGGGTGCAAACGGTGTCGAGGTGGGTACACAGAACCATTTCCGCTATACCGAGAAACTGGGCAAGCCTGTTATTTTCCTGGTTAACCAGCTGGATGATGAGAATACTGATTTTGACCGTATTCTGGAGCAGTTGACCGAGATTTACGGTAGCAAGGTCGTTCCCATTCAGTATCCGGTGGAGTGTGGTCCTAATTTCAACAGCCTGATTGACGTTCTGCTGATGAAGAAGTATTCGTGGGGTCCCGAGGGTGGTGCTCCTACTATCGAGGAAATCCCGGCAGACCAGATGGATAAGGCAATGGAGATGCACAAGGCTCTGGTCGAGGCTGCCGCTGAACATGACGAGGGATTGATGGAGAAGTTCTTCGAGAGTGAAACGCTGACCGAGGACGAGATGCGCGAGGGTATCCGCAAGGGCTTGGCCAGCCGTGGAATGTTCCCTGTGTTCTGCGTATGCGCAGGTAAGGACATGGGAGTCCGCCGTCTGATGGAGTTCCTGGGCAACGTGGTTCCTTTCGTGGATCAGATGCCTCAGGTGCATAATACTCGTGGCGAGGTGGTCAATCCTGACCCCAAAGCTCCTACGAGTCTGTATTTCTTCAAGACTGCCGTAGAGCCTCATATCGGTGAGGTGCAGTACTTCAAGGTAATGAGCGGTACGGTGCACGAGGGTGATGACTTTACCAATGCCGACCGTGGCAGCAAGGAACGTATAGCACAGTTGTTTGTTTGTGCAGGTGCCCAGCGTATCAAGGTCGAGCAGCTGGTTGCTGGCGATATTGGCTGTACGGTTAAGCTGAAGGATGTGAAGACAGGCAATACGCTGAATGACAAGAATAGCGAGAATCGCTTCAACTTTATCAAGTACCCGAATCCTAAGTATAGCCGTGCAGTGCGTGCTGCAAACGAGCAGGAGACGGAGAAGATGATGAATGCCTTGCAGAGGATGCGCGAGGAGGATCCGACATGGGTTATCGAGCAGTCGAAGGAGCTGAGGCAGATTCTGGTTCACGGTCAGGGTGAGTTCCACCTGCGCACGCTCAAGTGGCGTATGGAGAACAACGAGAAGATTCAGATTGTTTTTGACGAGCCCAAGATTCCGTATCGCGAAACGATTACCAAGGCTGCGCGTGCTGACTACCGTCACAAGAAGCAGTCGGGAGGTGCCGGTCAGTTTGGCGAGGTGCACTTGATTGTCGAGCCTTATTACGAGGGTATGCCTGATCCTGATGTTTACAAGTTTGGCAATCAGGAGTTCCGCATGAATGTGAAGGGTACCGAGACGGTTGACCTGGAGTGGGGCGGTAAGTTGGTATTCGTAAACAGTGTTGTGGGCGGTGCCATTGATGCACGTTTCATGCCTGCTATCCTGAAGGGTATCATGCAGCGCATGGAGCAGGGTCCGCTGACTGGCTGCTACGCACGCGATGTGCGCGTAATAGTATATGATGGCAAGATGCATCCGGTTGACAGTAACGAGCTGTCGTTCATGCTGGCAGGCCGTAATGCGTTTGCGCAGGCTTTCCGCGAGGCAGGCCCTAAGATTCTGGAGCCAATTTACGATGTCGAGGTATTTGTGCCGAGTGACAAGATGGGTGATGTGATGAGTGACTTGCAGGGTCGTCGTGCTATGATTACGGGCATGCAGAGCGAGAATGGTTACGAGAAGCTGACTTGCAAGGCTCCGTTGAAGGAGATGAGTAACTATTCGACGGCTTTGAGCAGTTTGACGGGCGGTCGTGCAAGTTTCATTACCAAGTTCGCAAGCTACGAGCTTGTTCCGGGCGACGTTCAGCAGAAGCTGGTTGCTGCTTATAAGGAGGAGGAGTAGTTGCGAAAATAGCAAGTAGAACTGACGAATAATAAAAAGAAGTGTTAAAAGAGGTCTGGCATACGGGCCTCTTTTAATGTATATATGTGTGAAAGGATATATATTTGTGTTATGAAACGCTGGATGATTTGGTTAATATGCATTGTGATGGGTACCAGTTTTGTGGTACTGTTGTATTTGCAGATGCAGTATGCGAGGTCTATCGAGGATATGCGCCGCCGTCAGTTTGACGTGAGTGTATTCCGCAGTTTGGATCAGGCATCGCGTGACATGGAGCGTATGGAGACGGCCCATTACCTGCAGGAAATAGTGAGTATGCATCACGATAGCCTGGGTATGCGTCCGTTCTTGGGCAATCAGATGCATAACCGTGTGCTTAAATTCCAGCGACAGGTGGCTAATGCTTATCTGTATGAGCAGGGGTTGCTGGACGAGGTTATAATGACGGTGCTGTATGCTTCGAGCAACAAGCCGTTTGAGCAGCGTGTGGATCCTATGGTGCTGGAGGAAACCCTGACGATGTCGCTCAGGTCAAACGGTATCGATTTGCCTTTCCATTTCCGTGTGTTCACGTCGGGCGGCGAGGAGGTTTACCGTTGTCCGGATTATGATGCCACGGGCAATGATTTCAGCTATACGCAGACGTTGTTCCGCAATGACCCGTCAGGTAAGATGGGTACGATGTCTATACATTTTCCGACTTTGGACAGTTATATCCGCAGTGCCAACAAGACGATTATACTGGCATTGATTTTCACGGTCATCTTGCTTGTGACATTCCTGTTCACGGTGTATCTGGTGGTGCGGCAGAAGAAAATAACGGAAATGAAGAATGACTTTATCCACAATATGACGCACGAGTTCAAGACACCTATATCTACGATAAGCATTGCGGCACAGATGCTGGCTGACAAGACTATACAGAAGGGGCAGGATATGTATGCGCGTCTGGGTGATGTTATAGTGTCGGAAGCCAAGCGCCTGCGCTTCCAGGTCGAGAAGGTGCTGCAGATGTCGTTGTATGACGGTGGTAACATTGCCCTGAAATTGCAGACTCTGGATGCCAATAGCCTGATAGATGCTGTGGTGCAGACGTTCAGTCTGAAGGTTACGCAGAACGGTGGTACAGTGGATGTGCATCTGGATGCAATGGATGCTGATGTGTATGTGGACGAGATGCACTTTACCAATATAATATTCAACCTGATGGACAATGCGGTCAAGTACAGGCGTGATGATGTGGAACTGCATCTGGAGGTTTCGACGTGGAATCAGGGGAACAATATCTGTATCCAGATAAGTGACAATGGTATTGGCATCCGTCGCGAAGACCTTAAACGGATATTCGAGAAGTTCTACCGCGTCCATACTGGTAACAAGCATAATGTCAAGGGCTTTGGACTGGGTCTGGCTTACGTGTACAAGATGGTTGTACTGCATCACGGTACAATCAAGGCAACCAGCGAGCTGAACAAGGGAACCAAGTTCCTGATAACGATGCCGCTGAGTAAGAGTTAGTAAAATGTAAAGGAATATATACCTAAGATAAATCGAATTATGGAAAAACAGAGAATTCTGCTGTGCGAGGACGAGGAGAGCCTCGGCATGCTTTTGAGAGAGTATTTGCAGGCAAAAGGGTATGATGCCGAGCTGTATCTTGACGGCGAATCCGGATACAAGGCTTTTGTCAAGAGTCACTTTGATATGTGTCTGTTGGATGTTATGATGCCCAGAATGGATGGCTTCAGCCTGGCCCGGGAGATACGTATTATCAATCAGGATGTTCCTATCATCTTCCTGACGGCAAAGAATCTGAAGGATGATATCCTGGAGGGTTTCAAGTTGGGTGCTGACGATTATCTGACAAAACCATTCAGCATGGACGAGTTGGTTTACCGTATGGAGGCTATCATGCGTCGTGTGCGTGGTAAGAACCAGAAGGTGCAGACGGTTTATCAAATTGGCAAGTTTACCTTTGATACACAGCGCCAGATACTGAGTTTCGGTAACGAGCAGACGAAACTGACAACAAAGGAGAGTGAACTGCTGGCATTGCTTTGTTCACACAGCAACGAGGTGCTGGAGCGCGAGTTGGCACTGAAGACCATCTGGATTGACGACAACTATTTCAATGCACGTTCTATGGATGTGTACATCACCAAGTTGCGCAAGCATCTGCGTGCCGACGACCGTATTGAGATAAATAACGTCCATGGTAAGGGCTATCGCCTGATTGTGCCTGAAGAAGATGAGAATAAGGAATAACAATAGGACAAACAAAAACAAAAGGACGGATATTTTTCCGTCCTTTTGTTTTGTTGTCCGAAAGGTGGTGCGCTTACTTTACGGCTCTTCTGCTCATGATAATGTGAACTATCAGACCTGCTATGATAAGCAGCATTGGAATACCTTGAATCCAGTTGTTATCTACTGTGCCTGAACCAAGGTAACGGTCGCTGAGATAGCTGAATACCAATGCCAAAGCACCTACCACAATCATAATAATACCTGTGTACTTCATATATATCTTGTTTTGTTTTCGTATGCCAAATGCAATACAAAATAATGAAAAATCCGGCATACAGCCTAAAAATTGAGGCAAAAAAAACAACTCTATCCAAAAAAAAGTATGCAATGGTTGTGTATGTCATGGAAAAGCACTACCTTTGCCGAGCATTTTTGCAGAATTAACATTATTATCAAAACTTATTTACACGTATTATGAACCAATACGAAACCGTTTTCATTTTGACTCCCGTTTTGTCTGATGAACAGATGAAGGAAGCGGTAGAGAAGTTCAAGGGCGTACTGACCAATGCTGGTGCTGAGATTATCAGCGAGGAGAACTGGGGCCTGAAGAAGCTTGCCTATCCTATTGAGAAGAAGAGTACAGGTTTTTATGTACTCGTTGAGTTCAAGGCTGCTCCTGAGACTATCAAGACCCTGGAGACAGCTTACCGTCGTGACGAGAAAGTGCTGCGCTACATCACAGTAAAGATGGACAAGTATGCAGCAGAGTATGCTGAAAAGCGTCGTAACAATAAAAAGGAGGCATAATCATGGCACAGTCAGAAATACGTTATTTGAACGCTCCTGCGATTGACACCAAGAAGAAGAAGTACTGCCGTTTCAAGAAAAGCGGCATCAAGTACATTGATTACAAGGATCCCGATTTCCTGAAGAAGTTCCTGAACGAGCAGGGTAAGATTCTGCCTCGCCGTATTACAGGTACATCACTCAAGTACCAGCGTCGTGTGGCTCAGGCCGTAAAGCGTGCCCGTCATTTGGCTCTGCTCCCATTCGTAACTGATTTGATGAAGTAATAAAAGGAGGACAGTAGATATGGAAATTATTCTGAAAGAAGACATCATCGGTTTGGGTTTCAAGAATGAAATCGTTACCGTCAAGGCAGGATACGGTCGCAACTACCTGATTCCTTTTGGCAAGGGCGTTATCGCAAGCGAGAGCGCAAAGAAGATGCTGGCCGAGGAGTTGAAGCAGAAGGCTAACAAGTTGGCTAAAATCAAGGCCGAGGCTGAGGCTCTGGCTGAGAAGATCAATGCTGTCAGCCTTGTTATCGCAACAAAGGTCAGCGCAACAGGTCAGATTTATGGCAGTGTCAACAATCTGCAGTTGGCCGAGGAACTCCAGAAGAAGGGTATAGAGGTTAACCGCAAGGTTATTGTAATCAAGGATGTGAAGGAGGTTGGCTCGTATGTTGCCCAGGTTAAGCTTCACAAAGATGTTACCGCATCACTTGCTTTCGAGGTTGTTGCCGAGAATGCACCTGCTCCTGCAGCAGCTCCTGCTCCGGTTGTTGAACAACCTGCAGCAGAGCAACCCGAGACCGAGGCTCCTGTAGCTGAGTAATCTTGCAGGTCATACTGCAAAAACATATAATCTCTCTGTCCTGTTGGGGCGGAGAGATTTTTTGTTTGTACTGTACGGTTTTGACGTCTGTGTGACATCTACAAAAAAAGAGAGTCAATCCTGAGGATTGGCTCTCCTGTAATACTACGCTATTCGCAGTTTATTACTGAGCTACAACAGCAGCAGTGTCAGCAGCAGCGCTGTCAACAGGAGCTGCAACAGTAGTGTCAGCAGCAATGCTGTCTGTAGCAACGCTGTCTGAATCACAGCATGCACCCTGCTCTGTCTTGTTACCACAAGAAGCGAAAGAAACAGCTACTACAGCTGCGAATACGAAAGCTAACTTTTTCATCTTTTTTTGCTTTTTAATTATTGTAAAACAATCGTTAATTATTTGCTTTTTCTCTTTTGCGATGCAAAGGTACGACATTTTTTAATACACCGTACACATTTGTGCATATTTTTTTTCAATAATTTTGTACTTTTTTCTGGGTAATTTATCTAAAGTGCTGAAAATTAGCATAAAACCTTATTGGAATTTTTTGCTTGATTTTTGTTTTTGTTTGTATTTATGTTCCATAACATGTTTTGAAGGTTATTTTTTTGTATTTTTTTATAAAATATGTACCTTTGCGGACATGATTCAGAACATAACTAAGCTGCGTGGAAAGAAGGCTGCATATTTTACCCTGGGATGTAAGCTGAACTTTGCTGAAACCAGTGCCTTGGGCAAGCAGTTGAAGCAATATGGTGTAGATACGGTACGAGATGGTGAGATTGCGGACATCTGTTTAATCAATACCTGCAGTGTTACCGAGGTTGCCGACAGCAAGTGCCGTCAGGCAATTCACCGTCTTGTACGTAATCATCCCGGGGCTTTGGTAGTAGTTACGGGATGCTATGCGCAGTTGAAGCCTGGAGACGTGTCCTCCATCGAAGGTGTCGATCTCGTTATGGGCAATAACGAAAAGGGCAAAATTCTGGAAGCGATATGCGAGCGTATTGATATGATGCCTCGTGAGCGTGCTCTTGTTGCGCACGAATACCATACAGTACGTACAGCGGACATACGTAATTTCATGCCCAGCTGTTCGTGTGGTGACCGCACCAGATATTTCCTGAAGGTCCAGGACGGGTGCGACTACTATTGTACATATTGTACTATACCTTTTGCGCGTGGGCGCTCGCGTAACGGCAGTATTGCATCGATTGTCGCACAGGCGCAGCAGGCAGCAGACGAGGGTGGGCGAGAGATTGTCATTACGGGCGTAAACATCGGTGACTTTGGCAAGACAACGGGCGAATCATTCCTGGAGCTGATTAGTGCCCTGGACAAGGTCGATGGTATCGAACGCTACCGAATCAGCAGCATCGAACCCAATCTGCTTACCGACGAGGTCATTGCCTTCTGTGCACAGAGCCGTGCCTTTATGCCACATTTCCATATTCCGCTACAGAGTGGCAGCGACGAGGTGCTGCGACTTATGCATCGCCGTTACGATACAGCATTCTTCCGTCGTAAGGTAGAGCGTGTACTGGAATTGATACCAGATGCGTTTATAGGTGTCGATACTATTGTAGGTACCCGTGGAGAGACTGCTGAGCTTTTCGAGGAAGCCTACCGTTTCATGTCATCCCTGCCGGTAGCTCAGTATCATGTATTTTCGTACAGCGAGCGTCCCGGAACAAAGGCGCTGCAGATACCGCATGTCGTTACCCCGCAGGAGAAACACGAACGTAGCCAGCGTATCCTGGAGCTAAGCAACACTCTCACGCGCGCATTCTATAATAGGTATAAAGGCTCTGTACGCCCCGTTCTTTTTGAGCACAGCCGTGCTGGCGGAATCATGCATGGCTTTACCGACAACTATATCCGTGTGGAGATAAATACTGAAAATGGTGCTGACCAAAATCTGGACAACACCATTGTAAATGTTCGCCTGGGCAATTTCAATGCCAGTGGCAGTGCCCTTGTGGCAAGTCAGAATCTGATATAGGCCATTGCCCAGAACTGATTGCTGCGTTTTGCGATACGTGTTTTGTCGTAGTCATGATTGTATTGCAGTTGCAGCATCAGGTTCTTGTGCGGTCGCAGTTCGGCACAGATGCTATAGATACTGCGTAACGAGTTCATGTCTCTCATGTTGGTACGGAATGCATCGTACTTGAGGTTAAGCCTGATCCAGCGCCAAACAGGAATACATGCCAGCGCATACCATCCGTCTGCATGGTCGGGACCTGTATATGCCAGTTCGGTTTTGTTCCATGTCGAGCCAATGTGTCGTGCATATTCGGTGCGGAACAGCCAATCCTTGTTTTCGTACGAAATGCTTGCAGCCCAGCGCGCATAGCTTTCACCCAGGCCGTACTGTGTGTTGAAATAGCTGCCTCGCCATCCGAAGCCTGCGATTTTCAGACCTTTCAGCGGTTCGACCGTCAAGCAACCGATTATGTCCTTCTTACTATCCTTGTCACCCGAGTTTATGCCCTGCCCGTTAAATACACCGAACTGATACGAAAGGTATCTGTGTCCGTCCTTCTTGCATGGGAACAGGCTTCCGTGTACCTGAATACCCAAGTCACGCCCACCGCTGTTGTGCGAATCTCCGTTCAAATCCTGATTCGCTCCCAATCCGGCAATATGCTTCACAAGCTGGCTGTAGTCACCGCATCCCAGATCCCATGGATTGGACGGGTTTTCCATTGTGAAGTTACGTTTGAACTGACCTGCCTTGATACCGAATTCCTGCCAATGTGTCCAGTCAATGAATGCGTCAATAACCCTTACGCTGTTACCTGTCTGCCCGCTTCCAGCAGGATTGCCCGAAACCTCCATTTGTACGCGGTAGTTAAAATCGCGTAATACCGTGCCGTTAACGTACAGGCGCAGAAACCTCAGGTTGAAGCCCTCGCCGCCGTTTTCACCCTCGCGGCTGTCATATTTGTAGTGTGTGATTATATATCCTCCAAACTTGGGAATGGTCACATAGTCTTTGCGAGTCCATTTCTTCTTCGTCCTGACCGAATCCGTTGCAGGTACAGCCGGCGTTTCTGTAGCTTCAGCCGCTTCTGCCTTCTTCTGCTTGTAAGACTCGATTTTGCGTGTAATGTAGTCTTGCAGGGAATGGTCATATCCATCGCTGAAGATACGGTTGTCCTCCTGTGCGAGCAAAGTCATGTCAGGCAGAAGGGCCAATGCCAGGGAACCCAAAAGTAATCTTAGTTTCATGAGATTAAGTTATGTAAACAGTTGCAAAGATAATAAAATCAGAAAATATTTGTAACTTTACGGCTGAAAAATGACAAAGGTAGCGATTATTATACTTAACTGGAACGGTGCGGATATGATGCGCCGTTTCCTGCCCGGAGTGATAGCCAATTCGCCCGAGGCCAAGGTCTATGTTGCCGACAATGCCAGTTCGGACGATTCGGTCGTGATGCTATCATCCGATTTTCCTACAGTTTCGCAGATACACCTCGACCGCAACTACGGCTTTGCTGACGGTTACAACCAAGCACTGCGCCAAGTGGATGCTGAGTACTACGTACTTCTCAACAGTGATGTCGAAACTCCCCGTCAGTGGCTTGCACCCCTTCTGCAGTACATGGATGCCAATCCTGCAGTTGCGGCTTGCCAGCCGATACTCAGATGCCAGTGGAACAAAGGGTATTTCGAATATGCCGGAGCGGCTGGAGGATATATAGATTCCCTGGGATACCCATATTGTCGCGGAAGGCTTATGTCAACCGTCGAGAAGGATTGCGGTCAGTATAACACCATAGCCCCGGTAATGTGGGCAACAGGGGCCTGTATGATGATACGAAGCAAGGACTACTGGCAGGTCGGGGGACTCGATGGCCGTTTCTTTGCACATCAGGAGGAAATCGACCTATGCTGGCGTCTGCGTTCCCGTGGCCGTGGTGTGGTCTGCATTCCCGACAGTATTGTTTACCATCTCGGAGGCGGAACGCTTCCGCAAGGCAATCCACGCAAGACTTTTCTCAATTTCCGCAACAATCTGCTTCTCCTGTACAAGAATCTGCCTCAGGAACGCCTCGCCACTGTCATGCGCATCCGTTTCTGGCTTGATGCCCTTGCCAGTATTCAGTTCTTGCTTACGTTTCAGTGGGGCTCGTTCATTGCCGTGTGGCGTGCACGGGCGGAGTTCCGCCGTATTCGTGCAGACTTTCAGCAGGACCGTGACAGAAACATTGCCCTCAGCGTCCTTTCTCCCGTTCCCGAGCAAAGCACATTCTCGCTTCTGTACCAGTACTATGTGAGAGGGCGGAAAAAATACTCCCAGCTACCCCGTTACTGATTTCAACCGAATATAAGCTCACTGTCATGCCACTATATCTTATACCAGTTACCCTTGGCAATACACCGCACGAACAGGTGTTACCACAGTATAATGTAACAATAGTACGCAATATACGCCACTTTGTTGTCGAGGAAATACGTACCGCCCGCCGTTTCCTGCGCCGTATGGACAGTCAGTTTCCGATTGACGAATGCACATTCTACGAAATGGGCAAGCATGCCGCCAGCCATAATACGCAAAGGCAGCAGTCCCCATATCAGGAGGCCGTTCAGGTTCTGGCTTCTGGCACGGACGTCGGGGTTATAAGCGAGGCGGGGTGTCCGGCAGTTGCCGACCCTGGTACAGACATTGTCCTCTTGGCACAGCGCCGCGGACTGCAGGTAATCCCCCTCGTGGGACCGAACAGCATGATAATGGCAATCATGGCATCAGGACTGTCGGGCCAGAGTTTCGCCTTCAACGGATACCTCCCCGTTGACGAATCTGACAGGGCCAGACGGCTGAAGGCCCTCGAATCACGTGCTCACAGCGAGCACCAGACACAGTTGTTTATCGAGACGCCGTTCCGCAACCGCAAGATGTTCGATGCACTGTGTCGCACCCTGCGTCCCACTACTCGTATGTGCATTGCAGCTGGAATTACTACGGCAGACCAGTGGATTAAGACCATGACCATTGCCGAATGGCGCAAGAGCCAATTGCCGGACCTGAGCAAGATACCGGCAATATTCCTTATCGCATAGCTGGGGTGGATTAATACATCCGGCACACAATTTTTTTTGAAACAATCTGACTCAGGTGATATTCTTTTTTTGTATATTTGTGGTGGAATAAAAATTGAAAATACCCGGTATTATGAATCCGAACAAGACTTACATCGCATTCGATGCGGATGGCGTCCGCGACACAGAAAACAGCAATCTGCGTACTTTCAATATGATGGCCGAATGGCAGAAACGCTACCCCAACCGCTATAATTTCATCAACATAGACAGTATCAACTTCTCGTCCCAGCACGATGATACAGTCGAGGATACACGCAAGCAGGCATTCTTCCGCCTGTTGGACGGAGCAGACAACCTGCTCGTAGTCATTACCCGTCACACAGACCCCGCGAGCAAATGGCTCAACTGGCAGATAAGCAGGGCTGTCAACCGTTACCACTTGCCGGTGATTGTCGCCTTTGACGGCATAGACAGCGTCACGGACGATACAATCAAGAAAATGTGGGACATGCTCCCTGCCAAAATCAGGAAATATATCGGTCGCGACAGTGCCCGTATGTGCTATATCCCATTCACGCAGACAAAGGTCGAGATGGCACTGCACTATTTCAGCGTACGCAGCCAGACATACGCCTGGAACAGCACAACAATATTCTGATATGGCATACATCAGGAAGATAGAGATTGACTCGCTGTGGAACAGCAACAAGCACGTCGCATGGAACCTGCGTCCCGATGTCAACATCCTGAGCGGAGTCAACGGGGTGGGTAAGAGTACCATCCTGAACCGTACGGTAAAGACATTGCTCACAGCTGACCGTATGGAGCGTGCGACAAGCGGTGTGACCATTCTTACGGAGCCTGACGACAGTCTTGACAAGCTCAGGTTTGACGTTGTCCGCTCGTTTGACCGTCCGATAATGTCCAGTGACATCCTCTCAAAGGTAGCTGATATCAACCTGTACAGTGAGTTGGATTTCCAGCTTTATCAGTTACAGCGACGCTATCTGGACTACCAGGTAAGCATGTCCAACCGCATGGTGGCCCTCTTCACCAACGGTGATGCCGAAGCACGTGCCAAGGCAGGGGAGATAGCAGCTGAGAAGACACATTTTTTTGACGTCGTGGACAGTCTGTTTCAGGATACCAGGAAAAAGATAAAACGTGACAGCAACGAGATAGTCTTGCTACAGGGCGTGGACGAGTTGCAACCATACCAGTTATCCAGCGGAGAGAAGCAGATACTTATCATACTGCTGACCGTGCTGGTGCAGAACCGCGAGCCGTTCACCCTGTTCATGGACGAGCCCGAGATATCCTTGCATGTGGAATGGCAACAGCGTCTGATACAGATGATTCTTGATTTCAATCCCAACACACAGGTCATACTTACGACACACTCCCCCGCAGTCATTATGAATGGATGGTCAGATTGCGTTACGGATGTCGAGGACATAGTATTCCAGTCATAACCAAGATACCCAATCAACTTGAAACGCCTGGTTTCTAACATATCATCGCAATGGATCGAGGCGGCAAACCGGCTTAAGCCTCGCAAGGCAGCACGCAGGATTGTTGCGTACGTTGAAAGTTATGACGACATAGGATTCTGGCGCAGCATTCTGGACGAGTTTGAGAGCCCACAGGTCCGTTTCGAAATAATGCTGCCATCCAACACCTCGCTGATGAAAGGCAAGAAATCCGCCATGATGCACCAGTTAGGCCCATACATGATAGCATGCGTGGATGCCGATTACGACTGGTTAATGCAAGGGCAGACACCAATCAGCAAGGAATTGTGCCAAAGTCCATACGTACTGCATACATACGTATATTCGATTGAGAATTACCAATGTTATGCCCCAGGACTTCATCAGGCGTGTACCCGTGCTACCCTTAACGACCGCGAGATACTCAATCTCCAGGCATGGGTCGAGGAATACAGCCGTATAATATGGCCGTTGTTCGTCTGGAATGTATGGATGTACCGTATGGGGCTGGATAACGAATTCGGTATCATGCAGTTGGCAGATACAATAAAACTGCACGAAATCAACCCTCACAATCCGATGGCTGCCCTCGATTATGTACGTCATCGGGTCAATAAGAGGATGAACAGGCTGCAACAGCATTACTCAGCAGCAAAAAAAACGCTGAATCCCCTGCGCGAAGAGTTGTTGGGCATGGGACTTGTTCCCGAGGAGACGTATCTGTACATACAGGGCCACTCGCTCAAGGACGGTGTAATCCTGCCGCTGCTGGTCCCGATATGCAACCAGTTGCGTCGCGAACGCGAACGCGAGATAAATACAATGGCAATGCACGAACAGCAGCGTTCCAATGAACTGTCCAGCTATCAGCACAGCAGTATGCCCATCGAGGAGACCCTGAATAAAAGTACGGCATTCAGGTTTTCGTCACAATATCAGCTTTTAAGGGCAGATATAAAACGCTTAATTGGCGATGTAGGAGCCGAGAAATAGCTGTCTATTTTGTAAATCAACCCCGACTTGCTGAAAACCACCACGCGGTCGCCAGGTACAATCTGCGTATTACCTCCGATACTCATACCCACATTGTCGCGAACCAGTCCACCCAGCGTAATTCCTTCAGGCAAGCTAATCTCACGTATGGGCTTGTGAGTGATAGGACTGTTCTCCGATGCCACGAACTCGGCAACATCAGCATCAGCAATGGTCAGCCTGCGTATATTGGCAATGTCCGTATCCATCAGCATACGGTAGATATGGCTTGCGGCAGTCATCTTCTTGTTCACTATAGTACCTATGTCCAGTTTCTCTGCCATAGCCACATACGCAATATTCTCCACCTGGGCAACAGTCTTGCGTACCCCCAGACGCTTGGCGGCCAGACATGCCAGGATATTGTTCTCGGTATTTGGCGTCAGGGCAGCAAATCCCTGAACATCACGGATTCCCTCTTCTATCAATAGCTTCGTATCACGGGCATCACCCTGTATGACCATTATGTCGTTGGTATCCAGAAGTTCAATTAACTGACGGCATCGTTGCTCGCTCTGCTCAATTATTTTCATCTGGATATTGTCAGGCTTGGCATAAGCCACATGTATGGCGATATGCCCGCCTCCCATTACCATTACCTTGCGCACATCCTCGTACTGTTCCTTGCCAACCAGCCGTCTTATCAGCGAGATATGTTTCTTGCTCGTCATGAAATATGCGATGTCACCCAGCTGCAAGGTCGAGTTTCCGTTTGGTATCAACGTTTCGTAACCGCGTTTGATAGCTACGATGTGGAATGGGGTAGAAGCCCCGCACAAATCTTTCAATGGTTTGCCAAACAGCTCAGCAGCCTCCTCCCTCAGCTTTATGCCCAGCAGGCACAGCGCACCGCCGTGAACCTCCCAATACTGTCGCACCCACGAACGCTTCAGTCCGTCCACGATTTCCTGTGCAGCCAGCTCTTCGGGGTAAATCAGCGAGTCAATACCCATGCGGTTGAACATAGCAACATTTTCCTTGCTCGTATATTCGCTGTTATCTACACGGGCAACTGTTTTCTTGGCGCCCAGGGTATGAGCCAGCATACAGCAGGTAATGTTGCACGCCTCGTGCGGAGTCACCGCAATAAACAGATCCGCATGTGCAACACCGGCCTCTTTCTGCGCTGCAATGCTCGTAGGCGAGACTCCCATCGTAAGCAAGTCATAGCTACCGTTGGCAAGAGACTCCATCTTCTCGGGGTTCTCATCCATCAGAATAATATCATGATTCTCCTTCGAGAGCAATTCGGCCAGGTGAGTTCCCACGGCACCTGCACCGGCAATGATTATCTTCATAAAGCCCGTTTTATTGCTTCTTTGTCCAATCCGACAATCTTATATAATTCGGCAGGAGTCCCGTGCTGGACAAATTCATCAGGAAGCCCCAGCCTCGTTACCCGCCTTGCAAAACCATTATCTGCGAGCCATTCCAGTACAGCAGAGCCCAGACCGCCCTTCAGCGTTCCGTCCTCAACCGTAACGATATGCTCGTAGCGTTCCGCAACCTCGCGCATTATATCCTCGTCCAGAGGTTTCAAATACCTCATATCATAATGAGCAGGAATAACCGTTGTGTCCGAACTTTCTGTCTTCAGGTCATTGATAGCCTCCTGTACCGTATTGCCCACAGGCCCCAGCGACAGGACAGCAGTTTTTTCTCCCTCACTTATCCTGCGTCCCTTGCCTACAGGTATTTCCTTCATCTCACAATGCCAGTCCGTCTGTACCCCGCGTCCACGTGGATACCGTATTACAAACGGCCCGTCCTGACACTCTACGGCAGTGTACATCATACAACGCAATTCGCTCTCGTTCATGGGCGACGCTATGGTCAGTCCCGGAACAGGGCGCAGGAAGGCAAGGTCAAACGCACCATGATGCGTAGGACCGTCCTCGCCAACAAGTCCAGCACGATCCAGACACAATACCACATGCAAACCACTGATGGCAACATCGTGGATAAGGTTGTCGTACGCACGCTGGCAGAAACTGCTGTAGATATTACACACAGGAATCAGCCCCTCCTTTGCCATACCTGCCGAGAATGTTACGGCATGCCCCTCGGCAATGCCTACGTCAAAGCAACGCTCAGGCATTTCCTTCATCATGATGTTCAGCGAGCACCCTGTAGGCATGGCGGGCGTAATCCCCACTACACGGCTGTTCTCACGAGCCAGTTCCAATATCGTTTCTCCAAAAACATCCTGAAACCTTGGCGGCAGCATCGTTGCATCCGACTTCAGCCGTTCGCCCGTTTCCGGAATAAACTTGCCCGGGGCATGAAAGACAGTAGGATCCTTTTCAGCAGGAGCGTAGCCCTTGCCTTTCTTCGTATGCAGATGCAGCAGTCGCGGCCCCTTCATATCCTTTATCCGGCGCAACGTCCTGACCAGCTCCACCACATTATGTCCGTCCTCGGGACCGAAGTAGCGGATATTCATTCCCTCGAAGATATTCTGCTGATTATTCAGCAACGACTTCAGCGAATTGTTGAAACGTATAATCTGCTTGCGACGCTCATCATTCAGCAACCCCCATGACTCCAGGCTACGCGCAGCACTGTTTCGTATGCGGTTGTAACTCTCGCTCGTATGCAAGTTATGCAGATACTCCTTCATACCACCCACAGCATGATCAATACTCATGTTGTTGTCGTTCAGTATGATAAGCAGGTTATTAGGTGTTACACTCGCATTGTTAAGCCCCTCGAAGGCCAGACCTCCGCTCATGGCACCATCTCCTATTACGGCAACCACATGCCTGTTGGTATTCTGCTGCTGTGCAGCAACAGCCATACCCAGGGCTGCAGATATACTTACCGAGGCATGGCCGCACGTAACAGTATCATACTCACTCTCTTCGGGTGAAGGGAAAGGCTTCAGACCGTTCAGGTGACGGTTGGTCGGAAAACTCTCACGTCTGCCAGTCAGTATCTTGTGCCCGTACGCCTGATGCCCCACGTCCCACACAATACGGTCCTCGGGCGTTGCAAAGACATAATGCAACGCAACCGTCAGTTCCACGACACCCAGCGAACTTGCAAAATGACCAGGGTTGCCGCTCAGCTCCCTGATAAGCATCTCCCTCAGTTCACTGCAAACTTCCGGCAACTGTTCAACCGTTAGTTTGCGCAAGTCACTGGGGTATTGTATGGTAGAAAGCAGATTCATGTTTTTATTTGGTATGCAAAGGTACAAAAAAATACCAATTCGCCGCTACGCATAACCTTTTTTTTGTACCTTTGTAATTGAAATAGACAAATAAGCATTCCCCGTCCGATGACCACAGGCAACTGTACATACATACTGTTAGGTTCATGCTTTTCACAGCACATGAGCCAGCAGATGACCCAAAGGGGAATCGTGCACCTTTCCAATCCGCTCGGAACCCTGTTCAACCCCGAAAGCATACGTATCGTCATCTCTCAGGCACTGAATACCGACAGGTCATTACCCATGTTCTATGACCGAGATATGAATGAATGGCGGTGCTGGTGGGCCAATACGCAGTTCCGCGACACCAGTCGCACGGCATGTGAGGCAAAGGTTTCTGAGGCACTTGACCATCTGGGCAGTAGCCTGCAATCCGCAAGCCACCTGTTCCTTACCCTCGGCACAAACGTATGCTATCGCCTGCAGGAAGGCGCAATTACTGTAACCAACTGCCAGCGACAGGCAGATCGCCTGTTTCAGGAGTACCGACTTTCCCTGCAGGAGATTACTGATATACTCGAGGACACCATTCAAACACTTCATCATGCAAACCCCACACTTCAGATAACATTCACCGTCAGCCCGTACCGATACCGCAAGTACGGCTACCACGGTTCTCAGCTGAGCAAGGCAGCACTCCTGCTTGCCGTTGACGAGATGTGTAGCCGCCACAGCAGTTACGTAGGCTACTTCCCATCGTACGAAATAATGATGGACGAGCTGCGAGACTACAGTTACTATGCACCAGACGGTCTGCACCCCTCGTCCCAGGCAAGCGATATAATTTGGAACAGATTATGCAATTATCTACAATAGCATCCCTCATCGGAGCCCGTCAGACAGGTCATACCGATATTGACATCAACTGGCTGTTGACTGACAGCCGCAGTCTTTGTTTCCCCGAAAGCACATTGTTCTTTGCCATCCGCACCCAGCGCGGTGACGGTCACAGGTACATACAGGACCTGTACAGTCGCGGTGTCAGGGCATTCGTCGTACAGGACGTACCCCAATTTACAGCCACTGCAGGCGAATGCGTCTTTCTTCAGGTCGAGAACAGCCTGGTAGCACTGCAACGCCTTGCCGAGCGCAAGCGCGAGGAGTATGACATTCCCGTCATAGGAATCACAGGCAGCAACGGCAAGACCACAGTCAAGGAATGGCTCTACCAAATGCTTTCACCCGACATGACCGTTACCCGTTCCCCCCGTAGCTACAATTCACAGATAGGCGTACCCCTGTCTGTATGGGGTTTGTGGGAGAAAAGCCAGATTGGCATTTTCGAGGCAGCCATCTCCCAGCCAGGTGAAATGGAAGCTCTGGAACGCATCATACAGCCTACCATAGGCGTCTTTACAGGACTGGGAGCTGCCCATCAGGAAAATTTCCGGTCCATGGAACAGAAGCGTCAGGAGAAGATGAAACTCTTCTCCCACTGCAAGACTGTCTTCGTGCCCACACCCGGCCTGTCAGCCCTCGAGGCCGACCGTGACCTGTGCCGCCAGGTCTGCCGTCACCTTGGAATGCCCGATGATGTCATAGAGCAACGCCTCTCACAACTCGAGCCCATTGCTATGCGCCTCGAGGTCAAGCAGGGCAGGCACGGATGCATGATTATCAACGATTCGTACAACAGCGACCTCAATTCGCTTGGCATCGCCATGGACTTCATGAACCGCCGTCCTGACAGGGCAGACCGCCAGCGCGTGCTTATACTCTCAGACATATTGCAGAGCGGTGTCCCCCCCACCATGTTCTACGAACACGTTGCCCAACTTGTACAGATGCGCGGTGTCGAATGCCTCATCGGCATAGGTCCCAGTATATCTGCCCATGCAGCATGCTTCGACCAACTCCAGGCACAATGCCAGTTCTATCCCAGCACTGATGCATACCTGCATAGTCAGTCTTTTGCCACGCTTCGCGACAGCGTAGTCTTAATCAAGGGAGCACGCAACTTCCATTTCGAGAAAATCACCCAGGCACTGGAGCAGAAGGTACACGAGACAATACTCGAGGTCAATCTGGGTGCCGTTGTTGACAATCTCAACTATTATCGCTCGTTCCTGAACCCAGATACCAAGATTATCTGCATGGTCAAGGCCGATGCATACGGTGCGGGAGCAGTCGAGGTATCCAAGACCCTGCAAAGCCAGACACAGGTAGGCTACCTGGCAGTCGCCGTTGCCGACGAAGGCGCCCTGCTGCGCAGCAACGGCATAACCAAGCCCATTATGATAATGAACCCCGAGATGACCAGTTTCGATACACTCTTCGAGTATAATCTGGAACCCGAGGTATATTCGTTCCGCATACTTGATGCCCTCGTCCGCGCAGCTGAGCACGCTGGCATAACAGGCATGCCCATACACATCAAGCTTGATACCGGAATGCACCGTCTCGGCTTTGACCCCGAGACCCAGATGCCACAGCTTATAGACAGGCTGCAACATCAGACAGCATTGGTTCCACGCAGTGTATTCTCACACTTCGTAGGCAGCGACAGCGATACGTTCGACCAGTTCTCGGCACTGCAATATCGCCGCTATCTGATAGGTGCAGATGCACTGCAGGAAGCATTTCCGCACCACATTCTGCGCCATATGGACAACAGTGCTGGAATTGAGCATTTTCCCGACCGTCAGATGGACATGGTACGCCTGGGGCTGGGCCTGTACGGAATAGATCCGCGAAACAACGCTATTATAAATAATGTATCTACGCTCAAGACAACAATACTGCAGATTCATGACGTCAAGGCCGGTGAGACAGTAGGCTACAGCCGCCGTGGGAAACTGACAAGAGATTCGCGCATTGCAGCCATACCCATCGGTTATGCAGATGGATGGGACCGTCTGTTTGGCAACGGCAATGCCTACGCCCTGGTCAATGGACAGAAAGCCCCCTACGTTGGCAATATCTGTATGGACGTATGTATGATAGACGTCACCGATATACCCTGTCAGGAAGGCGACCAGGTTGTACTCTTCGGTGACCAGTTATCACCATCCATTCTGGCCAGGACTGTTAATACCATTCCCTACGAAATCCTTACCTCGGTATCCCACCGCGTAAAGCGCATATATTATCACGAATAAAGCACTAAAACCACAATGTCCCTACAGTATGATAGAAGATTATAAAATGTTTTGTGAAAAAGAATAGTCAGGTTCGGACAATTCGTGTTCAGGGTAATGTATAATAAAGAAATGGCTGGAAGTGCAACCTCCAGCCATTTTCTTTGTGTATTCGTAAGTTCTCTTACTTCAGCTCGTATGCGCTGATGTCTGTGCCCATTGGACGAGCCAGACCATCGGTACCTGTAGTCGGGTCCTGCTTCTCGCCAGGAGCTACGCTTGCACCACCCTGAGCAGGAGTCTCGGTAACAATGTTACCACCGCTGCCAGCTAAGATATGACTCTCTGTCTCGACACCCAGTACCTGAATAGAA
>DJYQ01000003.1:23028-23197 GCA_002450165.1 Prevotellaceae bacterium UBA6974 | reverse complement strand
CTCAATCTGTGACATCATGCCTGCTATGTCGGGCAGGACAAAGAGGGACTCGTCATGAACCTGCGAGGCAAGCCATTCGTTACCTTTGTCGGTAAGGTCAACGCTGTTCATCTTCTCATCGACAACGAAATACAGCGGCTCGACTGCTTCGGGCATACGGCGGTTGTTG
>DJYQ01000003.1:0-22983 GCA_002450165.1 Prevotellaceae bacterium UBA6974 | reverse complement strand
ATACGGCGGTTGTTGTTCTCCATGTATATATCCTCGGTACTGAGGAGGCCTGCCTTGATTCCAGGCTCGGAGAGATATTTGATCAGGGCCTTGTTCTTGGGCAGTGCCTTGAAACTGCGGAAGAGAGAAAGGAAACCCTCGGCCGTCATGTTCTTGTCATTCTTCTCGGTACCCTCGCCTATCAGTTTCTTGGCCTCGGCAAGATACTGTGTGGCAAGTGTGCGCTGAACGCCCACAAGACGCTCTACCAATGGCTGGTATTCCTCGAACATCTGGTCATCGCCCTTGGGAACAGGACCGGAGATAATCAACGGGGTACGTGCATCGTCGATAAGCACCGAGTCAACCTCATCTACTATGGCGAAGTTGTGGCCACGCTGAACCAGGTCACGGGGATCCTGTGCCATGTTGTCGCGCAGATAGTCGAAGCCAAACTCGTTATTGGTACCAAAGGTAATGTCTGCCAGATATGCCTGACGGCGTGCCTCGCTGTTGGGCTCGTGCTTGTCGATGCAGTCCACGCTGAGTCCATGGAACATATAGATGGGACCCATCCATTCGGAGTCACGCTTGGCAAGATAGTCGTTGACGGTGACAACGTGTACGCCGTTGCCTGTCAATGCATTGAGAAAGACGGGTAGCGTGGCAGTCAGAGTCTTACCCTCACCAGTGAACATCTCGGCAATCTTGCCCTGATGCAACACGGTTCCGCCAAAGAGCTGTACATCGAAATGTACCATTGCCCATACGGTTTCGTTACCACCGGCAATCCAGTGGTTGTGATATACTGCGGTATCGCCGTCTATATCAACAAAGTCGTGACTGGCAGCCAGGTCACGGTCAAACTGGGTAGCCTTAACACGTACCTCCTCGTTCTCGGTGAAGCGGCGTGCGGTGCTCTTGACAATGGCAAATACTTCGGGACGCACCTCGTCCAATTCCTTCTCCAGTATTTCCAGTACATCCTTCTCCAGCTTGTCTATCTCGTGGAAGAGTGGGGCACGATCCTGTATCTCGGTCTCGGGAATGCGTGACTTGATTTCTGCAATCCGTGCACGCAGGTCTGCTGCCTTGCCGGCAATCTGAGCACGTATCTCCTGCACCCGTGCACGCAACTCGTCATTGCTCAGTGCATCGATGGCGGGATATTTTTCCAGCACGGCATCCACCAATGGTTTGTAAGCCTTCAGGTCTCGGGACTTCTTGTCACCGAACAGTTTTACCAATATTTTTCCTATATCCATAATCTTATTTCGTTTTACTTGCAGGTTTTACTTAATCAGAACAACGGTCTCTGTGCACAGCCGTTTGGGGCGCGTATCCTGAGGGCTTGTGTGACAGTGGGCGCAACGCGGTCTATCGTTACGGAAGTCTCGACCTTCTCGCTCAGGATATTGGTCCCGAGGAAGAACAGAGGGAAACCCATATAGGTCTCGCGCGAGACGCGTTCCTCGTGTGTCGAGCTGTTAAGCAGTACCCATCCGGGGTTGACCTGTATGATAATATCGCCCGAACAGTGTGGATTGTATCCGTTACGCAGGCGGGACGCCTCGGTGGCCGAACTGCCCAGGGACAGTCGCTTGCTGGTATAGACGTCCTTGACGCCTGCCATCTGTATTAGGAATGATGCGCTCCGGTCCAGTGCCTCGCTGTGGTTGACGTTCCTCTGCTCCATGAGCTTGAGGTTGAGGTATATCTCGTCATTGAGCGTCGTCTCGACCCACTGCCCTTGTCCGTACACTGCTATCAGGTACATATTGAGCAGCATCTGCGCCTTGGTCATGTCAAAGGTTCCGGTCGGAATACGGTATTTGGCCAAATCCGTGCTCTTGGGGGCATCGCTGTAACCAGTGCTTGTGACGATGAACAATGCCCTGCCCTTTCCTACGCGACTCTCAACAGCATCCATCATCTCGCCCAGGGCCTTGTCCAGACGGACATAGGTATCCTGCAGTTCCATGGGACATTCCTGTGCCGAAGCGTGGTCAAAATTGCCTGCATAGTACGTGAGCATAAGCATGTCGGTGACATTGTCAACGCCCATGCCGGTCATCTGCATGCTCTGCAGCGCAAAGCGGTTGACCTCGTCGTTGACAATGGGACTTGCCTTCATCTGGCGGTATGCCCTTTCGCCCCTGAAATGGTGGGAGAAGGGTTTGTTTACACTGCCGCCTATGAAATAGTTGAAATTGCCTACCAGGTCGTTTGACGGAACCCAGACCTTCTGACTGAGATAGCGTGCAGGTGACAAGGTGTTGTTGTATGCCAGCGCCCACTGCGGGAAAGTGCCGTAGTAACTGCTGGAACACCACTGACCCGTAAGGTCGTTGAGCCAGAAACAGGCATCAGCCGCGTGTCCTGCTTGCAGGACAGCCGCATCTCGCTGAGGTGCCACACTGAGGACGATGGCCTTGCCCTCGGTTGCTATCTTGAGCTCGTCACCCATGGTCGATACGGTCATGCGATTGGCCGACGAACACTCAGCCGTAAGATTGCCGCTGTAACGGCTGTCGTCCACGCAATATATGGGACGCAGGGTCTGGCGGTCCAGCCAGCGTTGCGACGGAATGCCGTTGTCGTATGGCGAGGTTCCGCTTACAAAGCAAGCAACGGCACTGGCACGGTCGGGGCTTGCGAAGGGGTATTCGACCTGACTGTACGAGCGTCCCTCGTTCATAAGCCGTCGGAAGCCACGTGTACCGTACAGGGACGAGAATGCCTCCATATAGTCGGTACGCAGCTGGTCTATCATTATGCTCACAACGACACGCGGCAACTCGGGGGCAATCTGGGCCTCGGCTCCGCACATAGCAGCCAGCATGGCCACGGTGGCAAGCAACCTGTGTGTAGAAATTCTGTTATCAGTCACGGCTATATCGTATGATGTAGGACACAGGCCTTGTAGCCAAAGCCAGTGCCAAGGGTATCGTTATTGCTGAATATTTCTGCGGAATCCATGGTGCAAAGACCAGGAACGACAGTATCATTGCCGCCATGACATAGTGCCATGCACAGCATTGGTTTCTATATGCAGCCTTGATGGCAAAGGGCATTGCGACAAGCGGCAGCGGATTGAGAAGCCATACCTGCCAGTTGGTATCCAGTGTGGGATGCTGTGAGAAGAGGAACACGAACAACAGTATCACACCTGCGATGCCATGAGCGGTCATCAGGACAAAGTCCAAGGGCCACAGCATGTATCCCGTCTTATACTCGGCAAGAAGTATGAGAAGCAAGATTGCGAACAGCCCCCATACGGCAATACGTGGCGAAACGGGGAACGAGTCCCGCCTATCTGCAGTTCCTGCTGCAGGACTGGCAGCTTTGAGCAAGGTCTCGGTACGGCGGACCAAGGGACGTGTATCGGCAACCAGGTCACGGACAAGGGCACCGCTCAGTGCATTGCTGTAATAGTCAGGAACAAAGCACTTGGCACGCGGTGACAGGATTGTATCCACATCGCATCCCAGCAGTATGTCGTTTCCGACCTGAGCCCATGGCGAACCTGCGGTGTAGCTGTGTATTATATCTCGGTAAGTCAGCCTGTCGGAGTCCCATGAATAGACTATCCTGCCACTGACGGCCCGTTCAATACAGTTCATGACACGCAAGGTGCAGTTATCGGTCAGGTAATTGTACCTGTATATGCAGTTGTCGGGTTTCAGGTTCCATTCCAGATAATGGACAAGGGAATCCGTCTCCTCTGCGGTCAGGTTCAGCACCTGAGCTTTGACCGAACTGCCCCTGTAACGATATTCGGCAATGAAGGCTTCCCAGGGAACAGCCATGCACATATAGTCGGTCTCGCCCAGTACAAACTTCCACACAAAATGGTCGGTATTGAAATCGAACACGCCGTAGTTGACTGCAAGGTCAAGCCCACGTGCCTCGTCCCTGAGGCGGATAGCAGTATGTCCATAGAGAGAATAGACTTCGTCCCCGGGACTGCAGGTAATGACGCTGACCTCGGTCCGCGAAGGTCCCTGGGCAACTGCCAGAAGCACGCTTACAGACATCAGCAGAAAGAATACTATACGCTTCATCGGGCGCAAAGGTAGAAAAAAAAGACGGGAAAATACACAGACACGTTAAAAATATATATAAAATAAGGTGCTGGACTGTTTTAGGCAAAGTCGATTTTGGGTAATTACAACAAATATTGTACCTTTGTATGCGCAATATAACTATTTCTGAAAAGTTGGCACACAAGGTACATATACAGAAAACAGCATCCGTCCTGGCCATTGTCATCATGCTTATGAATGCAGGACAGGCACTGGCACAGTCCGGAGGGAGCAACTCCTCGTATTCACAGGTTGGCATGGGTCTGCTGAACGATGACACACAGGGGTGGAGCCGTGCAATGGGCGGTGTGGGTGTAGCCCTACCCTCGGGAAACCGCCTGAATACGATAAACCCCGCCTCGTACGCATATATCGATTCGCTGTCCTTCATTCTGGACGTGGGCATGAGCGGCAGTTTCGGGCGTATGAGCAACGTAACTACAAGCAAGAATATACGCAATGCCAGTTTTGACTACATAATTGCCGGATTCCGCCTGCGCAGGAACCTGGGCATCTCGTTCGGTTTCAAGCCCTACACAACTGTAGGATACAGTTTTGCCACTACAGACGGCAATGTATATAGGGACCTGATTACCGGAGAGGCAGTCACCAGCACATCGTCGCATTCGGGCTCGGGAGGCCTGCGCAAGGCATTTGCAGGCATAGGTTGGAAAACCTTTGCCGGCTTGAGCCTGGGTATGCATGTCAATATCCTGTGGGGCGGCTATACGCACTACCTGATTCACGGATTCTCGATGACGGACAGCAATGGTTTCAACTATGTCTCGACTGCCAGCGCAACCACATACCAACTGGACTTTGGCGCACAGTATGCCCTGCGCTTGTCGCGCAAGGACTGGCTGACAATAGGCGCAACCGTTGCGCTGGGACACTCGTACGGCGGTGAGGGTTTTCTGCTACGCTATATGGACAGCGGAGATACGCTGACTGTGGACATAGACAAGAATGCCTTTGACCTGCCAATGAAATATTCGGGCGGACTGGGATGGCAGCACAAGAACAACCTGCTGGTTTCCGCTGACTACTCGTTCACCGGATGGGGCAGTTGTCGCGTACCGACTATGATTGCCACTACCGAGGGTGTCACATACCATAGCTTGAAAGGTTCGTACCGCAACAGCAGTCAGATAAAGGCTGGTGTGGAATGGACTCCCAACCCTATGGCCATGCGTGGATACTTCAACCGTGTCAAGTACCGCATGGGTGTATCATACACTACACCATACATGGTATTCGGCAAGTATGACGGCCCGAGCGAAACGAGCGTAAGTGTAGGTGCAGGATTCCCGATAAACAATTTGATCAACCGCAAGGCAGGCATACACCCGACCATCAACATCGGTTTGCAGTGGTTGCGCCGTGCCCCTGCTGATATGTCTCTGATAACAGAGAACTATTTTGTTATAAATCTGGGCGTTTCGTTCAACGAACGCTGGTTCATGAAGTACAAAATCCAGTAATTTTTCCCCCGAGACTCCAGTAATGGACCCCGACAGTTCCAAACGCATCTCCCATACCATCATACTTCGCCATCTGGCATTGGCGCTTGCCGCATTGTGCACTGTACCGGTATTCTGGTCATGCACGCATACTGTAGAGCATACAGCCGAGGCCGTAGATGACCGGGACTCGGTACCCTTTATGCACTCGATCGGAATCAGCACGCTGATATCCGACTCGGGGATGATTCGCTACCACATGGTTGCCGAGGAGTGGGACATATACATGAGTGATGGCAAGCAACCTACGTGGAAATTCAACAAAGGCCTGCTGATGCTGCGACTGGACAACAAATTCCACGTTGACCTGTATGTCCAGGCCGACACAGCCTACCTGCATGAACAGAAACTGTGGGAACTGCGTGGCCGAGTACGGGTACGTAATATCGAGGGTACGGTCTTCAACACCGAAATGCTGTATTGGGACCTGAGGGAGCATGAGATGTGGAACCACTGCCCCATGGAGATAATCACTCCCGAGCGTACGCTGCACGGAACCGAGTTCCGTAGCAACGAGGACATGACCAGATACAATGTCAGGAACTCGGTTGGAGATTTTCCTACATCCGATGCCGAAGGCTACGGCGAGGAACCTGCGCCTGCACAGGAGGACAGTACAGTACAGACACAGGAGCAGAGGTCGCGGCTGCTGGCACCTGATCCCGGGAAACAGAAAATAATGAACATGAAATGACAATACAGTTTGACCATACATTAGTGGCAGGCATCATTGCAGCCTTGCTCTTCTCAGCCTTCTTCTCTGGCCTGGAAATAGCCTTTGTATCGAGCAACAAGATGCTGTTCGAGATAGAACGCGAGGAGCGTGGCTTCACCTCGCGCATCATAGACATATTCTACCGCCACCAGAGCAATTTCCTGTCAACCCTGCTTGTAGGCAACAACATTGCGCTGGTGGTATATGGTATCATGATGGCACACATCGTACATGGTCTGATATTGCAGACGTTGATAGGCACCGCCATTGTCCTGTTCGTGGGCGAGTTCCTGCCCAAGACACTGTTCCGCATCAACCCGAACGGAATGTTGCGTGTATGCGCCGTTCCGGCACTGCTGTTCTATATCATACTGTGGCCAGTGAGCCGACTGACAAGCGGTCTGTCATCGGCTATACTGTACATGATGGGCACGCGTGTCAAGAGCGATGTAAGACCTGCCAATTTCGGCAAGGCGGATCTGGATCACCTGATACAAAGCAACATAGACAACATCCAGGACGAGGATGACATAGAGGAAGAGGTCAAGATGTTCCAGAATGCCCTTGCCTTCCGTGACATCAAAGTCAGGGAATGTATCGTTCCACGCACCGAAATTGTAGCCGTGGGACTGGATGCCCAATTGCCAGAGATACGGAGTCAGTTCACTGACAGCGGCATATCCAAGCTGATAATATATCGCGAGGACATTGATGATATAGTGGGCTTCCTGCACT
This sequence comes from Prevotellaceae bacterium UBA6974, assembly GCA_002450165.1. Taxonomy (GTDB): domain Bacteria; phylum Bacteroidota; class Bacteroidia; order Bacteroidales; family Bacteroidaceae; genus Physcousia. The sequence goes on along the minus strand of DJYQ01000003.1, from coordinate 15,949 downwards.
CGAGCGAGATGTTCCGACTGAAACCCGGTGACGACTGGACACGCTGCATACGGCCTGTTCCGATTGTCCCGGAGACAATGACCGCGCAGAAGCTGCTCACGACCTTCATGAACGAGAAGAAATCACTGGCGGTTGTCGTTGACGAGTTCGGTGGCACAAGCGGTATCGTGACACTCGAGGACCTGGTGGAGGAAATATTCGGTGACATACAGGACGAACACGATACCACCAACTACATAGCACGCCGCCTTCCCACGGGCGAGTGTCACCTGTCAGGGCGTATGGAAATCGAGAAGGCCAACGAGCTTTTGGACCTGAACCTGCCCGAGAGCGACGAGTATCTGACCGTGAGCGGGTTTATCCTGCACGAATACCAAAGTTTCCCGAAACTGAACGAGGTCATTGACCTGGGTAAATGGACAGTAAAGGTTACCAAGATGACTGCTACCAAGATAGAAGAGGTGCTTCTGACCGAAAAATCAGGTCATTAAATCACTTTTTATAATTTTATATAAGGTATATTTGCGATTTTTTATTACCTTTGTACGCTGTTTGTGCGTCATGCACCGGAGCAAAAGACAAGAAATAACAAACAAATAAATACAAAAGCATTATGGCAGCTTTACAGAAAGTACGTAATTGGAGCAAGTTCCTAATCGCAGTTGTAGGTATTGCTCTGTTCGCCTTCATTGCTGAAGAGCTGGTGCGCTCTATCTCGTATCGTGAGACGGAGACACGTCAGCGCATAGGCAGTGTCTATGGCAACAACATCAGTCTCCAGGAGTTCAACGACCTGGTTGACGAGTATCAGGAGGTCCTGAAAGTTACAAATCCGGCAATGGGCAACCTGTCGGATGAACAGATGCATCAGGTACGCGAACAGGTTTGGAATACATACATCCAAAATCAGGTTATCGCTCACGAGGCTGAGAAACTGGGCCTGCAGGTTACTGACAAGGAATTGCAGCAGATTATCCAGTCAGGCAGCCACCAGCGTCTGACACAGACCCTGTTCGTAAACGACAAGGGGCAGTTTGACTATCAGCAGCTGAAGCAGTTCCTGTCCCAGTACAACGATGTAATGAACAATGCCGACATACCAGCCGAGCAGAAGGAGCAGTTTGCAACAATCTACAAGTACTGGAAGTTTATCGAGAAGAGCATCCGTCAGGAACTTCTCTCGGAGAAATACTCGACACTGCTTGCAACAAGCATGATAAGCAACCAGATTATTGCAAAGCAGAACTTCGAGGCACGCACGGCAAGTTCGGACGTAGCCCTGGCAGCCGTTCCATATACAAGTATCAAGGACGGGGACGTAAAGGTCAGCGACGACGACCTGAAAGCCAAATACGACGAGTTGAAGGAACTGTTTGTAAACCCTCAGGAACTGCGTGAAATCAAGTACATCAACGTAGCAGTAAAAGCCAGCAAGGAAGACATCAAGAACCTGGAGGGAGAGATGGACGGCTATGCCGCCCAGTTGGCAGAAGGAGTTGCTCCTGCAACCGTAGTACGCGACTCGAAGAGCACTGTGGCATACAGCCCACTGCCAGTAAGCAAGCGCGCACTGCCCAACGACATTGCTGCAGAACTGGACAGCCTGAGCGAGGGTACACAGAAGGGCCCTTACTACTATGCAGCTGACAACACACTCAACATCATACGCCTGATTTCCAAGGTGAGCCGTCCCGACAGTGTCGAGATACAACAGATTGTTGTTCCGGGTACCGACCAGGCTGCTGCTGAGAAGAGCGCAGACTCTATCATGACTGCCCTTGACAATGGTGCAGTCATCGACTCAGTTGCCGTCAAGTATGGCAATACAAGTCCCAAGATGTGGGTAACGTCTGCCGAGTACGAAGGCCGTCCGATGGACGATAACATCAAGGACCTGTACAAGCTCATAACGACTGCCGCAGTAGGTTCGGTAAACAAGATTACACAGGAAGGTCAGCCTATCCGCATCATCAAGATTTGCGGCAACCGCAATATCGAGACAAAGTATGACGTTGCCGTCATCAAGACTCCGCGTAGCTTCTCGAAGGATACATACAACAAGGCCTTCAACGACTTCTCATCATTCCTGGCTGGCAAGAATGCCGTTGACATCGAAGCCGGTGCAGTAAAGGCCGGATATATGGTGGAGAAGGAGGTTCTTTCCTCTACAAGCTACAAGGTTGCCAATGTAGGCAGCACACGCGAGACTTTGCGTTGGATATTCAGCGAGGACACCAAGGTGGGTGACGTAAGTCCGCTTTACGAATGTGGCAATAATGACAACCTGCTGTGCGTAATGCTCACAAAAGTCACAAAGAAGGGCTATTACCCATGGGATGACGAACAGGTCAAGCGCTACCTGACCGATGCCGTGCTGCGTGACAAGAAGGCAGAAAAGATAATGGCACAGATGAACGGTGTCAAGGATCTGGCAGCGGCAGGCAAAGTAGCAGGTGCCGTAACCGACACACTGCGCAACGTATCATTCTCGCAGTCAGCCTACGTCAACAAGTTCTCGGCTCCCGAGCCAGCCCTTACAGGCAGCATTACGGCACAGAAGCAGGGAACGTTCAAGGCAGGCATCAAGGGTAACGCTGCAGTATATGCTTATCAGGTTCTGGCTGTAAACAAGCAGAAGGGTGCTAAGTTCGACAAGAAGACCGAGGAGGCACAACTCGAGCAGATGGCTACATACAACATCTTCCAGAGCGGCATCCTGATACAGGATTTGCTGAAGAAGGCAGATGTGAAGGACAACCGCTATCTCTTCTACTGACAAACACACACATACAGAATAAGCCCGGCACTTTCGTGTCGGGCTTAATTTTTACTGAACAGTAATACTTAGTTATTCTCGGGGCGCAACTGACGTACTGTCTCGGCTGTGCGCCACATCTCGCTCTCGCGCAGGGCTGCCAGTTCCTTCTCAAGACCTACGCGGTAATCAGGCTTTGAGTTGGCATCAATGCTGATCTGAGCCTCGTTACCGCACTTGACGCTTGCATACAATTGCTGCATTACAGGCTTGATGGCATCGTGGAAACGTGGGAACCAATCCAACGCACCGCGCTGTGCCGTCGTCGAGCAGTTAGCATACATCCAGTCCATACCCTTCTGTGCAAACAACGGCATCAGCGACTGTGTGAGCTCCTCGACTGTCTCGTTGAATGCCTCGGACGGGGTATGACCGTTCTCACGCAGAACCTCGTACTGAGCCAGCAACAGACCCTGGATGGCGCCCATCAGTGAGCCGCGCTCGCCTGTCAGGTCCGATGTAGCCTCGCGCTGGAAGGTGGTTTCGAACAGATAACCCGAACCAATACCTATACCCAGGGCAAGAGTGCGATCCAGCGCACGTCCTGTAGCATCGTTGTAAACTGCATAGGAACTGTTCAGGCCACGACCCTCGAGGAACATTGTACGAAGCGATGTGCCGCTGCCCTTGGGAGCAACCATTATAACATCGATGTCCTTGGATGGAACACAGCCCGTGCGGTCGCTCCAAGTGATGGCGAAACCGTGGCTGAAGTACAGAGCCTTGCCTGGTGTCAGATACTTCTGCAAGGTCGGCCATACGCTCATTACAGCCGCATCACTGAGTAGGCACATTATGATGCTTGCCTTCTGTGCAGCCTCCTCGATAGAAAACAGCGTCTTGCCCGGAACCCAGCCATCGGCAATAGCTTTCTCGAAAGTCTTGCCCTGACGCTGCCCAACGATTACGTTGAAGCCGTTGTCGCGCAGGTTACAAGCCTGACCGGGGCCCTGGACACCATATCCGATAACGGAAATCTGCTCGTCCTTCAGAATCTCGCGCGCCTTCTCCAATGGAAACTCCTCACGTGTCATTACCTCCTCGATAACTCCACCAAAATTCATTTTTGCCATGTTGTTTTGTTTTTAGTTAATTATCGTTTGTCTCATTTATTGAATATCACTCGTGCCTGACATACCACGTCACCGGGATTCGCGTCTGTCACGTTCTTGCGAATCTCGACATCCGTACCCCCTGCATCCGCGTTGTCCTGAACAAAGAAGCTAAGCCTGTCGCCCATATGGCTCTCTGCCTTGTAGGCAATCTCGAAGCGTCTGATGCCGTGTTCGAAATTCTCTTTTCCGAACAGGTCCAGGATGTGCTCTATATACTTGATGCTGTTGATATGGCCGTTGATGTCCACGTCGCTGTAATAGGTATCTATGGTGCGAACGAGCCGGGCATCGCGGAAACGGAAACGCCCGTGTCCCTCTATCGGGCAGACATTATCCTCCTGATCCACCACATAGTTAAGTATATCCCCGTCGTACAACGACAACAGGTCGCACGGGAGGCGCGTTCCCAGGTCTATCATTGCCCACACGCTGCGGGCATATCCCATAGGTTGCCCATCACTGTCCAGTATTGCGAAGTTACGGTTGGTGAACAGCCGCATCACGCTCTCGACCCAGGTCCTGACAGTACAATGCTGGAACTGCCTGGGCATGCGCGTCATCTCGATTGACAGACGGCTCAGCACCCACGTATGACTCGTCTCGTTCAGCGCACCTATACCCCACCCTCGCCTTTGCGAATGGTTGCCAGCAGCATTCAGCAGATGATTTCCCAGCACGCCCATGAATATGCGCCCTGTAAAATCTACATGAAACGGTTCGACGAATATAGCATGACTGTCTATCTTCTCCATAATTATGGATTAAATATTATCAATTCAATTACGAATTATAGTCTTCCTCGCGCCTTGCGATATACTGGTCCAGACGTTCGACATTGGACTTGGTCACCGCTATACGTCCCGTACGTACGAACTGCAGCACACAACCTATTTCGTCCAGCTGGCGGAACAACTCCAGCACATCCTCGGTTATACCCGTCTTCTCGACTATGGTATATGTCGGGTTCACCTCGACAAAACGTGCGTCAAAACGACGTACCGTCCTGGATATATTCTTGTCTGCCAGCACCTTGGGCGTGGAAAGCTTCATCAGCGAGGTCTCCAGGATGAATATCTCGTCGTCCAGGAAACAGTTGGCCTGCAGGACGTCTATGCGCTTCTCTATCTGCTGTGTCAGCATCTCGGCCATCTCCGGCTTGCAGTAGCATGTAATCGTGTACTTGTGCACACCCGGTGTGGAACTTGCACATACGTTCAGTGACTCGATATTGACCTGACGGCGCGTAAACACCGCGGTTATCTGGTTCAGGATACCCGCAAAGTTCTCGCTGTATATAATCAGCGTGTACAGTGTCAGCCCCTCGTGACTGCTGACAATGGCTCCCTCGTGTGCCGGTGTCGAGGGTCGGACTACGGCATTGCGCTTGAATGTCTCGTGCTGGTCGCCCTGTTCCATTTCACTGTTCAGCAAGCCACTCCTCTGACGGCGCAGACTCTTCTCGTATGAGTCACGGTCAACAGCCGCAGCCCTGCGCACAGCCTCGTCAAACCCCAGCATCTCCTGCTCCAGGGCATCGCACTTGCCACATGTATTGCAATCGCCGCATTCAGCAGCACCTTGTTTCTTGTCTGATTTCATAACCATTAATTATGAATTACGAATTATGCATTATGAATTAACCTGAAGCAGCATCTCGTCCACATTTGCTCCCGGAGGTGTCATAGGCAGGACGTTGTCCTCCTCCTTAACCGCACACTGCAGCAGGAACGGACCTTCGGTCGTCAGCATCTGCCTGATGGCATCGTCCAGATCCTTTCTGTCCACCACCGTACGGCACGGAATGTTGTAACCCTCGGCTATCTTCTCGTAATCAGGATTTAGCATAGGGGTAAACGAGTAGCGCTTGTTGAAGAACATATACTGCCACTGGCGCACATTGCCCAGGAAATTGTTGTTGAGCAGAATCATCTTGACTGGTATCCTGTTCTCCATGATGGTTCCCAGTTCCTGAATAGTCATCTGGAAACCGCCGTCGCCACACAGCATACATACCGTACGTCCCGGGGCTCCATAGCATGCGCCCATTGCTGCTGGAATACCAAATCCCATTGTACCGCAACCGCCGCTGGTTACTACGCTGTGCGGATGTGTGAACTTGAAATAACGACAGCCAAACATCTGGTTCTGCCCGACATCGGTCACCATGATTGCCTCGTTGTTGGCAGCCTCGCTGACCTTGCGCACCACCTCGCCCATAAGCAGTGGGCCGTCCTTGGGATGCAGTGCTGCATCGATAACCATCCGGTACTCCTTCTCGGCATAGGGTTTGAAACCGTCTATCCAATCCTGGTGCGAGGCTTTCTGAACCAAGCGTGTAACCTGTGGCAAGGTGACCTTGCAGTCACCCAGCACACTGAGTGTAGGACGCACATTCTTGCCCAGCTCGCTGGGGTCTATCTCGAAGTGTATAATCTTCGCCTGCTTGGCGTAAGTCTTCAGATTACCCGTAACACGATCGTCAAAACGCATTCCCACTGCAATCAGCAGGTCGCACTGGTTTGTCATCACGTTAGGGCCCAGATTGCCGTGCATTCCCAGCATACCCATGTTGAGGGGATGATCTGTAGGTGCTGCACTGAGTCCCAGCAGGGTCTGTCCGAACGGAATCTGAGCCTTTTCGACCAATTCCAACAACTCGTCATTGGCATTTGCCAGTTCAACGCCCTGACCAACCAGCATGAACGGTTTCCTGCTCATGTTTATCATATCGGCGGCCTTCTCTATAGCTTGCATGTCCGTAGCGGGATACGGGTCATAGCTACGTATAAAGTCCACCGTCTGTGGAGTGTATTCGATTAGCGCAGTCTGTGCATTCTTGGCAAAATCCAGGACAACCGGACCTGGACGACCGCTGCGGGCAATATAAAATGCACGTGCCACAGCCCACGGAATGTCCTCGGCACGCCTTATCTGGTAGTTCCACTTGCTTATGGGCTGCGTAACACCTACGACATCAACCTCTTGAAAAGCATCCGTACCCAGCATGGCAGCACCTACCTGGCCACAGATAACCACCAGGGGAGTAGAGTCAATCATTGCATCTGCGATACCCGTAACGGTGTTCATCGCACCAGGACCGCTGGTGACTATGGCGCAACCCACACGGCCGCTGACACGTGCATATCCCTGTGCGGCATGCACGGCCGCCTGTTCATGACGCACCAATATATGGTGCAAAGTCTCCTTGTGATCATACAGTGCATCGTATGTGGGCATGATGGCACCGCCCGGATAACCAAAGAGGATATCAACACCCTCGTTCTCCAGCGACCGCATCAATGCCTCAGCACCGGTTATTTTGTTTGAATTCATAATTCACAATACTTAATTCATAATTCTCAAATACCGCAGAACTAACCGCTAACCACGGGCCACCCTACTCCGGCAATATCCTGACACCGCCCTTGTCAGCCGATGATACGCTTTGTGCGTATGCCCTGAGAGCCTTGCTCACCACGCGGTTACGCCTGAGCGGGCGCTGGGGACGTGCTGCAAGTTTCTCGTCGCTAAGCTCTACGTTAATCGAGCGGCCAGGGATATCAATCTCGATGATGTCTCCGTCCTGAATCTTGCCTATGGCACCGCCACTGGCAGCCTCGGGGCTGATATGCCCGATGCTCAGTCCGCTGGTACCGCCGCTGAAACGGCCGTCAGTAATCAATGCACACTCCTTTCCCATGTGCATGCTCTTGATATACGATGTGGGATACAGCATCTCCTGCATACCGGGACCTCCCTTGGGCCCCTCGTGAGTAATGACCACGCAGTCACCTTTCTTAACCTTGCCGCCCAGGATACCCTCGCAGGCATCCTCCTGCGAGTCAAATACCACGGCTGGACCACGGAAGTGCCACAACTCGGGTGCAACACCTGCCGTCTTTACCACACAGCCGTCAGGGGCTATGTTGCCAAACAGCACTGCCATGCCACCGTCTCGGGTGTAGGCATGTTCTATGTCGCGAATACAGCCGTTGGCACGGTCGGTATCCAATGTGTCGTACTTATTGTCCTGTGAGCCCATCCGGGTGCTGAACCTGCCTCCGGGAGCACTGCTGTAGATACGCAGGGCCTGGGGATCTATCGTATCGCCTGTGATGCTATACCTGGCTATGTCCTCGCCCAGTGTCGCACCGTTCACACGCCTGGCAGTAAGGTCCAGCAAACCGCCCTTGGCCAGTTCGCCCATGATACCCAGTATGCCGCCTGCGCGATTCTCCTCCTGGATACTGTATTTCTGCCAGTTGGGAGCCAGCTTGCACAGGAACGGAACCTTGCGGCTGAGGGCATCGATGTCCTTCATGGTAAAGTCAACACCCGCCTCCTGGGCAACGGCCAGCAGATGAAGCACGGTATTGGTACTTGCACCCATGGCAATGTCCAGTGTCATTGCATTCAGGAAAGCCTGGCGTGTAGCGATAGACCTGGGCAAAACACTGTCGTCACCGTCGCGATAATATTTCCACGCATTCTCGACCAAGATACGTGCTGCATCCCTGAACAGCTGAACACGGTTTACGTGCGTTGCCAGTATGCTGCCGTTGCCTGGCAGGGACAGTCCTATAGCCTCGGTCAGCGAGTTCATGCTGTTTGCCGTGAACATACCGCTGCAGGCTCCGCAGCCTGGACACGCACAATTCTCGATTTCTGCCAGCTCACTGTCACTTACGGTCTTGTCACCGCCCTTGACCATAGCCGTTATCAGATCTACGTTCTCGCCCTTGTATTTACCTGCCTCCATAGGGCCGCCACTGACGAATATGGTAGGAATATTAAGACGCATGCTTGCCATCAGCATACCCGGGGTCACCTTGTCGCAATTGCTAATGCAAATCATCGCATCTGCCTTGTGCGCATTGACCATATACTCCACACTGTCCGCGATTATGTCACGGCTGGGCAGGCTGTACAGCATACCATCATGTCCCATGGCAATACCATCGTCCACGGCTATTGTGTTGAATTCAGCCGCATAGCACCCCATTCCCTCTATCTCGGCCTTGACTATCTGACCAATTTCGTGCAGATGAGTATGCCCAGGTACAAACTGGGTAAAACTGTTTACAATGGCAATAATGGGCTTGCCAAACTGTTCCCTCTTCATTCCCGTAGCAACCCACAGGGCACGTGCACCTGCCATACGGCGACCCTGGGTGCACACCGCACTCCTTAACTGATGTTTCATTAATATAAAAATCCTAATTTAATGCCCTCGCGGGCATACTAATACCTATCCGGGCGACAAAGTTACGTTTTTTTTCCCGTATGGCAAAATTAATCCATTAATTAATGTGCGCACGAAGAACGTAGCACGCTTATATTTGTCAATATTTATTATCAACTAACCACCTTTTTACACATTGATAAGCTACACTCAACCCATTCTGCAAACACTATAGAACGCATTAACAAACATCTTTAATCCTAAGCTAATCCCTTCTTTGTTCATGTTTAATTCCATTGCATCTCCAATTTATATAATTAGAGTTGAATTGGAATTAAATTGGAGTTGAATTGGAGTTGAAATGGAGATGTAGTAGAGATGTAGTAGAGAAAATGTGAATTCGACATGATTTCGGTTAGGCGTTAAAAGGTTGAGCGGAGGCATCAATCGTTGTCAACATTTTTCTACACTTACCTCTGTGCCGCCAAAAATAATTTCCCTTCCTTCTCAAAAAATCTCACACGCGCACATACGTTTTTTGAAAAAAATTCTTAACTTTGTCCTCGGTTGTGGTTTATTGTATAATCAACAAATAAATATAAAACAACTTTTACTAACTAATTACCAAACAAAATGAAGAAATTTACTCTTCTTTTCGCAATGCTGACAGGTATGGTCGGCAGTGTGTGGGCTGATGTACAAACCGACTTCGTCAGTGTCGTCAACGCCATAGACGGCTCGGCAAATCTGGTCAACACCGCGCGTTCAACGACATTGGGAAACGGAACCGTCATGTCTTTTGCCTTGAGTGCAGGCAACCTGTTTGCAGAGGATGTATGTAATACAGAATGGAACAACACCGATGCAGTTTCAGAACTCAACTCTATTTTGGACAAAGACCTGCAGGCCTCTGCCTATTTCCCAAAGACTAAGGCAAACCACAACGGTCAGGCAGACAGGATTGTAACCTGTACTGCAAACCTAAGCAATACGGCTGGCTATGACGCATCAAAGATTGTCACCTTCTATGTAGCGCTGTATACACGAGCTACCACATCAACGCCATCTTTGTCTGTCTCCGGATTTAGCACGGCAGAATACCAATATGCCTTAGCAAACGGCAATGGTTTTACGACAGTTAGCTCTGTCTCTGCAATTCCATGTGCAACTCAGGACTATACTCTTGTAAAAATCAAGGGTAAATTGTCAGCAAGTGTTGCATCAGTCAGGTTTTCTACCCCTACCTACTCGGGTGTTCAATGGATGGCAATAAAATATAATGAAGAAATTCCCACCGTTGAAAACACCTACACATACTATTTGGGCGAAAAAGAGATAGCAAGTATCAAACACGAAGATTTTGTAGGTTCTGCCCCCACAGGTGCGTTATCCCTACCGTCATACGTAGACCTCGTGAGCACCACGGCACCAGAGATATGCGGAAGCGAGCCTGCCACCTTCAAGTATTACACGCAGGAGACCAGGCTTCCATTCAAGACAGATGGCACGTATTACAATCTGGCTCTGAATCGTAATCCCAACCTTCAGATATATGCGACAGAAGACGTTACGAACGAGATCCAGACACGAAACGTTGCTCGTACGGTACATACCCAATATTACTATATGTGGAGTTTCGAGGGTGACTGGTACCACGGTTATGCTATAAAGAACAGGGCAGCGAATGCCTACGTATCCTATGGTACGACTGCCAACCCTGACAACAAGACGAAAGCAACTCTTGACACAGAGAAGAAGAATGGTTCATACTTTGACCTGAACATCCAAGGCGGATATAACTATTTCCCTATCCATGGCACTACAAATAACGCATACATAAGCAACAACGGTGGTCCGACCACAACTTACCTGACAAACTGGAACGACACTAGGAACATTGGCGACGTAGGGGCACAGGTTATTATTACCGAGGCTGTTGAGATTGAATATGACCGTACTGAACTGAACAATGCCATTGCCAAGGCACAGAGCTACGTAGGCCACATCGGCACGGAACTTGGTCAGTACCAAGGCCTTACCCCCGGCGAACTTTCAGCAGGCATCCTTGTTGCTCAGAGCTTCCTCGAGAGCACAGATCAGACCGAGATTGACGCAGCAACGGCAGCATTGAATGAAGCACTGGCCAAGCTGACACTCAACATGCCCGTCGACGGCCACTACTATACACTGCAGGGCGTTGTCGGGGAGAGCACCCATGGTAATAAGCAGTACATGATAGGCGCCACGGTAAGTGTTCAGGGTAAGGGCAACCGCCTTGTCCTTTCCGCCGAGCCAGAGGGCTACAACAATGTATTCCAGTATGTAGACGGCAAGCTGCTTAGCGTTACTGCTAACTGCTATGTCGTTAACAACGGTGGCTTCCTCAATCTGGGAGATGCCGATGCCGAAGGCGTCGCAATCGAGTTCACCCCCTCAACGGCGGTAGGTACATACCTCGTGAAGTTCAAGAACGGCAACACAGACCGTTGTACATGGAGCAGGTTCGAAGGCTACATTGACGGCGCCGACTATTATGCTAACCGCGAAGTTGGCTATCAGTGGAATATAGTAGAGTCTAACTACGTTCCGACACCTACGACCGCCAACATGAAGATTACCGCTGCACAGTGGGGCACGTTCTGGGCACCGTTCGCAGTCGAGATACCAGAGGGCGTCAAGGCCTACACCGGTGAGATGAAGGGCGACTGGATCAAGATGACAGAGGTTGAGGGCGTAATCCCAGCCAACACCGGCGTAGTGGTAACATCCGAGCAGTTGGTAGACGTAGACCTGCAGGCAGCAGAGTCCAACCCAGCAGCACTCCAGACCTGCTACACAGGCAACACCACAGGTGCCATTATGGATGTTGAGCAGGGCGCATACCTGCTGCAGAAGCAGGACGAGCAGGTAGGCTGGTACAAGGTTTCCGGCGAGGGCTTCACCCTGGCTCCAAACCGTTGCTACCTGGCCAAGGGCAGTGTTCCCGAACCAAATCAGTCACGTACATTCTTCGGCTTTGCTCCTGACGATGCAACCGGTATCAACAGCATTGCTACCGAGGCCAAGACCAAGGCTGACGGCAAGTACATGGTTAACGGCCAGATTGTAGTTGTCAAGGCTGGTAAGGCTTACTACATGAATGGTACTGAGGTAAAGTAAAAAGCCCCTTTTCCTCGATCCCTTTCCCCATTAGGGGAAGGGGAGAGGAATGGGATAAAAGCCGTATTAAATAAAAACGAGATAAAACGATGAAAAAGATTTTCAAGAATCCTTCTATTCAGGTACTGGGTGTCGAGACAGAGAGTCATATCTTAGCTGGCAGCGGTGGTAACATTGTTACCGAGACTTCTGCTCAGGGTGGTAGCGGCACTGCTACAGAGAATAAGCAGGACCCGACTACAGGTACCGATGGTCTGGCTCGTCCAATGGGCACAGACATCAGCGCATACGAGCTGAAGTAAGAGACTGCAAAAACTAAGTAAGATTAGGGGACGAAGCATTTTTTGCTCCGTCCCCTGTTTTTTTACCTTACAGTTGCAATAGTACCAAGCCCAATAATCAATAAAAAACGTTTCTGAACAAAAAAATATCGAACGAGCATACATATAACAAAAAAAAATACTTAATTTTGCTCGCAGTTGTAGATTATTGTATAATCAACAAATAAATATAAAACAACTTTTACTAACTAATTAACAAACCAAAAACTTAACAAAATGAAGAAATTTACTCTTCTTTTCGCAATGCTGATAGGAATCTTCAGCAGTGCATGGGCAGATGTTACTCCAGGTAACTACTTCATCAAGAACAAGCGTTCTGGTAAGTATGCCGTATGGAAAGGCGATGCCACTCGGATTGGTCAGAGCTCAAGCAAGCAACTTGCTGCCATCTGGACCGTAACAAGCGACGGCAAGCTTGGCAACCAGGCAACGTCCAATTTCTATGCCAGTACCACATCATTTACTGCAACAGGAAAAACCGTCTATATCGTTGCAAGTACTTTGAACACTGGCTATTATGCAGTATCTGAAAACGAAGACATCACTCAAGTGACATGTTGGGATGATCAGGGTAGCCACACAACAGTTGGTTATTGGAAACATGTATCTGGTGATGCTGAGGGTACAAGCTGGGAAGTAATTCCTGTTAGTGATGAGGAAGTAACACACTACAAACTTCTTCCTACTTACAACGAGCTTCGTCAGCAGGCATTGGCAGCCTACAACTCTGTGAAGAGTATCGATCCCACCAATCTTATAACCTCGGTTGACCAACTCTCTTCTCCATACACAGAATCCACTGAAGGCAGTCTTGCAGGAGCAATTGACAAAGACCCCTCTACATTTTGGCATTCTGCATGGTCTGGAGAACAGGCCGCAACAGCTCATGGAACACACTACCTGCAGATTTCAAATATACCTGCCGGTGACATTCAGATGACATACACCCGTCGTAACAATACCTCCGACCAACTGACATCTGCAAAGATTCAAGGTGTCAATGGAAATATCGTTATCGACCTTGGTACCGTTAATTTCCCCTACAGCCAACCAGGCGAAACATTGAAGGATATTTTTACACTGGATCAGACTTACGAGGCAATCCGCATCCTTGAACAGTCAACTTCCAATACAGGTCAGCACCCCGGTTGTTGGCACATTGCTGAACTTCAGTTCAACCAAGTTGATCTTTTCCGCACTGCTGCTCCAACAGAGGCTGCTGCATTGAAGGCAGAACTGGACAAGGAAATAACTTATATTCGCCAGCAAGACATTGATGACCTACAGAATGCATATAATGCATATTCTGCTGCAATCCCTGTAGAGTTCACGGTTTCTATTGACGGTGCTGAAGGTGGTGTTATATATAAGGAAAACACTTACATGAACGGACAGGTATTTGAGGCTCCTGTAACTTTGTCTACAGATGACCTTGAGGCAGTTGCCGTTACAGGTTATACTCCAGACATTGCTATCGAGGGTCAGACTATTAACGTTAAATATTATAACGAATATGTACCTGCTCTCCCAGAGGACAAGCCATACCTGAGCATTGGCGTGAAGGCGAAGACATTCACTACCACTACATCTGCCGGCGACAATGACCACTGGTATATCATGACACAGACTCGTGATGGTGAATCTCCAATGTACGATAACGTTTCTGCTCTCTACCGCTCTTCTGCAGGTAAGAATATAAACGGACAGGCTGTTGCAGACAACAACGAAAGATATCTTGTTCGTTTCATTCCTACCGAATACGAGGGTGTTTACAACATACAGTTCTCAACTGGTCGTTTCATTCAGACAACGTTAAAGACAGGTTCTGCAAAGGGTGCTGGTATGTACTTTGTTTACAACATCAATGGCGAGGACACTCATATCGGTTGGAACAAGACAACCAATGGTACTACAAAGGCTGATAGAGTAGACAATAATGGTCCTAGCTATAATGTTTCATTCTGGGGATCTGGTGAAATCACCTCAACTGGTGGCAACAACGACTGGAGCATCTATCCGGTAGAGTTTGTTAGCTATACAATAATTCCTCTGCAGAACGCTATTGCAAATGCACAGACCTACGTAGGTAACATTGGTACAGAGTTCGGTCAGTACAGTGGTCTTACTGAGGTTGAACTGGCAAATGCAATTGCCGCTGCCCAGCAGGCCTTGACAAGTACTGACATGAATGAAATTAACGCTGCTATTGCTACTCTGAACACAGAAGTTAACAAGCTGTCTATCAACTTGCCAGTTGCCGGTGATTATCTGCGTATCAAGGGTACTGTTCACAAACAATATATTGGTAACAGCCTTGCCACAAATGGCAAGTACTCTCGTACAGAGGATGCCGAGGAAGCTATTGTTTACTTCGACGGTACAACCTTGCGCAATGTTTCTACAGGCAAGTATTATCACGTTGCAGGCTCTTGGACTTGGGCTGACAAGAATAATGCACAGACAATATCATTTGCAGAGGGCGTATTTGGCAAATATGCCGTTATGTGCGACAACGTTTGTCTGTTTGATGCTGACGGCAGTGTAGATCGTGGTGCTAACGTAGATCCGTCAAGCCCATCTACAGATACACGCTACACTTCCTGGATTCTGGAGAGTGCCGAAGCTAACATGGCTAACATGCGCATCACTGATGCTGGCTGGGGTACATTCTATGCTCCGTTTGCTGTTGACATGCCTGCTGGCGTGAAGGCTTACACTGGCGAGATGCAGAATGGTTGGATTCGTATGAACGAGTTGACCAATGGCTATATTCCTGCTAACACTGGCGTTGTTGTTGAGCTTGTTGAGGGTGAGCCATTTGAAAGCGATTTGGAACCATCTGCAACTCAGCCAAACGAGGTTGTTCCTTCATGCTACACTGGTAACACTACCGGTACAACAATGGCAATGGAGGTTGGTGACTATCTGCTGCAGAAGCAGAACGATGTTGTTGGCTGGTACAAGGTAGAGGGTGAGGGCTTCACTCTGGCTCGCAACCGTTGCTACCTGAGCAAGGATGATGTTCCTGCTCCTAATCAGTCTCGTACATTCTTCGGCTTTGCTCCTGACGATGCTACAGGCATCAACAGCATTGCTACCGAGGCTAAGACCAAGGCTGACGGCAAGTACATGGTTAACGGTCAGATTGTAGTTGTCAAGGCTGGTAAGGCTTACTACATGAATGGTACTGAGGTAAAGTAAAAAACCCCTTTCCCCCGACCCCTTTCCCCATCAGGGGAAGGGGAGAGGAATGGGATAAAAGCCATATAAAATAAAAACGAGATAAAACGATGAAAAAGATTTTCAAGAATCCTTCTATTCAGGTACTGGGTGTCGA
>DJYQ01000044.1:19336-69006 GCA_002450165.1 Prevotellaceae bacterium UBA6974 | reverse complement strand
TTTTATTTAATTATGAGCATTTTTTCGCTTCGGAATTTCTTAATGACACTCGTGACACATGACATACGTGACATATCCGAGAGGCCGTTTCACGAAGGGCAACACGCCGTTTCTCTGTTAAAAGAAAGCCGTAGTTGGAAAAATGTCAAACAATAGTTTTGATTTAGAAAACTTTTTGTATTTTTGCGACGTGAATAGATAAGATAACGATGTTAGTACTTCAGGATTGTATTAATAAACTGGTTGTATTCAAGAGAAATTTTGGCAAGCAGTTTGGTATTACAAAACTTGGCATTTTCGGTTCTGTGGCCAGACAGGAGAATAACGAGGATAGTGATATTGATATCGTTGTGGAGGTCGAAAAGCCTACTCTGTCTCTGATGTATGAGTTGAATGAGAAACTCAGGGACCTGTTTAATTGTGATGTTGATTTGGTTCGTTTTCGCCCGACTCTGCGTCCTTTATTCAAGGATAATATCTTAAACGATGCCGTGTATGTATAATGAGGCTTTGCCAAAACTTAAAATTGTAATAGAGGATCTTCTAGGTCAATATTCAAAGTAGTAGGTAAATAATGACAAGAAGGCTGACGCATAGCGCCGGCCTTCTTGTTTTTGCTCGGCGTACCTGAATAAAAACAACGGCGTACAAATGGCACGACAACGGCGTAGGAAGGTCAAAACATCGGCGTTATTTTTTGACCACTAATCTATCGAATTTGACGAATTACTCTACAAAAACATAGAAAACCATCCTCTTCTGATGTCTCGGTTCTATGAACCAGTTGCTATGCAACTACAGACATCATCCGAGGCAAAACCGAAAAAAAATACGAGGGAAGAAGGCTGATGGCAGAGGGAAGTTAAACAGTAAACGGTAAACGGTAAACTTTTTTCATGTTTTTCCTTGATGAGCCGTAATCCTGATAGGGATACGCCATTAGTGATAAGGCTGTCTGGGAGCTTGTTCACAAGCAGGATTATTACTGATGATGTTGTATGCAACTATAGGAGCATTAGGCTCAGAGAGGTGGTTTTTGCGGTTTTAGTAAATTAAAATATTCGTGTTAATTCGGACGATTCGTGGTCAGTCATAAAAACGTTCAAAAAGTGAGAGGCCGTTTCACGATGGGCAACACGCCGTTTCTCTGATAGTGAGAGGCCGTTTCTCTGTTAAAAGAAAGCCGTAGTTGGAAAAATGTCAAAGAATAGTTTTGATTTAGAAAACTTTTTATATTTTTGCGATTGTATTAAAGGATAACGATTATGAAAATTCAACCTATTATTAACCTCGTTCAGCACCAGGCATCTCTCAATCCCGGGAATATGGCCTTGGTATGCGGTTCAGCAAGCTATACATATCAGGATATGATGGCACATGCCAGTGCCATCACACAGCAAATATGCCAAAGACAACTGTCCGCCGAGGACGTCGTGGGCATTCTGATACCACGTAACCAATGGATGGCCATAGCCCCGTTAGGGGTGCTTGCGGCAGGATGTGCATATATGCCCATGGACCCTGCCTATCCGGCAGAACGACTCAATTTCATGCTGAATGACAGTAATGCCCGCCTGCTCATAGCCGACAGGCTGGTCCTTGCCGACAGTGGGTTGAATGTTACCGACGGAACAGTAGTCACACAGGACAGACAGATACCCGTCTTATATACCGATCAGTTGGAGCCTCTCAACTCTCAACCATCAACCATCAACCATCAACTTACTTCCGAAACTCTTGCTCTGCTCATTTATACCAGCGGCTCCACAGGCCAGCCCAAGGGCTGTATGATAGAACAGGGTAACATCACCTGCAATGCCCAGGAGACAAAACATGCCCTTCAGCTCGACGCTGACTGCCGAGTTGCATCCTATGCCAGCTTCTCCTTTGTTCCCACCGTACACGACATCTTCGGTACGTTCGCTGCAGGCGCAACACTATATATCATCCCCGAGGAAATCAGGTTCGATTTCGTCCGTCTGGCACAGTTCCTGAACGACAATGCCATCACCCACATCATAATGAGCACTATGACCGGACGGGAGTTCGTCACCATGTTCCAATGTCCGTCCCTCCGTTATCTTTCTGTCGGCGGCGAGAAGCTTAACCCCGTGACACCGCTCCCCGGACTTACGTTCATCAATATCTACGGCTCGTCCGAGGCATGCGGTATGATAACCTGCCAGCCCGTCAGCGGCGGCGAGGACAACATTCCTATCGGACAGGCACAAGGCACATACCGCCTGTATATCGTCGGCGAGGACGGACAGCTCGTGGCCGATGGTCAGGCTGGCGAACTGTGGATCAGCGGTCCGCAGCTTTGTCGGGGTTATCTTAACCATCCCGACCTTACAGCCGAAGTATTCATCAGCAACCCCTTCAACGACAGCCGCGAACAAGGCTACGAACGCGTATTCCGTACAGGCGACTTCGTGCGCCGTGACGAGCAGGGCAATCTGCTCTTTGCAGGCCGTCGCGACGGACTTGTCAAGATACGTGGCTTCCGTGTCGAGCTGCGCGAGGTCGAGGCAGCAGTCCTTACCTGCCCAGGCGTAGCCGAAGCAACGCTTCAGTCGGTCAGCGACCCGCTTAACGGCACCTATATAGTAGCATACGTCACCAGCGGAGACCAACTTGATACCGAGGCCGTCAGGCAGCATGTTGCAGCCCTCAAGCCCGACTACATGGTTCCCGAGGTCGTTATGCAGATAGACTGCATACCGCGCAATAATAACGGCAAGGTTGATCGCGAACGCCTTCCTCAGCCCGTACGCTCTGCAGCTGCCGTATCGCAGCAGGCAGGACTGCCCCCGATGAACCTGCTCGAACAGGAACTCCACGGGATAATATCCAATCTGGTCGGCAACAGCGACTTTGGCATTACAACAGTCCTAGGTTATGCCGGTCTTACATCCATTACGGCCATGAAACTGGCTGTAGAGGTCAACAAGCGCTACGGCATAGAACTCGACGCCAAGTCGCTCGCCAAAACCGTTACCTTGCAGGATATCGAGAACGAGATATGGAAGAACCTCACCTCCAGTCCTTCACCAAAGGCCGGAGTGAGCACATCCAGCTCTCAGGACCAGATTTTGTCCGCACCGCTCAACTATGCCCAGTTGGGAGTCTATTACGAATGTATGAAGCATCCGCTTGACACTACCTACAACCTCCCTACGGCAATTACCCTTCCGTCGGGCATTGATGCAGACAAGGTGCAGCAGGCCCTGATACAGATTGTCAAGGCACATCCCGCCTTCAACATCCATTTCGAAACTCAGGATGATGACGTCGTACAGGTCTGTGACCCCGATTTGGAGCCCCAGATAACCCGTTCCCAGATGACCGAGGCGGAATTGGCAGACTATCAGCAGCACTTTACACTTCCTTTCCATCTGGAGCGTGGTCCGCTCTATCGCATGGAAATCGTGCAAACCCAGGAGCGCGTTGTCATCCTGATGGATGTCCACCACCTTATCTTCGACGGAGCATCCTTCGACCTGGTAATAACACAGCTGTGCGATGCCTTTGACGGGAAGACCATCGACAGCGAACGTATGGGCTTCCTGCAGTTCTCGCGTGAGCAGCGCCAGGCCGAGAGCGGCCCTGCATATCAGGAGGCCAAGGACTATTTTGCCCAGGTTATGAGGGAATGCGAGGGCTGTACCGAGCTGACTGACGATTTTACACCCAGCGAGCCTCACGGCCATGTTGCCCAGGTAGCACGTCCCTTTGATTACACCCAGGTCGAGCAGTTCTGCAGGCAGCTGAACGTCACACCAGCCAGCCTCATGCTCGCTGTGTCGTACTACACATTGGCTCGCTATACCAACAGCCGTCATGTCTATATCTCCACAATCAGCAATGGCCGTTCAGACCTGCGCCTGGCCGATACTACGGGTATGTTTGTCAACACCCTGCCGTTGGCCGGACACATTACCGAACAGACCGTCGAGGAATTCATCTGTCGCACAAGCCTGGAATTCGAGCAGACCATGCGCCACGAGCAGTACCCCTTCGCCCGTATTGCCGCTGATTTTGATTTCTCGGCCAATACCACCTACAGCTATCAGTTGGGAGTCATCGAGGAGCATACCACCCATGCCGGGAAGCTTACTGTACAGACCATAGACGTAGATGTCCCCAAACAGAAACTGGACATCATCATCATACAGCAGAACGGACAACCCGTAGTCTGTCTCGAATACGACGACGCCTTCTACAGCGCCAAGACTATGGAGGGGTTTGCCGAATCGTTCATCAGCGTTTTGAAGCATTTCATCGCTACCCCCAAGGGCAGCCTGCTCCACATATCCATGCTCAGCGACGAGCAGGAGCGTCTGGTCAATTCCTTCCGCATGGCAGGCACAGCCGATGTACCTGTCCGCCTGTTCCACCAGGCAGTCGAGGCCAATGCCCAGCAGAAGCCTGATGCCAAAGCCCTTGTTGCCTGCGACGGCACCTTTACTTTTGCTCAGGTCAATGCTCAGATGAACCGCATTGCCAATGCCCTCATTGCCCACGGCGTCAAGCGCGGCGACCGCGTCGCAATGCTGTTGCCCCGTACCAGTAGCCTGATTTTCACCATGTTTGGCATCATGAAGGCCGGAGCAGCCTACATCCCCTGTGATCCTCACTATCCTGCAGACCGCATCAAGCTTATCCTCGAGGACAGCCAGGCAGCCTGTATTGTTACCGATGAGCAGAATCTGGCAAACCTGCGCGAGCAGGCAGGCGATGGAAGTCTCAAGGTGTTGGAGAAGGCACTTGACGTCCAGGAACTGCTGCAATGCCCCAATACCGCCAATCCTGCCATCCCGCAGGAAGGCAGCGACCTTGCCTACATTATCTATACATCAGGCTCAACAGGTCGTCCCAAGGGCGTTATGCTTCACCACAAGGGCATCTGCAACGAACTATACGCCCATCCGCTCAATTACCGTAACTGGACGGTGATGAACGAGGTCAAGTGCATCCTGGGACTCGCCACCATCTCCTTCGACGCATCAGTCGAGGAAATCGGCATTCCCCTCTACAACGGCCTTACTCTGGCACTTGCCAGCGACGAGATAACCAACGATCCCATTCTGCTCGCTGAATTCATGATGCAGAACAATGTAGGCATGTTCCAAGGCACACCTTCGCGCCTGATGCAACTCTACGAGTCGGATATCTTCCGCAAGGCTCTTTCCGGCTGCCGCATCATTGAGCTTGGCGGCGAGAAATTCTCGGACAGCCAGTTGCGCGAACTGCAGAATACTATGGTCAATGCCGGCAGTTCCGCCCCGATTCATATCTTCAACAGTTTCGGACCCACCGAGACCACGGTCGAGAGCAACAGCCACGAGGTAACCACCGACGACCACGTAACCATAGGCCGTCCGCTGGTTAACGTAACCGAATACATCGTCGATGCCGACATGAACCGCGTTCCCGTCGGCGTGGTAGGCGAACTGCTCATAGGCGGAGCACAGGTTGGTCTGGGATACAACAACCTGCCCGACAAGACCCGCGAGGCCTTTATCCCCAATCCCTTCGCCGTTGGAGATGACCTTGACAAGACCCTGTACCGCTCCGGTGACTATGCCCGCTGGGACGAACATGGCTATGTCTCCATTCTGGGACGCACCGACAACCAGGTTAAACTCCGCGGTCTTCGCATCGAGCTTGGCGAGATAGAAAGCGTCATAGCCCAGCAGGAAGGCATCGGACAGGTTGTCGTTATGATTCGCAAGATCAACGGCAAGGAACACCTTTGCGCCTACTTCACAGCCAATCATCCCGTGGACATCAACGGACTCAAGGTGGAAATCAGCAAGAGCCTGACACAGTACATGGTACCGACAGCTTACCTGCAGCTCGACAAGATGCCCACCACCCCCAGCGGCAAGACCGACATGAAAGCCTTGCCCGAGCCCACACTCTCAATAACCACCGAATACGTTGCACCCGTAGGAGAATTCGAGAAACAGCTCTGCGACATCTTCGCCGATATCCTGCAGGTGGAACGCGTGGGAGCTACCGACAATTTCTTCGAACTGGGAGGTACCTCGCTCCTGGTTACACGCGTTATCATCGATGCCGACAAGGCAGGCTACCACATCGCTTACGGTGACCTCTTCACCAATCCTACGCCGCGTATGCTCGCACAGTTTGTCAGCGGCGAAGCCCCGGTCGATGAGATTGACCACGAGATTGCCGACTTCGACTATACAGGCATCGATGCCATCCTGCAGCAAAACAATGTGCAGACATTCATCCAGGGCGAGCGCCAACAACTGGGCAATGTCCTGCTTACCGGAGCCACTGGTTTCCTGGGCATCCACGTATTGCGTGAGCTAATCCAATCCGATGCCGCAACCATCACCTGCCTCGTGCGCGGCAAAGACCAGCAGGATGCCGAACGTCGTGTACGCAACTTGCTCTTCTATTACTTCGAGACATCCTACAAGGAGCTCTTCGGCACCCGCCTCTTCGTTGTCAACGGCGATGTTACACAGGACTTTGTAACAATTCTTGATTCACAATGCACAATTCATAATCCGATTGATACGGTATTCAATTGCGCTGCCAACGTCAAGCACTTCTCCAATGGAACAGACATCGAGGACGTCAATATCGGCGGAGCCCGTCATAGCGTCGAATTCTGCCTCAAGACCGGTGCCCGTCTCGTTCACGTCTCCACGACATCCATAGCCGATATACTGATCGACAATGGTGACGTCAGCCGCATACCTTCACTGGACGAACGCAAGCTGTGGTTCGGTCAGTTCCTGGACAACCGCTACATCCACTCCAAGTTCCTGGCAGAGCGGTTTGTCCTTGATGCCGTTGCCCATCACGGGCTCAATGCCAAGATAATGCGCGTCGGCAACCTTGCACCCCGCAGCTACGACGGAGAATTCCAGGCAAACTTCAACAGCAACAGCTTCATGGGACAGCTAAAGGTGTACTACATGCTCGGCTGCTGCCCATACGACAGCTACGACGAGCTGACCGAGATGTCACCCATAGACCAGGCAGCCAGGGCTGTGGTGCTCCTTGCATCCACACCTCGTGAATGCACCGTGTTCCATCCCTACAACAACCATACCGAGCTGCTGGGCGACGTCATCCAGCTTATGGCTAAGTTGGGTAGGGAGGTACGCTTCGTCGAGGCAGACCAATTCGCTCAGACGGTCGAGACTGCAGGGCAGGACCCCGAGAAAGCCAAGCTTCTCTCCGCCTTCCTTGCCTATCAGGATGTCACCCACGGTCAGAAAGCCTTCGTCATCCAGCACGACAACCGCTACACCTGCTCAGTGCTGCACCGACTCGGCTTCTACTGGGAAGACACCTCGTGGGAATACGTTAGGCAGATGATGACAGCCATCTCGCAACTTGGTTTCTTCGACGAGAATTAGGTGCGTAGCATCGAAATAAAAGCCACCTGATGTTTGGTGGTTTCGATTGAAAAGTGTACTTTTGTAGTGCGAAATTCTATTGAAAAGTGTAGTTTTTGGCTACCAAAAGTTGTCGAAAAGTGTAAATCGTCATGTTGTACAGGAAGATAACATCCTACATCGAGGACTATCTGAAGTCCGATAATGACAAGATTCTGATACTGGAGGGCGCCCGACAGATAGGCAAATCGTTCAGTATTCGTGAGGTAGGTACGCGCCTGTATCCGAACTACGTGGAAATCAACTTCGTGGAGGATGACGAGGGTGAACAGCTCTTCAAGAACATCCACACGAAGGAAGATTTCTACCTGACCCTTAGCATGGTGGCAGGCGACAAGCTCAACAGTCGCGATGATACGCTGGTATTCCTCGACGAGATCCAGCACTATCCACAGTATCTTACCATGCTTAAGTTCCTGCGTCAGGATAACCGCTACCGCTATATCGCCAGTGGCAGTCTGTTGGGCATCACCCTGAAAGACACTACCTCTATTCCCGTAGGCAGCATCACCATCAAGGATATGTTCCAGCTCGATTTCGAGGAGTTCTTGATTGCCAACGGCTTCGGCCCAGAGGCTATTGACATGCTGTGCAAGGCATACGAGAATCGCCAGAGCCTTTCCGAGGAGCACCACAACCACGTGCTCGACCTGTTCCGTCGCTATCTGCTGGTAGGCGGTCTGCCCGATGCCGTAAACACCTACCTCGAAACGCATAACATTGTGAAGGTGCGCGAGGTACAGGATGGCATCCGTAACCTTTATGCCAGCGACGCTTCCAAGTACGAGAAGGAGCACAACAAGAAGCTGCTCATCCGCCGTATCTACGAGATGATTCCCTCGCAGATGGAAAACAAGAAGAAACGCGTGGTGGCTCAAAACATCCGAGGCAAGAAGGGCGACCGTTTCGACCAGTACAAGGAAGAGTTCGAGTACCTTATATCATCAGGTATCTCCTTATCCGTCAATGCCATCTCCAATCCTCATTTCCCACTGAGTGAATCTCTCCAGAAGAATCTGCTTAAGCTCTATCTGAACGATGTGGGCCTCCTTACAGGCATACTCTATCGCAATAACATCCGTCCGGTCCTCGACGATATACGCAGCATCAATCTCGGTTCTGTCTATGAGAACGTGGTAGCCCAGGAGCTTCGCGCACATGGACATAAGCTCTTTTATTACGACAATCGCAAGCAGGGCGAGGTGGACTATCTGATTGACAACCACACTACGATGAGTGCCCAACCGATAGAAGTCAAGTCGGGAAAGGATTATACGGCGCATAGTGCCATCAACAATCTCCTGAAGAATCCTGACTACAATGTCCTTGCAGCTACTGTCATTTCCAACGAGCGCAAGGTCTGGCAAGACGGCAAGGTCACTTATATGCCCATCTATCTTGTGATGTTTATGGAAGCTGATGCACCTCGGACCGACGAAGAAGAATATCTCTTCTGATTGTCATTTCTTCGACGAATAGAGTTATACCCTGTTTTTTGAAAAAAGTGTAGAGAATCCACTATTAGGCCCATTCAAGCTATTCAACCTATTCAATCAAAAATCAATATTTCTGCTATTTTTTTGGTAAAGTGAGGGCTTATTTGTAGATTTGCATGTTTTTTCGGGTGATAATGTTATAAAACTATAGGTTAATATGATATTCTTACAGATAATTGATCCTGCTCAGAAGACGGAGGAGGTTGCCAAGCAGTTGGCGAGTGGTAACAGCGAGTATCTGAGCGAGCTGGCCAGGAAGGGTGTTGACCTGGCGATTGAGGGGGGGAAGAGTATATTGATAGCCGTTGTTATCTTCTTTGTGGGCAAGTTGCTGATTTCGTTCGTGAACAGGATGGTTGATCACATGATGCAACGGCGCAAGATTGAGCCTACGATCCAGACTTTCCTGAGGAGTTTGCTGAACGTGCTGATGATGATTCTGCTGGGCATTACGGTTATCAGTGCCTTGGGTGTGAATACGACCAGTTTCGCGGCTTTGCTTGCTTCGGCTGGTGTTGCTGTGGGTATGGCTCTGAGCGGCAACTTGCAGAACCTGGCTGGCGGTATAGTGATATTGCTGTTCCGCCCGTACAAGGTGGGTGATTATGTCGAGGCTTTGGGGACTGGTGGTGTGGTGAATGCTATACAGATTTTCCATACGATTATCCTGACTCCGGACAACAAGAAGATTTATCTGCCTAACGGTGCTATGTCCAGCGGTAACATTACGAACTTCAGCAGCGAGGAGACGCGACGTATTGACTTTAACGTGGGTGTGGAGTATGGCGAGGACAGCGAGAGGGTGCGCCAGGTGTTGCTGGAGTTGTTTGCTGCTGAGGAGCGTATCCTGCAGGAACCTGCTCCGGTGGTTTTCCTGAAGGATCTGGGTGCGAGCAGCGTGAACTTTACTGCGCGTGTTTGGGTCAGGACACCTGATTACTGGGATGTGTTCTTTGCTGTGAGCGAGAGAATCTACTGTGAGTTTAACAAGCGCGGAATCAGCTTCCCGTTCCAGACTATAACAATTCATAATTCATAATTCATAATTCTCAATTCTTAATTCATAATTGAAGCTGCGCTTCGAGCCTGCTATCGCTCAGCAATACTCAAACGAGCTTAGTATTGCGCTCGCTTAATCGCAGCCTTCATAATTCTCAATTCATAATTCATAATTCATAATTGAAGCTGCGCTTCGAGCCTGCTATCGCTCAGCAATACTCAAACGAGCTTAATATTGCGCTCGCTTAATCGCAGCCTTCATAATGCATAATTTGGTGGTGAGGTTGTCGATTATAGTTCCTACGTTTAATTGTGCTGCGGTGTTGCAGGGCATGTTTGACAGTATTGTGTGTCAGACGTGTACGGATTACGAGGTTATTGTGGTTGACGGGGCTTCGACGGATGGGACGATGGAGATTGTGTATGCCAATGTGGCCAGGTTCCCGCGTGGGTGTGTGCAGTATATATCGGAGCCTGACGGTGGGGTGTATGATGCGATGAACAAGGGTATAGCAGCATCGCATGGCGAGTGGCTGTACTTTATGGGTGCTGATGACAGGCTGTATGACAGGTATTGTCTGGATAACCTGTCGGCTTTTCTGGATGACAGTGCGGATGTGGTGTTGTGTGATATTCATTCGCCCAGGCGCGGCCGTTGTTCTTCGTCTTTTTCGTGGATGACGTATCTGCGTAATACGGTGCATCATCAGGGTGTGGTGTATCGTCGCCGGGTATTTGACAGGAGGGGGTATGACGTTACGCTACAGGTGATGGGTGATTACGAGTTGAACCTGTATCTGTACCATAGGGGCTGCCGCATGAGGCGTGCCCGTTTTGTGCTGGCCGAGCATCTGCCGGGTGGGCTGTCGGGCAGTGTGCGGTGGATAAATTATAGCGAGGAGACGAGGGTGCGCAACCGTTATCTGGGCAGTCCTGTACTGCGGATGCTTTGTGCAGCTGCAGGTGTCCTGAAATTCTCTGTAAAGCAATGTCTGTGCTGATTTCCTTCATTATAGCGTATCACAACGAGCCGCGCTGGATGCTGGACGATTGTATAAGCAGCATCAAGGCACTGGATTTGCCAGCGGAGGAGCGTGAGATATTGGTGGAGCATGATGTGGGGGACGAGGGGCCTTCAGTAACGCGTAACCGTGCTATCGAGAGGGCTCGTGGCGAATATATACAGTTTGTTGACTGTGATGACTGGCTTTTTCCTGCCAGTTATGCTCGTATTATCAGTTGTATCAGGGAGAAGCGGATGGATATGCTGATGTTCCGCTTTTCGGTGACGCCCGGGGAGAGGGTGGGGCGGAACCGATTGTCCAGGCGATGGAACGGGGCTGAGTTCCTGCTGCATAATAATCTGAGGGCTGGGACTTGCATGTATGTCTTCAGGAGGGGGATATTGGGGGATTTGAGGTTCTGCCCGGGGATTTTTCACGAGGATGCGTTGTTTACTCCGCTGCTGATACTGAGGGCGCAGAGTCTGTACGTGCTGAAGGAGAGGGCGTATTTCTACAGGCAGCATGGCGGAACGACGATGAGTAACCGTAATCCGGAGTTCCTGGCGAGGCGCATGAATGATGCGATAGTGGTGCTGAAAACCTTGCGTGCCGAAAGGGACAGGGCTGAGGGTGTTGCCGTGGGGGCTCTGCGGCGGGTGATTGACCAGCAGGTGATGTCGTTGCTGATAATGGTTTGGCAGGCTGGCATGGGGCTGGGGGGATTGCACAGATATGCCTGTGTTTTGAGAAAAGAGGGATTTATGCCTGTGCCGTTGCATTACTATAACTGGAAATATTGTATATTTGCATTGCTAAGCAGGTTGTTATGAGATTGTCTGTCATCATACCGGTGTATAATGTGGAGCGGACGCTGGACCGTTGTGTGGAGAGTGTGCTGGGTCAGGATGTACCTGATATGGAGGTGATACTGGTCGATGACGGTTCGCTGGATTCGTGCGGTAGTATGTGTGACGAATGGGCAGACAGGGACGGTCGCGTGCATGTGGTGCATCAGCGTAATATGGGGCTGAGCGTTGCGCGTAACACAGGGCTTGACATTGCTGGAGGCAGGTATGTTACGTTTGTAGATAGTGACGATTATCTTGTGCCGGGCACGTTCCTGCCGTTGCTGGAATTGCTGGACGGAGAACAGGATGTGGATATGGTGGAGTATGGGGTAATGCAGGAATGTAGCAGACGCCTGCCTGTGGTGCTGCACGATGGTGTTTACCGTTCGGCGCGTGATTATTGGCTGGATACGATGGCGTGGAACCATGCCTATGCGTGTAACAAGATTTATCGGGCGAGGGTGTTTGACGGATTGCGCTACGCTGCGGATAGATTGTTCGAGGATTTGATGCTGCTGCCCGAATTGTTGGGTAATATCAGGTGTATCGCTACGACGGATAGGGTGGGGTATGTGTATTGTGACAATCCCAGTGGTATATCCAGTACTGTGTCTGTGAATTCGCTGTGGCACTTGTTGGGTGCCGAATTGCATGCTTTGGTCTTGATGCGAACAATGCCCTGGCAGCGTAATGCGCCGAATCTGTACCGTGCTATATGCTGCAGGGTGTATGATATTATTCGTGTGGGTGTATTGGGGATTAGTCTATGATGTACGGAAGGTTTTTAACTGTGGTGTGTGGGCTGGTGTTCTGTTTACAGACGGTTGCCCAGATGCACAAGATGTCGCCCTATGTGCGTAGGGCGGCTATGGAAGCCGAACGTCTGGACGGGGGGATGAATGCAAGGTCGCAGGGTGTGGCCGAAAGGCGTATCATGGCTTTTGTGAAGACTGTGGATAGGGGGGTGCTGAGGCGTAATGGCTGTCGTATCCTGGCTTCGTGGGATGATATTCATATTGCGGATATCCCGATGGGTAGGTTGCAGCAACTGGCGATGAATCCAGCCGTTCTCAGAATCGAGGCGGGGGAGTCGTGTTGTCTGGCGAATGATACGGTCAGGAGTATTGTGGGTATCGCAACGCATCCGGAAACGGGGTTGCCTGTCAGGAGTGTGCGTAATGCGTATGGCTTGACGGGCAGTGGTGTCGTGCTGGGTATTATGGATGTGGGGTTTGACCTGACGCATCCTGCGTTGTGGAGCCGTGATATGAATGATTACAGGGTCAGGGCGTTCTGGGATATGCTGGATTTTACCGAGGGGGGCGAGGCTGTGACTGGCAAGACGGACGAGGGCGAGGATACGGTATATGTGGGCAGGCAGTATGTGGGCAGGGATGCTGTGCTGGGCAAGGGTTGCTCGGCTGATGCTCACCTGATAGGCCACGGGACGCATACGTTGGGAACTGCGGGCGGTTCGGGGCAGGAGGGCAATGGCTTGTCGATATACGAGGGTATGGCTCCGGATGCTGATTTGTGTGTGGTGTGCAATCTGGTGAGCAGTAACCGCGAGGTGGTGCCGTCTGAGGAGTTGTACAAATATACGACTGCTACCGATGCGTTGGGTTTCAAGTATATTTTTGACTATGCACAGAGTGTTGGCAAGCCTTGTGTGATAAATTTCAGCGAGGGTTCGCACGAGAACCTGTATGACAGTGAGTTGTACTCTGAGGTGCTGTCCAGGTTGGTGGGGCCTGGGCGTATATTGTGTGCCGCTGCTGGAAACGAGGGTGCGCGGAATACTTACTTTATGAAGAGTGTGGACGCGGACAGGGCGGGGGCTTTCATGACGTCGTCGTCCAGACATGCGTTTCAGGTTATGAAGTCGCTGAATCCTGTCAGGGTGGAGTATGATTTCTACGAAGGGGGACAGAAGGTCAGGGAATGGCAATATGACACGGGACAGCTGGTGGATTTTCCGGATAGTGTGATGACAGATACGGTGGAGTTTGGCGACAGGAAATATGGTATCATGATACAGACCTATCCGTCTGCGTATGGCGGAGGCGAGAGGGCAACGGATGTGTTGATCGAGAATCTGGTCGAGGACAGGATTGATGTGTCGCTTCACCCGATTGCGCTGATTGTAGGTGCGGTTGATAGCGAGGTGGAGGTCTATGCCGGTGCGGGGTATTTTGCTGAAAGTGCGTGTGATCCTTCGCTGACGGGGTTTACACGGGATCATAACGTGCTGTTCCCGGGTACGGCGGACGATGTGATATGCGTGGGTGCAACGGGGTATAGGAGTACTGCCTACAATTACGAAGGCAGGTTGCTGCGTTATGCGGCTTACAGTCCTGGCGAGCGTGCTGCGTTCAGCAGCGTGGGGCCTACGATGAACGGAGGGGTGAAACCTGATGTGATGGCTCCCGGAATGGTGGTCGTGTCTGCTTCCAGCAGCTATATGATAGAATGTCAGCAGGACACGTGGGAACAGCATACTCGTTTCTTTGATTACAACGGTCGTACTTACGGGTGGTGGCTGAACAACGGAACGTCCATGGCGGCTCCTGTGGTAAGTGGCATTATAGCGTTGTGGCTGGAAATGGATCCGCAGCTGACTCCGGCTCAGATCAGGGAAGTGCTGGCCAATACGTGTGTGCATACGGTCCCGGTATTGGATTACCCTAATTGTCAGTATGGCTATGGGGAGATAGATGCGATGGCGGGTGCTGACTATATATGGAACGTAATATCGGGGGTCATCGATATTGAGGATGGTGGTCAGGATAATACTCTGGATGCTTGGTATAGCCTGAGTGGAAACAGGGTGGATGTGTCTGCGATGGGGAGGGGTGTGTATGTAAGGAGGGTGAACGGTCGTACGTACAAGATTGCAAGATAGGATGAGAATATTGCTCCTGGGTGAATACAGTAATGTTCACAATACTCTTGCGCAGGGATTGCGAAAACTGGGTCACGAGGTTACTGTTGCCAGCAACGGGGATTTCTGGAGGGGGTATTCGCGTGACATAAACCTTGCGAGGGAGGGAGGATTGGTCGGAACGCTTTCTTTCGCGTGCCGTCTGTTGCCTGCGCTTTGGCGGATGAGGGGGTATGATATCGTCCAACTTATCAATCCTGTGTTTCTTGAGTTGAAGGCTGAGCGACTGTACTGGGTATTTGACTATCTGAAAAGGCATAACGGGAGGGTTGTCCTGTTGGCTGCGGGTGATGATTACTATTATCCTGAGTTGCATACGCGGCGGATGGTCATGCGGTATTCGGACTTTTACATAGGTGACGAGGAACATTGCTGTGACTATGTCAGGACGCAGACGAGGGATTGGCTGTATGGCGAGAAGGGAAGGCTGACGCGTTATGTGGCTAAGCATTGTGATGCTATCGTGGCGTGCGCGTATGAGTATTGGTTGCCTTATAGTCTGAGCGAGGATACTTCGCCCAACGGGGAAAGGCTGAGGAGCAAGCTGGTAAGCATACCGTTTGCGTATGCCGTGCCTGATATGACAGTCAGGAAGGTGGAAGGCAGGGTCAGGGTATTTATCGGAATCAGCAGGGAGAGGGCCGAGATGAAGGGTACGGATATAATGCTGCAGGTTGCCAGAGACTTGCTGGGCCGCTATCCTGACAGGATGGAACTGCTGGTTGCAAATGGGGTGTCTTTTGACGAATATAGCAGGATGATGGATTCGGCAGACGTTCTTTTGGATCAGATATATTCGTATGGGCCTGGTATGAATGCCTTGCTAGCCATGTCCAAGGGGATTGTGGCTGTAAGCGGGGCGGAGCCTGAGCATTATGAGCAACTGGGGGAGTACCAGGTCAGACCGATTGTGAATGTCTATCCCAGTTATGGGGATGTGTACGAAAAACTGGAGCGGCTGATACTGAATCCCGAACTGGTAAACAGGCTGAAGTTGGAAAGCAGGGAATATGTGGCTCGAAATCATGAGTATGTCATGGTGTCGCGCCGGTATGAGGAATTGTACGGTAAATTGCTGTGCAGGGCGTAGTTATCTATCGTACGATAACGCGCAGGTGCCGTGATATGTCGCTGATTGTTGCCTGCATATCTTCGTCGTTGTCGAAGCGGGCAAAGACGA
This sequence comes from Prevotellaceae bacterium UBA6974, assembly GCA_002450165.1. Taxonomy (GTDB): domain Bacteria; phylum Bacteroidota; class Bacteroidia; order Bacteroidales; family Bacteroidaceae; genus Physcousia. The sequence continues at coordinate 53,096 of DJYQ01000044.1, read as the reverse complement.
CTGCTGCTGAATCGTCTCCGTTATGTGTCAGGTTGATTTTTTGTCCTGGTTTCATCAGTGGGGTGACCTTGATTACGGATGCGCGGAATGTATCTGACATCCACAGGTCTTGGTATATTCCGTCCTGTTGTGGGTAGGGGCGGTAGTACATGACGCAGTTGTGACCGTTGTTGTTACCGAGGAGATGGTTCCATTCCGGTATCTTGTCTCCGACGGCTTCGCGGATTGTGAAGGTGTCCTCGTCAAATCCATAGGCTTCTTTTTCAAGGTATGGGATGTTGCACCCTCCGTTGCGTGGACCCAGATCGATGAAATAGATGCGTCCGTCTGTTCCGACAATAAACTCGACGTTGCAGGGGCCGCTGTTGAAATGGAGTAGGGTGAAGAGTCTTTGCAGTTCATCAATGGCATGGTTGATGGTTTCGCCTGAATGTCGAGTGGGTGTGCTGAGGGATACTGGAACAAGTTGCGAAAGTCCTGCAACGTGGTGCTGGTCGGCAAAGCCGGCAAAGATGATTTTGCCGTCATGCACGAATACGTCACCGTCAACCTGAGGACCTGATTTCTCGATGAATTCTTCGATAATTATGCGTCCTGCTGTTGAGTAGGATATTGAGGTTTCCCAATTTTTGCTGATTTCGTCTGGCTGGGAAATGCGAAAGACTCCGCGGCTTCCTGCCGAATCGACGGGTTTCATTATGGCTGTAATACTGCCATTGGCCTGACGTTGCTTGTTGCGGAGATATTCTTTTGCGTCATTTGGGTCGTCAAAGCTGTCTGACCAGGGAGTGGCGAAACTGTTTTTCCGCAGGAAATCGCGGAACAGATCTTTGTGCGTGAGTATATTAACGGATTGGTATGGATTTCCCGGCAGTCCCATTTGTTGGGCAACGTACGAGGCTGTCGTTGCCAATGCGTCAGAGCTGTAGGGTACAATGCCGTCAATCCTCAGTCGCAGGGCTTCTTTCAGTACGGCGTCAGGGTCTGTTATGTCTGTCTTGCAATAGTGGTTGGCAATGAAGTGTCCGGGGTTGTCGGGGTGCAGGTCGCTGCTGATGACGTAATAGCCAAGTCTCCTGGCGGTCATGATGGCTTCGGCCTGAACGATGTTGCCACCGAGAATCAGGATTCGTTTCTGCTTCATGGACATACGTTTATCAGCTTTAGGGTAAATATTGTTTTCAGTTGCAGGTAGAATATGCCGAATGTCGGTAGCATCATGAAGCGCGGCTTGAGTACGGTGCTAAGGGGAAGCCTGGTGTATGTGAAGGTGTCATATACATCCCTGAGCTTGCGTATGGCTTGGCGTTGTTCCAAGGGAGTGAGGTGTTTTTTGTTTTTCCAGTAGAAATAGCACATGCTGATGTATTCCTTCCATCTGCGTTTCTCCAGCCGGAGCAGTATTTTGTCTGGCACCTTGCGTTCCTCCAGCTGTTTCTTGAGAAGCAGGCGGCTGTCGAGAATTTCCATGCGTCTGGCGCTTATCTGGTGTGTGACGGAATACGGCATCTGGTAATAGTAGTATCTGCCTGTGCCTAATTTGACGTATCTGGCATTGAGAAAAATCAAGTGTGTCACGGTTTCGTCGCTGTGTTGACCGTATTGGGCAAGTGCGGGCATGTTCTGCTCCAGCGGTGAGCGGGACATGCCGTTGGGTGCAAAGTCGTACAGGATGCTCCAGTAGCATGCTTCCTGACCGGTCATTACCTTGGGTACCTGTGGATTGGTCCTGAATGGTGTTGTTTGGTTTGTGGCGGGGTCTTTAAGACAGAGGTCGAAGGTAACGAAATCCAGATTGGGGTTGTCCCGAAAGTCTTTTATACACAATTCGATGGTATTTGCGGCGATTTCATCGTCGGCATCGACCATTGTCATGAATTCACCGCGGGTATGTTTCATGCCTTCGTTCCGTGCTGCGGGGGCTCCGCTGTTGACTGGCATACTGAGGGCTATGATGCGGCTGTCGCGGGCCTGATATGTGTTAATTATATCCTGGGTATTGTCGGTCGAGGCATCGTTGATGATGATAATTTCCAAGTTGCCGTATGTCTGGGATACGAGGGAATCCAGGCATCTGGGCAGAAGATTGGCGGCATTGTATGCGGCAACGATTATGGAGACAAGACCTTGGGTCACGGTAGTCAGGATTATTTTCCTTGGTTGAACTTATGTACTGAATATATTGTGCACAGCAGGGTCAGGGATATGCCGCATACCCAGTATTGCCATCCTTCCAGTTCCATACATATGGTATATGTGGCGAAGAGGAAGAGTGTGAATATGGTCAGGTCCGTGAGCCGTCTGGCTGAGAAGCGGATGCCGTATTTCCATCTGGATATGGTCATTACGAGGAGCATATCCAGAAAATTCTGTAATGTCAGCGCTATTCCCATGCCCAGGAGTCCGTACATTTCGTAACCGACAAGTACGAGCAGTATGTCGATTGCTCCTATGGTATTTATGAACAGGAAGGTTTTGTTGTCCCCTGCTGCAAGTGACATGTATGCGTTGGGCAGATATATGGCTCGGAACAGCAATCCGATTGTGGTAACCTGGGCCATTGGGACAATGCTTGCGAATTTGCTGCTGAGAAGCAGTGGCACGATGAGCGGCAGGGCAACAATCATTGCTGCCAGAAGTGGGGTTACCAGCATTATGGTGACATCCTGTTGCTTGAGCAGGGTGTCTGTCCTTTCCTTGATATTTGCAAAAACTCCGGACAGTCGTGGAAAATAGTCTGTTTCCATCGCAGCGAAGACGAGTCCTGCGTATGTCATGGTAAGGGTGTATGCTGCATTGTAGAGTCCTACGACCTTGAGTGAGGCAAAGTTGTTCAGGTAGGCTTGGATACACATCAGGGATGCGTGGCCGATAATACTGCAGATGACGAAATTGGAGCCTACGGTCAGGGCTTTGTGGCCTTCACGCAATTCTTTTCTGGTATATACCAGTTGGAAGCGTTCGGCTTTGCTGCTGAAGGCGAGTGTAAGTATCATGCTGGCTGCACAGAATGCCAGTATTGCGGGCAGTACACCTTCGATTCCCCAAAAGTAGTAGATGGGAAGTGTTATGAGGATTCCTGCGGCGACGTTCAGTACGGATAATGTTGCCAGTGATTTTAGCTTTCTGAGTCCTTTCAGTACTGCCAGCTCGCCACATGTTATGGTGCTGAAACCTACTGCGGGTGACAGCAGTATGTATCCCCATGTGTGGCTTGAGTCGCCAAAGGCGAAGCGCGAGAGGGGTGCTGCGAGCAGCATGCCTGCAAGGACACCGGCAAGGGCGAGGAGAATTACCCACGAGCGCAGGACTGCGACCTGTATGGTAATATTGCTCCGGCATAGGGCCTTCTGGTCGTCGCTGACGGCTTCTGTCCATTTTTCGTAGGCTGCAGATACACCTCTGACACCGCTGACGTCAAGCCCCAGGTTGCTTGTGCTGTGGACAAATTCGCGTGTTTCGTTGTAGATGGAATATAGTCCGATGCCTTCTTCTTCGAGCAGCTTGGCGACAATCTTGGTGCGGACAAGGCTGAGGAGTATGTTTAACCCTTGTACTCCGCCAAACAGGGTGTTGGCTTTCAGTATGTTTTTATATGTTGGAATCATTCAATGTACAAAGATAAGGAATATTTTTGTATTTTTGCAGTGGAAATGGACAGAAAACGTATTGAATATATTGACTTGGCCAAGGGAATGTGTATGTTGCTTGTGGTCCTTGGGCATTTTCAGGAGAAATATGGGTGGGTGCAGTTTCAGGAACTGAACTTTACCGTGTCGTATGTGCGTATGCCATTGTATTTCTTTTTGAGTGGGATATTCTTCAAGACTTATGACAGTTTTCGGTATTTTCTGACAAAAAAGGTAAATCATCTGCTTGTTCCATATCTTGTGTTCCTGATTCTGGGATTCCTTACGTTCCGTAATTTCCCTATATGGTTCCTGTGCAGCCTGTTTTATTCCAACTTGTTGTTCTATGGCTGTATGCGGCTGGAAATGTTGTGTGCCAACAGGTATGTCTTGCCGATATTGTGTACGGTGCTGTCTGTCGTCGGGTTTTTCCTACCTGGCGGACAGGGTTGTGACAACCAGTTGGCAGAGCAGGTGTATTATATGGAAACGGCTATGACGTGTCTGGGCTTCTATTATGCCGGATATGCCATCAGGAATTATTCGGACGTCATGAGGCCGGACAGGAAATCTGCCGTACTGTATGATATCCTGATGATTGTGATGTGTATTGGTGTGGTGGCTTTTGTGGGGTGGTACTATGATTATGCTGATACGGGGTTCAGGCTGAACTTTTATGGCTATTCGATAATGGGAATGTATGCAGCTGGGCTGGCGGGGTGTGCGGCTGTGTTTGTGTTGGCAAAACGGTTGAACCGTATCCCGTACATATCGTTTATAGGTCGCTACAGCATAATTGTGCTGCTGACTCATTTTCCGTTGATTTACTATGTGGGAAGGCTGTTGCCGGATGAGGGGCTGTTGGCTGTCGTGCTGGTCTTTCTGCTGGAGATACCGGTAATATTGGTGGGGAAACGTTATTTCCCTTATGTTTTTGCTCAAAAGGAGCTTATACCGTTGGACAAGGCAGAATCATAGTGTGATTCTCCATTGTTTGTAGGTAATGCCGCGCCCACCGAAACCTTCCTTCTGCTCTATGAGTTTTTCGTTCAGTATCCAGCCTCCCTGCTCGTTGCTGGTACCGATGTCGAAATAGGTGTAGCCCAATGCTTGGTATCTGTCAATCAGTACGCTATACAGGAGGTCTATGGCTCCGTTTGTCTTGCCTGTATTGTCTGCGTGTGCATATTGGACGTGTATTGTCTGCGTGTTTGTGGCATATACTACTGCTCCGGCATGTGCAACGTTGTCATTGTCCATGCACAGGTATATGTGAATATTGTCTGGGAACCTTGCCTGTAGCATCTTCATTTCGTCCAGTGTGTGAACGGGCGTTGCACCATATTTGTCCCTTAGATTGGCTGTCATAATAGGCCAGAATGTGTCTATGTCTGCATTTTCTGTTATGTGCATGCCTGCTTCCTGGGCCCGTTTTAGACATCTTTTTCTCCGGCGTTCCCATGGTATCGGTGGGTTTGTGTCCAGTTTGACCGTGCAGGACAGGTTGCAGCAGGTGAGTGTGGCATTGTTCCGCCATAGCCAATATTCGTCTTCCTGTGATGGGTATTGGCTGTATATTGACGGAATCTGTTTGTAGTACCATTGGGTAAATCCTTGTTTCCTTAAATATACTATGGTAGTGGAAAAAATCTTGCCGACTTCCGTGGCGCGGATTTGGGTGGTCAGAACCAATCCACCGTATGTAAGACCCTGGTGGCTGTACAGGATGTGGTTGTCTTCGTTGGCGGGCATTATGGCGGTTAGCCTTCCCTTGTCATCGTAATACATCAGGGAATGGTCAGCGAACCGTTCTGCGTGGTAATCCATGTAGTCGCGCATGAACAGGAAGCTTGCGTTCTTTGCTTTGCAGACAAAGGCATCCCACTCGGGTTTCCTATCTCGTGTATATCGACAGATATTCATCAAAGTTGCGGATATAGTCTTCTTCGCTGTATGGATGGCTGGCAAGTACCAGGCATAGGGCGCCTGTGGTAAATTCGCGTTCGTGTGCCCATATGCCGGGCGGAACCAGCAATCCGCGGAACGGTCGGTTGAGCAGGACGCTTTTTTCGTGTGTGCCGTCGCTGAGATATACTTCCAGGGCTCCGCTTGCGGCAATGATAAATTGCCAGCATTCCTTGTGTGCATGTGCTCCCCGGTCCTTGCCGGCAGGTACGTCGTAGATGTAGAATACGCGGTTGATGGCAAAGGGTACCTGGACGTGCTCGTAGAGGTATGTCAAACTGCCGCGTGGATCTTCTTCCTTGGGCAATTCTATTAGCTTGCAGTCGTCTATAGTGTATGTCATTAGGAGCAGTATTTGATGTTTGTCACAGGCAGGATTTTACACAGGCGAAGCCTACAAGACGGTCGTATCGCCCTCCCAGGTCGCGGAAGTAGATGAAGGTCTGGTACTCGTTCTCGGTCTGCCAGAAGTCTCCCATCGTCTTTTTGGTCGATCCGTCTTCCAGTATATATTGGTAGTTGTAGAATCCCTGTTTCAGCATAATGGCAGCTTCGTAGCGTCGTTCTGTCTCGTTGTACTCCATGCGGCAACTGGGGTCACATTCTCCGTTGCTCCATTGTCCGTTTACATAGACATTGCCGTTAAGTCTTGGGCTTTTCAGGGCGAAATGCACGATGACGTATTCGGATTGTGTATTATTGTCTGTCTGGTTTTGTGTGCGTGGGTAGAATGCTCCGTTTTGGTCCTCGGCGGACAGGTAATTCAGTTCGACTACATTTTCCCATAGCGTGGCGTGGAAGAAGGGGTCGTACCATCGCATGTTGTCCACGTTCATGCCGCTTACGTGGACATCCAGGATTTCGAATTTATGATACTCGTTTCCTGCTGGAAAAATCAGGTCTTGGCGGTGGGTCCATTCCAAACCGGTGTTACTGCGAATGTTTGCCGGTATGTTTGTTACGGTGCGCATTGGCCGGCGGTTTTGTGTCACAACGGTGTGAATCTGACTGTTGGGATCTGATACATCAAGCTGTCCGTAGCGCATGGCAAGTGTTACTTGTTGGTGAGAGTTGTTACAGTCTATGTCTGTGTTGGAACTTACATCGCAGAAGATGCCGACAATGTCCTCATATACCTGAAAACGGCTTTCCAGAACAGGTCCTTTGTCCTCGTTGCCGTCCTCGAAAACCTGCAGGCGGTAGTTGCCGCTTAGCAGGACGGAGGTGTTGGCGTTGGGAATGGAGAATGAATAATGTGTGTATATCTGGGTGGTGTTGAAACTGGTGTGATAGTCTTCAACGGGAAGATTGTTCAGCCCTCCCAACCATTCACTTTCGAACATGTCGTCCGATGTCTGCCAGTCCCATGTGCAGTGTTCCAGACGATAGATGTAGCGGTGGTAGTCGTGACTCATCTCGTCCCATGAGAATGTCAAGTATGACGAGCTGCCCAGTTTTATAACGGCAGGAAGCAGTGGGTTGCTGTTCTTTGTGACCTGCAGGGTCTTGATGTTCGGGTCATAAACCATATTCTGGGACAGAACACTTCCTGTTGTTGATATTAACAGGAGTGAGGTAATCAGCCGTATTATGGTCCTGACGTCTTGCATTTGCTTGGGGATGTGGTATTATTTGCCTTTTACTATTGGCAGATGCCAGTGGAACTTTACGGCAAGGCATCTTACTGAGATTACAACGATGCTGGATATCAGTGCATTTACGGCTTCGTTCAGCCCGCAGGAGTAGAGTATGGCATAGACAATGCCTCCGGCAACGCATGCCAGGGCGTAGATTTCCTTGCGGAAGATAAGCGGAACCTCGTTAATCAGTACGTCACGGATAACACCGCCTGCGGCACCTGTCATGGAACCCATTGTAATCGCAACCCACATGGGAAATCCCATCTGCAGGGTCTTCTCAATCCCGACGACGTTAAACAGGGCTAGTCCTATAGTGTCAAAAATGAACCAGGTGTTTTCTCTTCTTACCAGGTGCTTGCTGAAAATATGTACAAAGACGACTGCAATTGCGCACCAGATAAAGTAGATGCTGTTTTCCATCCAGAAGGGGTGGATGTCCAGTAATATATCACGCAGGGTGCCTCCACCGATGGCTGTGGCCATACCTACAATCCATGCACCGAATATGTCAAACTGTTTTGCACTGGCAAGCCTGATGCCGGACAGGGCAAAGGCAAAGGTTCCGATAAACTCGATTACCAGGAATGATGTGGGAATGCGTACAGTTATGGCAAGGTCCGTAAATAGCTTGACCAAATCCTGCCAAATGATTTCCATAATTGCAATTGTGTTACGATATTAAGCCGATTTCCTTCCATTCGGCGGCGACACGCTGAGCATCTGCAGATGCCTGTTCCTCGCTGACATCATAATTTGCCAGCAGGGCGTTCTTCAGATTCTCGACTGTAAACTCCTTGCCAACGACTGCCTTCCACATATCTGCGGCAGATTCGTTCAGGTTGATTACTTTGGAAAAGTCTATGTTCTTCATTCCGTATGCGACAATGACATACTCGCCGCATACCTCGCGTAACTGAAATCCTTCCTTGATTTTCATATTTTGTAATTTGTTATACTATAGCTCGGTATATCATCAGCAGATATTTGCGATAGGGTAGCAGTTTCCGCCATCGTTGGATATTCCTGATTAGTTTGGGGTCATCTGCGTTGATTGTATGTGTAGGACGGATGTATTGTCTTACCACTCCGCATACATCACTTATTTTGCAGTGTTCGGTGCCAACAAGGTTTCCGTCGCCCATTAGGGTTATCTTGTCACCGTCCATTTCAATGATTCGGTGCAGTACGAAATGTCCAGGTGTGATTTCTGCCAGTACGGCGTCGCCTATGCTGAGTTCATTGGGTGCATCCAGCACGACCTTGTCCCGCAGATGTTCCAGAAACGGGCGCATGCTCCATCCCTTGACCAAGATGGTTGCGCTGTTCCCTTCGCGTATGGCATCGCGAACGGCTCCTAACAGGATGTTGTTCGGGATTTCCTTTCGGGGACCCGTACTGACGGTGCCGTTTACATGTCTGTACTGTATGTGCATAGGCCACAGTACAATCTTTAATGCAACGTCTGTAATCCTTCGTATAATAGTCCGGATTCTCATGTGAGTGCTATTGTTTCGTGGCACAGGTGTGCGGCTTCGGCATTGGGCAGACATCCCAGTTCCCATGTGTTGCATGTGCTTACAAAGCGTGTCACGCTGTCGCACACTCCCTTGTAAACGCGTTCGTCCCATTTCATGCTGCTGCAGGCTGGCAGGAGCATTGCAAAAGCCTCGACCGGCTTCAGCTTGCGAATGCTATTTTCGGGTTTCTGGCGGATTCGCACTATTCCTCCGATAGGTGCCTGTACGTTGCGATAGCATGGTGTCTTGCCGCTCCAGGGCGAGCCAAAGGCAACGGGAATACCGTCTATCATGCGGATTACTGGGTTGTCGTCGTTCATCAGGTCGCAACCGGGGATGTTGTCGTACCACAGACGTGTGTGTGTGCTCTTGCCTGTTCCGCTGGGTGCGGTCATCATATAGGCTCTCCCGTCCCAGCGGATTACGCTGGAATGCATCAGTATGGTGTCTGATTCGGCTGTTGCAAATGCGTACGACATCATCATGCAGTTGTTCAGGCCAAAGTTCTGCTGGTTCCATGTCCCGTCGTACAGGCGTACCGTGCATTTGCTGAAATCTTTGTTGCTCTGCATTCGTGAGCATAGGTGTCCGTTTATGTCGCTGACTTCAAACTGGTATCCTCCGTCATCGCTGAGATATACTCCGTGGTTTGTGCCGCCTACGTCAAACTGACCTATTTCCTTGCCGCGCAGTTCCCATTCCCAGGTTGTGGAAACGGTTATTGTAAGTATGGCATCACCGTTACCTTTCCATTCAAAAGGCTTGAAACCAGGAAGCAGATGCAGTATATCGACACAGTCATCTGCCTTGATGTCTATGATATGGTTTGCTATTTTAAATCGTTTCATGCTCGGTCCATTCTTCTGGAGTAAACTTAAATATGCCTGCCTCCATCTGTCGTATGTTCAGGCTGTTCCTTTTTTTGTGGAATTTAATGATCTTCAGGTATTTCTTTTCCAACTTGTTTTTTTTCTTGGAGAAGAATACGGTGCATGTGGTGTGGGGCCGTCCCATTTTCTCTTCCATGAAAACCTGCAGTTGCTGGGAATAGATGCTACGATCGTACAGAAATCCTGTCTTGGATTCGATATATACGGGATCCATGCGCTGAACGTCTGTTATGTATGCGACGGAGTCTGTGAAGCTGGCACTCAGACCGAACATATACACCACGCGTTTCTTTGGCTTGGCATTTATCGCGCCTGCGGTTACAAGGGCTATGAGCAGAACAATGGCAATTTTCTTGATCATCTTATAATGCTATATAAATACAAAAGCGGCGTAAAGATATAAAGAAAAGCGCAATTTTCATTGCGCTTTTCCTTATTTTATGTGTTAGGTGTTTACTTTTCGTCCAGTTCTATGGCGAATGCTATCTTCCTTCCGCTTGGTGAGAGTGCTTTAATCCACAATGTGCGGTCGCTGCTTTGGTTTGCAGATTTCACGGCTTCTTCCCAATCTTCCAGGGTCTTGAGCTTCTTGTCGTTGGCACTCAGTATGATTGTGCCCTTGCTCACGCCATTCTGCTGCATCTTGCCCTTGCGTATTGCGTTTACTGTCAGTCCGTAGTCGATTTCCATCAGTTTTTTCTCCTCTTCATTTACCTGACGCAGTGATACACCCAGCTGATCCATGTCAACTTCCTTCATTACCTTGGTAGAGCCCTGACTGTTACGCAGTGTGACTGTCGTGGTCTTTTGCTTCTTGTCACGCAGCCATGTTACTGCTACCTTGTCACCGGGACGATGCTGTGATATGGCTTCCTGCATCTCTGCCATCTTATGTACTTCCTTGCCGTCGAACTTGATGATTACGTCACCCTTTTCCAAACCGGCTTCTTCTGCGGCTGAGGCAGTAGATACTTTTTCAACCCATACTCCGCTCACAGTACCCAGGTCTATTTCGTTTCCCTTGGCTTTCTCAGCATCAATATGTGCGCTTACGTCACCACCCTGTACGCCCAGCACAGCACGCTGTACGGTACCATATACCTTGAGGTCGTCAACTACCTTGTTCATTATAGTGGTCGGGATGGCAAAGCCATAGCCGCTGAAATTGCCTGTCTGGCTATACAGCATTGCATTGATACCTACCAGTTCTCCCTTTTCGTTTACAAGGGCACCTCCGCTGTTGCCGGGGTTGATTGCGGCGTCTGTCTGGATGAAACTTTCAATGCCGTTTGCTCCCAGGCTTCGTGCCTTGGCTGAGACTATTCCAGCTGTTACCGTGCTTGTAAGGTTGAAAGGATTGCCAACAGCCAGTACCCACTGACCTATTTTCAGGTCATCACTGTTGCCTATGGGTATTGTCGGAAGGTTTTTGCCGTCAATCTTGATAAGGGCAAGGTCCGTATTCTCGTCACAACCGATGATGCGGCCCTTGAATTCACGGTTGTCGTTTAGTTTGACCAGAATTTCGTCAGCTTCGCCTACTACATGGTTGTTTGTTACGATATAGCCGTCGGCTGAGATGATTACTCCGCTTCCTGCACCGTGCTTGTCAGGTTGCTTGTACTCGCGTTTCTGCGGCTGGCTCTGGCGACCGAAAAAGTCCCCGAAGAAGTCGGCAAAAGGATCCTGGTACGTGATGGTCTGTGTTTTGCCGGCCTGTGTTACCTTGATATATACCACGGCATTTACACTGCTTTCAGCGGCTTGTGTCAGATCTACCAATCCAACTGCCATAACTGTCCCATGACCGATTGCCAAGGTCAGGAACAACATAACGATCTTGATTGTTTTCAACATATTATATAAAGGTGTTTAAAAATTCGACAGTGCAAAAGTACATATTTATATGATATGTTGTTCTATTTGTATTCTTGTTTTAACTTTTGATATATATAGTTTTGGCTCTTTTAAACTTTATTCGTAATTTTGCCCGCAGAAAAACAAACAGTGGCTCGGCTTGTCGTCGGTCTGTATAATCAGACAGGAGGAAAGTCCGGGCAACATAGGGCAATCCGCTACCTAACAGGTAGTAGTCAGCAATGGTTAGTCCGTGTAGAAGAAAATAACCGCAGAGTTATCTGTAAGGGTGAGAAGGTGAGGTAAGGGCTCACCAGGCGTATGGCGACATGCGTGCTGTACACTCCGGATGTTGAAAGTTCGCGTATACCGGCGTTCCGTAAGGAAAAGGGCTGCCCGCCCGAGCTGGAGGGTAGAACGATAGAGACCGATGGTGACATCGGTAGTAGATAAATGACAAGCGGTCCCGGTTTTGCGGGATGCACAGAACCCGGCTTATAGAGCCACTGTTTTTTTTACGCAGACGTTGTAATATTATTGTGCTGAGTATGAGCCTGAAGGAAAGGATGGAGTATTGGTGGCGAATGAACGAGGAGCAATGTTCCCCGGTTTCGCGTTTCGCCCTTCGCATATTCAAGCGGTTGTACATTACGGTCGATCATTTCATTTCCAATAATCTTGGTTCGTACGCTTCTGCATTGACCTACAATACGACTTTGGCTGCTGTCCCGGTATTAGCCATTGTTTTTGCGATGGCACGAGGTTTTGGTTTTGATAAACTTATAGAGAATCGTATTCGCGAGGGACTTGCCAATTTTTCGCCCGAGTTGACGGATTCGGTACTTTCTTTTGTGGAGAGCTATTTGCAGCATACCAAGAGCGGAATCTTTTTGGGAGTTGGCCTGCTGTTGCTGTTCTATACATTGATAAATCTGACAATTAATATAGAAACGGCCTTTAATACTATTTGGCAGGTCAGCAATTCACGCAATATTTACCGACGTGTTACTGACTACATTTCGGTATTCCTGCTGCTGCCGCTATTGCTGGTAATAACCAGCGGTATCAGTGTTTTTCTTCTGAACCTGAGTAATTCGCTTGGCTATTCCTTGATATTGAGCAGCAGTATTAAATTCCTGATTACGATTTCGCCATTTATAATCACCATTATTGTATTTACACTGCTTTACAAGCTGATGCCTAACACGCATGTACACTGGACAGCGTGTGTTGGCCCCGGCATTATTGCGGGTATTCTGTTTCAGGGACTGGAGTATTTTTATATCCACTATCAGATAAAACTGTCAGCATACAATGCTATTTACGGTAGTTTTGCGGCTATTCCGTTGTTGCTTATATTCCTGCAGTTTACTTGGTACATTTGTCTGATAGGGTGCCAGTTGTCCTATGCAAACCAGACTGTAAGCGAGTATGCTTTTGAACGTTCAACCCGTGGAATGAGCCGTCGCTTCAGGGACAGTCTTTCGCTTTTGCTGGTGAATTGTGTTGCGCGGCGTTTTGCAGAGGGTAAAAGCCCTATGAGCCATCGTGCCCTGACCCGTGCTACGCGTCTGCCGGGAGCTTTGGTGAAGCAGTTGCTGGACGAACTGGTAAGTGTTGGTGTTCTGGCGATTACTCATAACGAATCCGGAACCGAGGTGCTGTATCTCCCTGCGATAGATATTCATCGTCTTACGGTGGGTATGGTTATAACAAAATTGGACAGGCACGGTACCGAACTGGCTTCGGATAATTGGATAATCCGTAATCCTGAATGGCAACGCCTTCGCAATCTCCGTTATGAACATAAGGATGATTTGATAGCAGAAGTCTGAATATACAGATTACATTACAAAACAAAAGGCAGTTCCTCGAAAATTGGGACTGCCTTTTATTTTGTAACGTTGCCGGAAACTGGTTGTCAACCAGCTGAATGTTTAGCTCTTCTTGATTGCAAATACCAGGGCGACGATTGATGATATCAGACCCAGGATACTGGCTCCTGCGCCAAGAAATGTGTAAAACGAACTGCTCTTGACACCAAGGCTCTTGTTGGGCTCGATGTATATGAGGTCGTTCTGTTGAACATAGAAGGCTGGACTTGTAAAGATATTGACATCTGTAATGTCCAGGTCATACATCATACGTTCGCCATTGTTCTCGCGGAACAGCTTGATTTTCTTACGCAGGGACATTTCGCTCAGGTCTCCGCATTGTGCCAGTACATCAATAATTGAGTTGCGCTCACTAGTCAGGCTGACAACTTTGGGACCTTGGACGGCACCGACAACAGTTACGCGCGCATTCATCAGTCTTACGGTTACTTCGGGATCTTTGATTAAATTTAGTTCCTTTACTTGGGCCTCGATGGCACGTGCTGCTTCCTCAGTGGTCATGTGATTGACAAAGACTTTGCCTACCGCAGGCAGAATCAGATGCCCGTCATTGGTAACGGTAAAGCCGTACGAGTTGCTCAATGTACCATTACTGTATGTGCTTGTTGTCTGGCTGTTGGAGCCCATGGTAACGTCCTGTGAGAAAATAGTGAGCAAATCTTTATCGGGACATGTAATCTTGACCAAAACCTGGTCAGCCGGTTTTAGACGCATCTCGTATTGTTGTGCAATCTTTTGGGCATGTACATACAGAGAATCTGCACCTTGGAAATAAATCAGTTTCTTTCTGCTTACACAGCTGGTAGCCATCAAGGTTGCCAAAAGGATAATGATAATAGATTGTAATTTTTTCATTTTGTTGATTTTATGTTTTTGTATTCTTTACATGCTATATCTGCCACCATTTGCGCTTGGGCAGTTTGCTCCTGTGCTTTGCATCAGGTCTGATTTCTTCGTTCAGGACCTGTTGGTATGTGAGGTTGTCATGTATCATGCGGTAAATGGTTCCCCAATCTGGCAAGCCACCGACATTTCGGTCATCAATCCACACATCAGCCTTCAACTTGCGGGAAAAATGATTGTTGTTCTCACGTTCCTCTTCGGGGTAGTCCTTGTTAACGGCATAGAATTCCAATCCACGCTCACGACACCATTCCACTGCCTCGTCCAACAATTCGTCCTCACGCACGCTCCAGAGAATCAGTTGATGCCCTTCCTCGCGTAGCATTTTCAAGGTCTGTATGGCGAATGGTATTTCGCGCCCTATCTTAGGATATTCGTGCGTGACTATGGTGCCGTCAAAATCTACTGCTATAATCATATTTATTTTGCATAGGAAACCGCGCGTGTCTCGCGGATTACCGTTATCTTTACCTGACCTGGATAGGTCATTTCGTTTTGGATTCGCGTTGCGATGTCGCTTGAAAGCTTGTCAATCTGTTTGTCGTCAATCTGATCGGCACCAACAATTACACGCAGTTCGCGACCAGCCTGGATTGCATACGTCTTGGTTACGCCATTGTAGCTGAGTGCGATGTTCTCCAGATCTTTCAGACGTTTGATGTACGCTTCGACAATTTCGCGACGTGCGCCTGGGCGGGCACCGCTTATGGCATCGCATACCTGAACGATAGGAGCAATCAGCGAGGTCATTTCCATTTCCTCGTGATGCGCTCCAATAGCATTGCAGATGTCTGGCTTTTCCTTATATTTTTCTGCAAGTTTTGCACCATACAGGGCGTGCGGCATTTCCGGCTCCTCGTCAGGAACCTTGCCTATGTCGTGCAACAAGCCTGCACGCTTTGCCTTCTTGGGATTCAAACCTAACTCGCTCGCCATAACGGCACATAGATTGGCTGTCTCACGTGCATGCTGCAACAGGTTCTGGCCATACGAACTGCGATATTTCATCTTGCCGACAATTCTGATCAGTTCAGGGTGCAGGCCGTGTATTCCCAAGTCAATAGTTGTCCGCTTGCCGGTTTCCAGAACTTCTTCTTCAACCTGTTTCTTGACTTTGGCAACAACTTCTTCGATACGCGCAGGATGGATTCGTCCGTCTGCCACTAACTGATGGAGAGCCAGACGGCATATCTCGCGCCGTATTGGATCAAATGCGCTGATAACAATGCTTTCGGGTGTGTCATCTACGACGATTTCAACGCCTGTAGCCTGTTCCAGAGCCCGGATATTACGCCCTTCGCGTCCGATGATGCGGCCCTTGACCTCGTCATTGTCTATATGGAATACGGTTACGCTGTTTTCAACTGCAGTTTCCGTAGCAACGCGCTGTATGCTCTGGATGATGATTTTCTTAGCCTCCTTGTTAGCGCTGATCTTAGCCTCATCTATAATCTCGTTGATGTATGCCTGTGCATTGGTGCGGGCTTCGTCTTTGAGTCCCTCAATCAGTTGGGTCTTGGCATCCTCGACACTCAGACCACTGATTTCTTCCAGTTTTGTACGCTCCTGGTTAATCAGGTCTGCCTGACGCGCATTCAACTCGTTTTCCTTTTGCTCCAACATCGCCTGCTGGGTTTCAATGCGAGCCCTCATGTTCTCGGTTTCCTGCTTGCGGCGATTCAGTTCATCCTGGCGCTGGTTAAGGCTCATCTCACGCTGCTTGTTGCGGTTCTCTGCCTGTTGCAGCTGCTGGTTGCGCTGTTGTACTTCCTTGTCTAGTTCATTCTTCTTGGAAAGGAACTTCTCCTTAACTTCGAGCATTTTCTTCTGTTTGATGACCTCTGCTTCCTTTTGGGCCTCTTCCTGCATGCTCTTTTTCTTCTGCGGTACTACTTTGAAGTACCATACGGCCCACCATACGGCAACGACGGCGAGTCCGACTGTCAGTCCTAATACTATATCAATCATTGTGGTTCCTTGATAATTAGTTTATGTTAAATGTTTAAAATAGAAAATATATGATATGTTATTTCTTTTCTCCCAGCAAGGTCTCAATTTCTTCTACCAATGGTTGTAATGCTGACACAAGCGGAGCGGGATCTCCCTTTTCCTGTGCATGGGCCAGACGTACGGCAATATCCAGCATGGACATAATCATATAGCGCTCTGTAGCCAGCCCCTTGTATGTGTTGGTGTAGAAGGCGTAGCGCTCCTTCATTATCTTCTCGGCTTCTCGGTACAGGTGCTCGTTCTTGCGCTGTACAGTCATGGGCAAATCCCATGAACCAAACCGTATGGTGATATTTTGTTTTTCGTTATCCTCTTTCATCGAATGTGTAGGTAAAATGTGTTTTAGGCTTTGATTGTTGCAATGCATCGGTCCACCGAAGCAATCATCCGGTTAATGCGCTTGCGCGTCTCGTGCAGGTCATCGTCATCAGCCATGTCTATCAGGCGGGCAGCCTTCAGACGTGAATAGTCGGTGCGCAGTTGTTGGTTCTCCTCCTCAAGTGACTTTACATACTCAACCTGCTCTTGCAGTTTCTCCTGCAACTTTGCTATTTCGTCCTGCTGGTTGCGGTAACTCAGAATTAACTGGCGTGTTCGTGTCTCCAGACGCTGCAGAATGTTGTTGACTTCCGGTTCCATATCTTATTCTTGTGTTTGAGGTCGTTTCTCCTTCTTCGCAAGCATTACGACGGTATGCACATATTCGGTCATCCATGCTTCGCTATATCCCAATGCTGCCTGATACTTGCGGACTGCCACACATGTACGTCGTACCCCTTCGTCTTTCCAGTTATTGTTTGTCATAATCTGGTGGATTTGCTTCTCGACCATGTTGCGCATTGCCTTTCGGAAGAATCCCGGGAGTCTGAATTTCCACTGCATCAGATTACCCATGAGCATCATCAAGTCCTGACTGAATCCCTGGAACTGCATCAAATATGGTTGTACGTCCTGTATTGTTCGACAACGTTTCTTGATACTTTGGTCAATCTCCTTGAAAAATGTATCGCTAATGCCGTATAAATTGGCAGTCATCTTCTGACATTGTTTCTTTTCTGCCAACCCCAACTTGTTGTTTTGAGTCGGAACATGGTAAGTTTGTTTGAAGACACGCAGGTCGGGCAAAATGGCCAGGTTGTTAATTCCTATCTGTGCCGCCAGCGCAGCTTGGTAATATACGCGAATCAGAAGCATAAAATCTTCCATTCCGCCTACAGTATTCTGCTCATCATTCTTCTTCCTGCCAAACAGTCTGTTCAGTATGCTCATAGTTGTATTCTGTTTCTGTATTTGAATTGCTATTTATCATTCCGGTTTCGTTCATTCCGTTATCATCGTCCTCCTTGTTGTCAAAATCCGGAGTCCATATCAGCGGCTGTTCTATTTCGTAGTTGCCGACATTCCACAAACTGAGTGAACCTGTTATCAAGTTCAGTGCAAGTGGTAATCTGCTAAGGATCCCTTTGTTGATAAAGTTCCCAACAGGTCGGAAAACCAGACAATTTACAATGCGTCCGTTCCTGTTGCACAGTTTTGCTGAAATAATGGCAGGACCGGCACTATGGCGCTTTGTGACGACAAATGCAACCGCTATGGCAATTGGCAGTATAGTGACAGAAACTGTTATACCCACTGTCAGGTTGACGATGCGTTTTAGTACAATGTTCAGCCAACTCGCGTTAGAGTGGATTTTCAGTGTCCGCATAAACCACTCTCTAAGGATGACAATGGCGATGGCATTCATTCCTACGAATGTACTAAATGCGAGTGTCTGTGCTCCGGCTATACATGTTACGAATATTCCGCACGAATTTACAATCATGAGGTCCAGAAAGCATACTGGCAGGGAATAATTGTCTTGTTGTTTTGTGTCTGTATTTTGCATCATGCGACAAAGATATGAAAAAATAGTGAAAGTTTTGCGAATACTATCTATATAAAATTGCGCGTGCGAGATTTTTTTGCCTAAATATATTGCTCATGTGAAAAGAATGGCATATATTTGTACGCTAAAGTGATGTTAAGCGTATAATAAATCAAAAATAAATAGGAACACAGATTATGGCAGAGTTAAATGAAAATGATTTTCAGAACAGTAACGGAAACGGTGAGGAAGATGTCAAAAGTTTCTTTACCTTCAAGACTTTGTGGACGCTATTTTACCTGAACTGGTATTGGGTAATATTATCGCTCATCATTTGTATGAGTGTGGCGTATGTCTATCTAAAATACACCGAACCGACCTACTCGGCCAGCATGAAGATTTTTATCAAGGACAGCCAGGGCAGTAGCAAGGGGCGAGGTATGATTGGCAAGAACCTGGACGAGTTCGGGATGATGAGCATGTCTGATGGTTTTGATAACGAGTTGGAGATTATCCGCAGTGTATCGGTTTCTACCCGTGCAGTCAGACAGCTGAAATTATATGTCACCTATGTAGGAGAGGGTCGTATTACCGACCGTGAGATATATAAGACAAGCCCGATTCTGGTTGACCTTGAAGAGGACCGTCTTGACAATCTCGAAAGGCCAATTCGACTGGAGATTACCAAGAGAGGCCGTGGAATTCATGTCGAGGGCAGGTTTGATAAGAAGAACCCCGACCTTGTCACATACAAACAGGATATCCAGAATTTTCCTGCACAGTTGAGCAGTCCTTTTGGCAAATTGATATTCCAACGTAATCCCGGATTTTCAATGTCTGACAAAAAACTGTATGTTACCATAAGTAACCCTAAGAGCGTTGCTCGCGGATATGCTTCGCGTCTGAGTGCAAACTCAACATCCAAGACAACTACGGTTGCAATTGTCAGCTTTGTTGATACAAAGAAGGAACGTGCCATCGACTTCCTGAGGGAGCTGGTTAGCTGCTACAACGATGATGCCAACGAGGACAAGAACGAGGTTGCGCGCAAGACCGAGGAGTTCATAGCCAACCGTATAAACATTATCCGTCACGAGTTGGACAGTACCGAGATAAACATGGAGACCTACAAGCGCAAGAACGAGTTGGTTAATCTTGCCAATGATGCTCCTGCAGCTTTGGCTCAGAGTACCAGTTATCAGAAAGAACAGGTGGACCTTCAGACTCAGATATCCCTGGTACGCTCCTTGATGGACTTTATGGATCAGCCTAAGAATTATTTGCAGATTATACCTGCCAATCTTGGTTTGACAAATGTGTCTCTGGTGCACATGATAGATTCCTACAACGAATGTGTAATGAAACGTCAGCGCTATCTGAAGGCTTCCAGCGAGGATAATCCAACGGTGATTCAGGTTACGCAGCAAGCTGAGGATCTGTGGCCTGTGATTCGTGGCAATATGAATAGTATTTACCGTGATATGCAGGTTCAGAAGAACAGTGCTGACAGCCAGTATGGAATGTATGCCGGCCGGGTAAGCAAGACACCGACACAGGAACGTGTGCTGACAAACATAGGCCGTCAGCAGGATCTGAAGGCTGGCTTGTATCTTACCTTGCTGCAAAAGCGCGAGGAGAATTATATCCAGTTGGCAAGTACAGCGACTAAGGCACGTATGATTGACGAGCCTGTTTCCGGAGGACGCGTTGCACCTAACTCAAAGGTTATTTGGACGGGTGCATTCGCAATCGGTTTCTTCTTCCCATTGGCATTGTTTTTCGGCCTCAGTTTCTTGCGCTACCGCATCGAGGGACGTGACGATGTCGAGCGTCTGACAAACCTGTCAATTTTGGCAGACATTCCGTTTGCCCATGAATTGGACGAGGAGGAGCGTGCAGTCGTTGTTCGTGAGAATCGCAATAATATGATGGAAGAGTGTTTCCGCGGATTGCGTACTAATCTGAATTTCGTATTGGAGAAAGGAGAGAAGGTCATAATATGTACATCATGTATTCCTGGCGAGGGTAAGACATTTGTGGCAACTAACCTGGCTATGTCGTTGGCCTTGCTGGGTAAAAAAGTTATCGTTGTAGGTGTCGATATCCGTAAGCCCCAGTTGATACGACTCTTCGGTTTGAAGGCCGAACAGCGAGGTATAACCAGTTTCCTCGTTAACTCGGAGCCAGACTACGATTTGCTTATGAATCAGATATCACCTTCAGGACTTAATCCTAATCTGGATGTGTTGCCGGCTGGTGTCATTCCTCCTAACCCCGCAGAGCTGTTGAGCCGTCCTATGTTGCAAAAGGCGGTCGAGTACCTGAAGGGCAAGTATGATTATGTGATATTGGATACACCTCCTGTAGGTCTGGTATCTGATACGCTGAATATGGGTCATTTCGCCGATATGACAATTTTTGTGGTACGTGCCGACTACAGTCCAAAGGGCAATTTCCAACTGATAAACGAAATCGCCAAGAAGAATAGGTTGCCTAAGTGTAACCTTGTATTGAACGGCATGGACTTGGATAAGCGTAAATACGGCTATTACTATGGTTATGGCAAGTACGGAAACTACGGCAAGTATGGCAAGTATGGCAAGTACGGAAACTATGGCTATGGTTACGGTGTTTACGGAAACTATGGTGTTACGGACAAAGAAACAACTGCTCTGAATGAGATGTAGTAAACATCGCATTTTGTCGGTGCTGTTATTGTGCACTTGCCTTTTCTCTCATGCGTATGACGGGAAATGGCAGGTGTACCCTTCTTATACCCATGCTGCCCAGGTCGTATGTGGTGGTAATTATGTCTATTCCGTCATGACAGGGATGGGCCAGATAGACATTTATATAACAGGTCAGCCAAAAACCTCGGGTAATCTGGTACGCTATGATCTGGAGGATGGCAGCATTCGTACTTACGACTGTCTGAATGACCTTAATTCCCAGCACATCAATACTCTCAGTTATAACGAGCTTTCGCATCGGCTTTTACTTCTGTACGACGACGATAACATAGACCTGCTTGACGACGATGACGAGGTCATCAATATGCCGTTCCTCAAAAACAGTACGCTGGCAGACAAGGAAGTCATTTCAATCTGTCAGTGCGGTACCGAGGCATACCTCTGCACCAACTGGGGATTTATCGATGTTGACACCAAGGAGGCTGTTGTGCGTGAGACGAATAGGCTCAACACAAAGGTTAACTGTGTTTCACTCGTTGATGACGTCTATTACATAGGTACAGATGTGGGCCTGTACAGTGTTGCAAAATCCGATGTCCGGGAAACCAATAGATGGAAGTTGTTGAAATCCTGTGTGGCCAAGGATATGACTGTCTTTGACGGCAGAATATATGCTGTATGCGACTACAATGTATATTATATAGAATTGCAGTCCAAGGACAGTGAAGTGCAACCTGCATGGTTGCAGATGGTCAGGTTCAGACAGAACGGTAATACCCTATTGATGGATAATCAGGGCGGTTCCTTTGCTGTTTTTGTCAAAGGAAGCAATGAGCCTGTGACATTCAGTTATGCAAATTCATGGCAGTCCTTTGATGTAGTGGATTCCAGAAACGTCTTTGTCGCAGACGGCATGAACGGTGTTATCAGATACGTGTATGACGTAGGACAGAATACTTTCGTTACTGACCAGGAAAGCTTGTTTACAATCAATTCGCCAACCAGGGATACATTTTATAGACTGAGCTATGCAGGAGACCGTCTTCTTGTTGCCGGTGGCATAAATACTCAGGAGGCCATATACTTTCCCGAAACGGTGATGATAAAGGAACGCGGACTAAATCCCGATGGCAGCGATGACAGATGGATACATTTTGACGAGTCAGGTGCTCGCTCGGCATATCCGCACTTGTCACATTATAATGCAGTTAACCTGGTTCAGGACCCCGAGGATTCCAATCACTTCTATGCCGCCGTATATCGTAACGGCCTGCAAGAATACCGTATGGACAGCGAGGGTAGGGTGAAATTCGTGAAATTATACAATTATGAGAATTCTCCCTTGCAAATTATAACTGTAGCAAAAGAAAGCCCACAAAAATACGATTATTGTACCTGTGACGCTCTGCAGTATGACAAGAATGGCAACCTGTGGATGGCAAACCAGCAGACAGATACGATAGTCCGATTGTTACGACCCGACGGGAAATGGGTCGGACTCTATTATCCCGAGTTTGCGCAGGCATCGAATATATATCAGTATCTGTTCAGTTCAAGCGGAATAAATTTCGCTGTTTCGGGATACAGCGGTCCCATAGGTTTCTTTGGCTTTGATACCAGGGGAACCCTTAATATCGTGGATGACGACTATCACATGCTGCGCAGTACTATAATCAACCAAAACGGTACGACATATACTCCCAACCAATTCTTCTGCATGACGGAAGACCATGACGGAGAGATATGGTGCGGTACCAGTGCAGGACTGTTTGTCATCACAAATCCCAGCACTTGGTTTGACGATGACTTTACTTTCCACCAAATCATACGTAACCGTGACGATGGCAGCGGTTATGCGGACTATCTGCTCAATGGCGTGCTGGTAACGGCAATAGCTGTGGACGGAGCAAACCGTAAATGGGTTGGTACGTATAGCGACGGAGTATATCTGTTCAATGACAACGGTCAGGAAACCATATATCATTTTACTGCAGAGGACAGCCCGTTGTTAAGCAATTATATTCAGAATATTGCCGTAGAACCTTATTCAGGGAGAGTGATGTTCGCCACCGACAAGGGCCTGTGCAGTTTTGACGAGGGGGTTACTGCTCCCGAGGAAGAGTTAAAAGAGAATAACGTCCTGGCCTATCCCAATCCTGTAGAGCCGGGATGTACTGTGCCAGTCACTATAACAGGATTGACAGACGGTGCCGAGGTCAAAATCCTGTCCAGTGCAGGACAACCTGTTTGGGGAGAAAAGAGCATAGGCGGTCAGGTTGTGTGGAATTGTTGCAACATGAAGGGTAATCGAGTATCCAGTGGCGTGTATCATGTAGTAGCGTATGACAAGAACGGAAAGAACACTGTCGTGACACGCATAATTGTGATGAAATGATTACTGCATCGATTGTAACATACAATAACAATGTACTTGATTTGGAGGCTGTACTTCGCAGCCTTCTTATTTCGCCCGTCCAAAAGGTATGGATTATAGATCACAGCGATGTCTTTACCAGATTGGAGGGTGAGCTGAACGAATATATGCGCAATGACGAGGAGTTCCGTAAACATATCGGGTGCGGATTTGTTCTGAAATACGTTAGGCATCGGAACAATGGCTATGGTGGCGGTCACAATGTAGCCATTCGCGAAGCCATTTCCGAAGGCAGCGAATACCATCTTGTAATAAATCCGGATGTATGGTTTGGTCCCGAGGTAGTTCCTGCTATATGGAAAGCAATGGAGAACGACCACAGTATTGCCCAGATAATGCCAAAGGTGTTGTATCTGAATGGCGAGGTACAGTACGTCGCCAAACTTTTGCCAAGCCCTCTGGATTTGATAGGAAGGTTCTTTTTCCCCCATTTCCTGATAAGGAGAAGAAATGACCGGCACGAATTGAAACATTCCGGCTATGACAAGGTGATGAATGTCCCGTTCCTCTCAGGCTGTTTCATGTTTTTAAGAATCAGCGCATTACAAGAGATTGGCCTTTTTGACGAGCGATTCTTCATGTATGCCGAGGATATAGATATCAGCAGACGTCTGCATTCAAGGTACAAGACACTTTTCTACCCCAAGGTTACGATATATCACAGATTCTCGCGTCTGTCATATCATAGTTGGCGTATATCCCTGATACATATATGCAGTGTTATTAAATATTTCAACAAGTGGGGTTGGATATATGATTCAGAAAGAAGGCGCGTGAACAAGGTTTTGTTGAATGAAATATTCGAAGGTTGTTCAGATGAGAATTAGGTATAGATGCCTGATATCTGTTATCCTGTCGATTTTCGCGGCAGGAGTCAATGCACAGGTATCACGTCTCTTTGACGATGTCCAATACGGAGGTAGTGTCCGAGGTACAGCCGGTGCAGGCGATAATGCTCCATTCTGGTTTACGAATAACAAGTATGGTTTGGGAGCGATTGATAATTATACCGTACTTGGCAGAGCATATCTCAAACGTGATGCTGAGGCGGATTCGCTGCGTTTCTGGAAAATAGGGTACGGAATAGATTTGGCAGGCGGCTATGGACAGCAAAGTTACTTTAATATCCAGCAGGCATATTTGGACGTACAGTGGAAGATGCTGGGGCTAAGTGTCGGACAGAAAGAGCGTGCTCCTGAATTGAAGAATGTTGAACTCTCAACAGGTGGAATGACTTTGGGCATGAATGCGCGCCCGATTCCTCAGATACGTATAGAGATGCCTGATTTTTGGGCCATTCCAGGTACACGTGGAATATTCAGCTTCAAGGCCCATCTGGCCTATGGGCGGTATATGGATAATAAATGGCAAAGAGATTTTACAGCCGGAACCGATAATCTCTATACACAAAACAGCTGGTTTCACTCCAAGGCATTGTTCATAAGACTTGGCAATCGCGATTTATTTCCGCTTGAAGTTACCGGAGGATTAGAAATGGCATGCCAGTTCGGTGGAAGAGGCTTTAATGTTATGCCTTATGCAGGCGGTCTTCCACTTCAGGACGTCAGCCTTGGCGGAACTGTATGGAGCGCCCTTATTCCAGGTCTGGGCGGTGATGTCAATGACGATGACTTTACAAATGCAGCAGGTAACCACGTGGGCTCTTGGCATCTGCGACTGGACTGGAAGGCCAGGAAATGGAGTCTGGGACTGTATATGGAACATCTGTTCGAGGACGAGAGCCAGATGTTCATGCAATACGGTTTCTGGAAGGATATGTTGCTTGGCGTGGAGGTAAACCTCCCAAAGAATCCCTTCCTCAGCACCATTGTTTACGAACACAATGGAACAATGCATCAATCCGGCCCGATATACCATGATGCCACCCCCGAGAATAAACAGCAGATAAGCGCGGCAGACAGTTATTATAATAATCATGTCTATGGCTCATGGCAACACGGAGGATATGTTATGGGCAACCCGACATTGTTGTCACCGTTGTATAATACATATCTTATGGGGAACAATACACTGCACCAACATTTCAATCGTGTAAATGTTCACCATATAGGTTTCAAGGGAAACCCATGCAGCCAGATAGCATGGCGCATCCTATATACCCACGAGAAGACTCTGGGATCATACGAGCGACCTACCCGAAATCCTCTCTGTGGTGATTTTCTGTTAATGGAGGCTAAGTATAGTCCCAAGAATGTCAAGGGGCTTAGTATTACCGTCTCATACGGGCACAATGGAGGAGAGCTGCTTGGAAATAGTAATGCCGGCATGCTGACAGTTGCATGGGACGGTTGGATTAGA
The DNA here is from genome assembly GCA_002450165.1 of Prevotellaceae bacterium UBA6974. Taxonomy (GTDB): domain Bacteria; phylum Bacteroidota; class Bacteroidia; order Bacteroidales; family Bacteroidaceae; genus Physcousia. The sequence continues at coordinate 27,483 of DJYQ01000044.1, read as the reverse complement.
AAAACAGACTGGAGATGAAAAAGATATTGTATTTTATAGTTCTCCTGCTTTTTACTTCCGTAATAGCAAGTTGCAACAAGCGGGACTGTAACGGAGACTTGGATGGTATGTGGCAACTTGTCGAGTGGAAAGATCCCGAGGGGGCTGTCGTCGCTACAAAGGAGGATATGATATTCTATAGCGTTCAACTGCAAATGATGAATTTCAAAAAGCTTACGCCGCCCGAATTCAATTATAATTCGTCCTTCAGAAAAATGGACGATGGCATACAGGTCTATGACCCGATACAATACATTGGTGGAGGTCACGATCAGATAATGGATATGTCTGTATTAGGTCCCGTAGGCGTCCCGGCTGATGGTATTATTAAGATAGAAGGCCTGACATCACAGGATCTGGTGCTGAGCAGTCCATCAAAGGGAATATTGAAATTTAGAAAATACTAGTTTGATTGAAATATTTAATACCGTTTAATCGTTATTAATATATCAAGCCGGATACTGGTCCATGAATGTATTGTTTTATATCATATTAGCATTTCTGTTTTCAGCAGTTTCTTCGGCATATATATTGCCACGAGTATTGCGTATGTGCCATCGCAACGGTATTTACGATATTCCAAGCCTGAGAAAGATACACAAAAGCAAGATACCGCGCATTGGCGGAATCGTATTTGTTCCGACAACAGCCATTGGAATGACACTTACACTGATGCTGTATGTAGAAACGACGGATGTAGCAGATACCATCAAGACCGGTACGCTTTTCCTGGGAGTTGGTCTGCTGTTCATCTATCTGGTAGGACTGCTTGATGATTTCTTCGGTCTGTCAGCAAATTTCAAGTTCGGCGTCCAGTTTGTAACAGCAATGGTATATCCCATTGTGGGATTGTATCTGGACAATCTGTACGGATTGTTAGGTATATACGAACTGAACAGAACAGTAGCATATATACTGACGGTTTTCCTGGTTATGTTTGTCGTCAACTCGGTCAATACGATAGACGGGATAGACGGATTGTGTTCAGGCCTGAGCGTAATAGCACTCAGCGTATATTGCTATTTTTTCTACTCTATACACAATTACATCTTCTGCTTCTTCTGTGCAGCCTTGATAGGTTCGATAGCAGTATTCATGTATTACAACCTACACGGTAATCCGGAACGCGGCACTAAGACATTCATGGGAGACTGTGGCAGTCTTATGCTCGGATACACCCTGTCATATCTGGGGATTAAACTCAGTGCCTCAAACGAGTTGGTTCCACCTCCACAGGCAGGTATCCTGATACCATTATCAGTCTTGTTGATTCCGGCTTTCGATTTGGTACGCGTCGCAATTGGCAGGATAATGAAGGGAGTACATCCATTTCATCCAGACAAGACACATATCCATCACCTGCTTATGTTCAATGGATTCAGCCAGCGTGCAGCTCTGATAATACTGCTTTTTGCAGACTTGGCAATCATAGTGCTGAACATGACTCTGTTCAATATCGGATTACAGATTTCCTGGATAGTCATGCTGGATATTGCCCTATACGCAGTATCCATCTGGGCATTATACAGGACCATGCCTACAAGCAGTATGGAGCAGATACAGTTGACATACACTTATAATGACGACCCCATAATCAAGCAGGAGAAAGGTCAGGTCAAGTCCTATGTCCATCCGGATTTTTCTGATTCGGAAATCATGGTGTCAATCATTGTTGCTACCTACAATAGCGCGGCAACCATTGCAGATACGCTGGAGAGCATCCTGCGACAGACTTATCAGAATTTCGACGTCGTGCTCTGCGACGGGCTTTCGCAGGACAATACATTGCAGGTTGTCGAAAGCTTCAGGGAACGTTTTGGCGAACGCCTACGCATATACAGTGAAGCAGACAATGGTATATACGATGCAATGAACAAGGGTATCATGCGTGCTACCGGTGATATCGTAGGCATACTTAATTCGGATGACTTCTATACCTCTGATGATGTATTGGAAAGTATCGTAAGTATGTTCAAGGGAGTTCCCCTTCTTGAGGCTGTCTATGGAGATGTCCATTATGTAAAGCCAAACAACCTGAATCGGCCCGTACGCTATTACAGTAGCAAATGGTTCCGTCCCCGTTACATGCGGATGGGTTTCATGCCCGCACATCCGTCATTCTATTGCCTAAAGGAACTTTATGCCACCTATGGGCTTTATCGCCTGGATTACAGCATTGCAGCAGACTTTGACCAGCTGTTCCGCCTGCTCTTTGTTCACAGGATACGTGCCCTGTATATACACAAGGATTTTGTCACCATGCGTACCGGCGGTGCCAGCAATTCAGGCCTGAAGAGCCACCTGCAGATAGTCCGGGATCATGCCAAGGCAATACACTCATACGGATACCAGGTCAGCTACACCCTGTTTTCATTCAGATATATCTACAAGAGCATCGAAGTAATCTGTAGTAGGATAAAATATCTTTTCGGTAGATGAAACGCATATTGATGATAGTTCCGCTTCTGTACGGTATTATGTTCTGCAGTGCCAGGGAATACCTGTTCATGAACGGAAGTAGTGACTATTCGATTGTCATATCTCAGGATGCCAAGATTACTGAAAAAACAGCAGCGCAGGAACTCCAATACTATCTCGGAAGAATTTCAGGTGCAAAGCTACCCATTGCAACCCAGGCAACAGCCAGAATGATACGTATAGGCTGGACTCCTGATTGCGGAAAGCCACGTCCAGAGGATGACGACCAGTCTTTCCGATATTACACGAGGAACGGAAATCTGTATATATATGGTGGTGGCGATTTAGGCTCGATGTATGGCGTATATGCATTCCTGGAGAATGAACTCGGAGTAAGATGGTACACAAGCGAATATACCAAGCTGCCCAAACGTAAATCATGGAAACTGCCATCTCGTAACGTCACCGAAAAACCATTTATACAACGCAGGCTTGATTTCTATTATGATGCTTTGCATAATCCGTCATGGTGTGCACATAACAGGCTGAATGATATTCATGGCATCATGGACGGCAAATATGGTTGTTATTCTGGCTATTGGGGAATACACACCTTTTTTACCCTTATACCTCCCGAAAAATATTTTATTTCCCACCCAGAATATTTTTCATTCAGAAATGGGAGAAGGATAAATAATGGACAGTTATGCCTGTCCAATCCCGAAGTGCTAACACAGCTTGTCAGCAATCTTCTGTCAGTAATCAGACAGAATCCAGGATACTGGTGCTACGATGTTTCCCAAATGGACAACGAGGATTACTGCCAGTGTCATAGATGTCAGTCTCTTGCAGAAAAATACGGAGGCCAAAGCGGTGTTATGATATGGTTTGTCAATAAGGTAGCGAACCAGGTAAGCAAGCACTATCCCAATGTCATGATAGGAACATTTGCCTATATGTACACAAGACATGCACCGGAAAACATAATGCCTGAAAAAAATGTTGTTGTCCGATTATGTAATGTAGAGTGTTGTTTCTCCCATCCATTGGAGTCGTTGAATTGCAGCTACAATACGGCTTTTATGAAGGACCTGCACGACTGGAGCAGGTTAACCGATCATATATATATATGGGATTATGCCGCAGATTTTGTAGAATATCATACACCTTATCCCAATTTCCGTGTTTTGGGTTCCAATATCCGTACATTTGGAGAAAACGGAGTCGTCGGTTTGATGGAGGAAGGCTCTCATGATTCACCTTGGAGTGAATTTTCCGAACTTCGTCAGTGGATTCTGGCAAAATTGTTATGGAATCCAGATGCAAACGTAGATGCACTTGCACGTGAGTTCTGCCTGGACTATTACGGCAATGCAGGAATGGATATTTTTGATTACTGGGAGAGCGTACAGAATCATGTTACTGATGACACACATATTCATTTCAATTCCAGATGCAGGGATATGTGGTATTCCGACGAGTTTATCGAGGAATGGATTGTCAAACTGGAAGATGCAGCAAATCGATGTGAAAATGATTCTGTAGTCAACAGGCGCGTAAAGCGTGTACTTACTCAGCTGTATTTCGTATATGTGTGTCGAAACTATGCAGCATCAATGGTCAACGGACGATACCGTGCCCTTAAGACGATACTTAGGGATGATCCGGCAATTGTACGAGAGAACAACTACGATTTGGACAGGTACCTGATATCTTCGGGCTACACATGACTGACATGGTTAGCCGTTTTCTTATGTCTGACAATACCTCTGTTAGTCTTTATCTGTCGCAAATCAAAAATCCACGGAAGGAAACGATTAAGGAAATAGGTGGCACACACAGCTGTTGTAATGGATATCAGAAAAACAGATATCAGTCCAACCAGACTGTTATAATGTATCATCCGATTTAGAGCCATTCCAACAACAGTCGGAAGTGCACCGCTCATAAAATAAATACCGATGGTATTTCTTCCAATATAGTTTAGTAGCGGCAGAGTGGGTAAATACTTGCACAATTCAATAAGAATCAAAGTGCCAATCAAGCTTATGGCGACTCCGGAAATGTTAATGTCCTGCATGGATATCAGGACGTGAAAGTTACCTGGCCAAAACCAGAGGATACCTGTATATAAAAAGACAAGTGCCAGCAAATTGCGAAAATTAAGGTACCTGACAATGTTTGTTTCATATCGCCAGTATAATCCGCCAAGGATTAGAAAAATAATGGATAATAGACCTTGCCTGTATTGCCATGGGAAAGACATCGTTACATCAGGTGATGGATATAGATAAATCAAACTAAGCCCTGATGCAAAACAAATGCTGCAGAACAAGACATAGAACCATATGTTTTTTACCCTACTTAGCAGCATGACTGCAATCAGCAATTCCGCAATAACCAATGCCGAGGTAAACCAATACGTACATCCGCCAATTGTCTTGACAAACAAATCTTGTAAGTCATATTCCTTGTTACGCAAAATATGTGCAGGGACGAATTCAATTAAAGAGAACAGCACTGATGGTATTACAAGGCGGAAAACAATATTGTGAAATAATTTTCCGGTATCCCCATTACCAGAAAGTTGTTTCTTGAACAAAAGATAGCCAGATACGAAAAAGAACGAATTTACATAGAAAGGGTGAATGAAGACGTTCAGGTTATCCATCATATACCCATAATACAACTGGCTATGTACCAAATACACAAGTATCATGGATATTGCCTTTGTATAATTTATCCACAAGATATCTTTGTTGACTTGTTTCTTCTCCTTCTCCATCTCCATTGTTATACTGTGCGGTACCTCTTTATAAAAGCTTTAAGCAAGGAAGCAGCTATTCTTGATGCATAGAATTTGAAATCATTGTTCTTGATGTCTGTAAGATACATGCAAAAGTATATCCATGCAAGTGATACAGCCATTCCTATTTGTTTTCTTGCAGAAAGTTTGGCACGCGAGGCAGAATCCTCTCTTTTCCTAACGCTATATACAGCATCCTCTGGTGCCAGTACAATATGTTTAATATTTTTTGTCAGTTGAGTAATAAATACAGAATCTTCACCCAGTGACAGATTTGTTTTGAACCTGTTCTCTCCAATCAATTGCATTGGCAACGACTTCCCACCGACAGCCGATAGGAGACGACGCCCAGAGAAAAGTGTCAGAGGCCTGTTCCTGATTTCATCCCGCGCAATATCATAGGCATTAGTGAGATTTGTATGGAATTCTTCGCCAGTTACATCGTCAAACAATCTCAAGCGAGCAGCGACGACAGTATCCTCAGATGAAGAATTTACCATTCCCCTTACATATTCAGGAGAAATGATATCATCGTCATCAACAAACAGGACGTATTCTCCACATGCTATGTCCAGAGCCATATTACGGGCATTGGAAACACCCGGGGCATCCGTTTGTATAAGCCGTACATTCTCCTTTACTGGAGCATTTTTCTCAATATATCTGACAAGTTCCCCCCTATACGGCTCACAGCATCCGTTCAAGACGATAATTAGTTCAAGGTCGCATGCAGGGAACGTCTGTGCAAAGATGGAATCCAGACATTCGTACAAATAAGCCCTGGGCTTGTATGTTGGTACGATGACACTAGCTTTGTACATGCGCATAGGGATTTATTTCAAAAAGTCATAGGTTGGAGCCAGAGATTTGGCAGATGCCGTGCATTTCAGCGAACTATTTTCCATAAGCTTCGTACACAAGCATACAAACTCCTGTGCATTGGCAAATATGGGGTCGTAATTATAGAAGCTCCTGCAGTATTCCAGTGAAGGATGACTATATATCATTGTCCGTTTTCGGTTTGCCACACATTCAAAACTGACTCCGCTGACCTGACCTGAGAAAGATTCAGGGTAGGACAGAAGTATGATGTCTGACGAGGCAAACACTATTTTGTATTCCTCGAACTCAATCATCGAAGGAAGGTATGCAATATTTTTATGCACAATCTTTAGGTCGTCATCGCATTCCTTGAGAAGTATTTTGATGTCTTTTTCTTCGATGAAACGCAGGACATTCCGGTCCGAAAGAACATCATCGATAAATCTCCTGTTAATTTTTGCAGAAGGATGGAAGATGGTCAGTCCATGGTTTCTCGCGGCATCAGCATTAGTGTCAGTGTCGAAGGCATTAACACATCCATGAGGAGAAATTTTATACGACGTAATACCAACTTGTTCCAGCATGTTTCCCATGTGGCTGTTAAATACAAGAAAAGTGTTTTTCCTGGCAAGACTTTGGCACAACCGGCATTTCAGACTACTTTCCATTAGCCCTGCCGTCCTATGCATGAATATATACATGCCCTTGGCAGGAGGTAACATCCAAAGCGAAATCTCGTCACAATATCCTATAATGACATTACTATATTTCCCAATATTTACTTTCAGCCTTATCAGCAACAGTGTTACAAGGAATGCCAGACGATTGATGACTGGATGACCATTGCGGTATTTCAGGACAGTCGGGATGATATAGTCATACATTTCAATGGGGTAGGGCAGACGCTCATACATATACCTGTGCAAGACTAAACGAACATCAGCTCCAGTCGCCTTTAGGGCATCAATCTGAATACGGTTGAAGTTAACGTGTCCAACCTGAAGGTCATAGTCTATATAAAGAATCTTTTTCATGTGAACAACTGGTATCCGTTTACAGTATAGTGCAAATCTTCATTACGTTTTCCAATTACCCGGGCAGGTATTCCACCGACAATTGCGTAGTCGGGCACATCCTTTGTAACCACGGCTCCGGCACATACGACAGCCCCCCTGCCTATATGTACGCCAGACAGTATGCTGCTGCCAACCCCAATCCATGCATAGTCGTCAATACGGATAGGCTTATATATGAAACAGAAGTCCGGTGACCTGTGATTATGTGTGCCGGTAAAAATGTTGACCTTGTGGGATATTGACACGTTGTTGCCAAGCACAACCCTTCCCCTTGCGTCTATCGTGCAATCGCGGTTAATGTGGCAATGCTCTCCCATTTCTACCAGGTTGGCATTCATAAAGTATGTGTCCTTGGATATGAAACTCCGATTTCCTATCTTCATACCAAGCATTCTGAACACCAAACGTCTTATGCTCCAGAAATGGATGTGAGGCAGGACACTGTTTACAATAAATTCCAGCAGAAAGGCACGTATAAGGGTATATATCCAAGTATTTACGAATACAGTCAGAATCCACTTCCGTGCAAAGAACAACCACGCTTTGAGCGAAAAACCGTCCTCTGTTGCAATGCGGTAATTGAACTTTATGTTTTTGTATAAATCGGATGATGTACCTTCTTTCTCGTACATCTGTACAACATTATTGATTCTTTTGAAACGCACACCCCCCTTATACATTCTGCGAATCATATGCCAGTCCAGCGCATACCCGAACCTTGCCTTCAGTTCGGGTTGGTACATATAATTCCTCTGTATATCAGTGCGGACGAACGAACTTCCATGTCTATATACCGGAACAAATTCCATCATGTTTACATTCTCGTCCGACTGGACCAGATGCTGTGCACCGTCCTCATGTTCAATGCTGTCACCGTATATTACGTCAATACCTGCGTAGTCCTTATTGGCAAATATCTCTTCAAGGGTGTTTCTCGAGATAAATACGTCCCCGCTGTTAAGTACGTTTATCCAATCTCCGGTACA
>DJYQ01000044.1:0-19194 GCA_002450165.1 Prevotellaceae bacterium UBA6974 | reverse complement strand
ATGATATCAGCCGTACCGTCCGTACTTCCTCCGTCAACGACAATCAGTTCCTTCTCCTCCCACGTCTGAGAGAAGAAACTGTCCAGGGTCTTACGAATGTTAGCAGCATCATTCAGGACAATTGTGATTACGCTTATCTTGTTCATGACAGAATTCAATTATTTTTCTTCCTCCAGTTTGTGCATCCTCATAACGCTTGCCTCGTAGGACCTGCAACCTAACAAATGATTTTGGTATTCGTAGCAGCCATTACTGTTATATCCTATTGTTTTCAAAAGGCAGTAAACCATTAAAAGAGAACAAAACAAGATTTTATTGTTCCTAAAATAGAATATCTGTGGAAATTGACAGTAAATCATCCAATATCCGAAAATTACGAGTATGCCTAATCTGGTACTCACCGTCTCCATTTCATAAAAGAAAAAGACTATAATTAGATAAAGCAATACAGCATTGATATATACACGGTTCCGTGCATCTTTTTCCAAAAGTTTTCTGTAATAGCCAAAGACCAGCAATCCTGTCGACAGACGCTCCAGGAATCCCAACGTGAGAGTTTTTGCCTCATCCAACTTTCCATAGATATCCATCATTATCTCAATACGAGAATCATTGCCAGTAGCCAAGGCAAGAATCGGTGAGATTATTTTCAAGCGTAATAGAAAGAATAATACTCCGGACAGGAAAAAAAACAAATACGCCCACCGATTAATTTTTATGTTTAGAAGCCAGTACAAAGGGATAAACGCGATGCTGCTAACATGAAATGACAAAGCCAACAAGCACATTGCGAAATATTGTATCGGTTTTCTTTCCTCGATGTATTCAAGTGCATTTAAGATTATTAGGATGGAAATAGAATTGCGCATGAGATTGATAAGTATCTCATAACCGTAAAAGGAGAGAAATATCAGAAGGAATAAAGGGACATTCAGCCTTCTTCTTGTCATAAATCTGAACAACAAGGCTTGGCATATGATACACTGGACCAGTTGGAAGAAAACATAATCATTATATATATATTTGATGGCAATATTGAACAAGACATATCCTGGCTCATAAAAATGTTCTTTTCCTCCTAAAAATGGATTTATCTGAAAGTCATCCATTGTAAAGTCATTGAACAAAATGTAATAATTTTGCCAATCATGCCAGATATAACCACGTAATCCAAAGAAAAAGACGGCATAGACGAAACATGTCAATGTAATTATATGTCGGACTTTCTCGTTTGCCTGATGATAAACGAGAGCAAATAATCCAAGGAATATAAGATTTAGCGCATATGGTAATGCATAAGACATAGGTATGTCAATTAATTAATACCGATAAAGTTCAACTCAAGCTTGTATTTTTCCAACACCTGTTGTTCTTCAAGATTTAATGGAGTATTATTACCATATGTCTTTATCTCATCATAGTGATACTCATCAAATATCCTGTCAAGTTCATTTGCTTTGATTCTTTTATTTGCATCATAGATTTTCTCCTCATGTAGTATAATATCCTTTTTCTCAAAAACCTTGCCCACAATCCTTGCAGGAGAGCCCATTACTACGGAGTATGGCGGAGTAGAATGTGTCACCAAAGAACCTGCACCGACAATACACCCTCGCCCTATGTCAACACCTGGCATAATTGATACTTTTGCGCCAATCCAGACATCTTCACCAATAGTTGTGTCTGCAGACTTGTCTCGCATATTTGATGGAGCAGAAAGAAACATGGGAACGCCAACACTTTTTTGATGACTGTTTGTCATGATAGTGCAATCAGGGCCGATGACAGTATATTGTTTTACATATATTTTTTCTGATGGTGAGTTTACGAATCTGGCCTTACTCCTTATTATGACATCGTTATCAACAAACACATTCCGGGGACTATCAAAAAAGACAGGATATTCCATAATACTGTTAGTCCCAAAACTGCCCAGTCTGTCTTTTCTGGGAAAATATCGCAATACGAACTTGCAGAAATGGTAAAGCAATCTAAAGTATGGGACACCAATATAATTCCCTGTTTTTTTGAACAACTTCATCTTCTAATTCTCCTATCTTGACCAAATTCCAGTAGCCTTTCTTCTAATTATCAGGTAAGACTGGTAAGAATATACGATTCCCATTATTACATAACATATTCCCATCAGACATATAATTCCTGTCATCTTTATCTGCTTCCCCCATACAAATATTACGAAAAGATAGGAAAATGCCAATACTGATGATGTTATTATTTGAACGAATATAGTATTCGTCCCGTTAAGCAGGCAAGCTGAGCAATTGGCTAGATTAAACGAACAAACATAAAACAGTACATAGGCTGAAACTATAAAAGGAATTGTTACACTGTCTCCTACCCAAATTCGGAAGAACCACCCACTCAGAGCCAGAACGACAAGTCCCAGAATGACACTTGCACACCACATCATCAGGGATTTCCCGAAGGTCCTCCTTATCCATTCATAGTCTCCCTTGGTCGCAGCATCCGTATATGCATTCCATAGAGGGGAAATCAGTATCGTGTAACCGATGACAAGCACGTTGAACAGCTTGTAGGCCACGTTGTACACCGTAACCTGTTCCGGTCCGCAGTAATGAGAGATAAGAACATTGGCAGAACCGAAAATTACAAGACAACTGGTAATCTGAATCACAAAGAATCCCAGTCCCTTGGAAACGATACGCCTGGCAGTTACAGTATCTATATGCTGTATAGAGGGTTTCAACTGCGGATACTTCCTCAATAGCGGGATTATTGCCAACAGGAACATTAGAACGGGAATCCCCGTAAATGCAATCACTACATAAGCGAGGGACGGCTGCGTTGTCTTGGTCAGCACAAACACAGCAAGCAACGACAGCACATTGCCGAGAAAGATGATAAAATCATTTACAGCATATCTCTGCATCGCGATATATACCATACCGATATTCTTTACCACAAACTGCACCAGGGAGAATACCACAGCGACAGCCAGAACGTCAGCAAGGTAATGCCCATCTATTCCGTGGGTATTGAAAATGTTTGTAAGGTCAAACATATACACTGCCGGCACAACTGCACAGCCAATCAGTACAGCTATCACCGAAAGGATTACCATTGCGGTGCTGAAATAGGTACGTGCCTTGTCGTAGTCCCCCTCAGAGATTGCCTCGGCAAGATAGTTCCGCATCCCGTTACCCAGCCCGATGTCAAAAAAGGCGAACCAATATATTATGCTGGTCATTGCCATCCAGATACCGTAGTTCTCGGTATTCAGGTAGTTTATAGTAATGGGAACAACTATCAGGGAGCATAGCAGCGAGCAAGCCTTCATCAGACCTGAAAAAAAAGTGTTCCTGACGACATTCAGTGTTCGTGCGTCCTCAGATTTCAACTTTCCTGTTAAAATACCTACTACGGGAAACATGACCCTCCTAAGCTACTTGAAAATTATCCTCAGACTTTGCATTCCACAGATGTTTGGCAGCAACCCGTACCGAATAGACAAATCCAAACATGAAAGCAAACAACAGTACGGTTACAGACCTGGGCCTGCTGCTTGCCCTGTGCGGGATTTTAGCACTCTGTATGATAGTGAATGCCGGGGTGAACTCCTGAATTTTTGCCTTTGCCTGATCACGCATCTTCATCATTGTTGCATAGGTTGCATAGGCGTTGCTCATCTCTTGTTCCAATGTTGACTGAGTCGAGGAAACAGACGAGAGCACTGCATCCATATGGCTGTCTGCGAATGACGTGTAGGCTGTTTGTGCCTTGCTAAACTTATTTTCAGCCTCCTTGACCATTTTGTCATAGTATTCGTAGTCAATACGGGCCTTGTGGGTACGGTATTCCGTAATATAGTCCTGCAAGCGGGTCTGCAAGGTATCAACCATTATAGCCGCAACCATCGGATCCTGATCAGTGAACGATATGGTAATTTCACTGGTCTTCTTATCAACGGTACACGTAATATTCTTACCCAAACTTTCACACAACTTTGCGTCAAATGTTGAAATCCTGTAAGAATCAACGAATCCCTTTCCGCCGCCTTTCGCAACGATATCCGGTTTTGCCATCTTGTTTTCCAGCCATATGGAAGGATATGCCCAGAAAGGGAATTTGACATCCTTCATCAGATGGTCCAGATACGTGCGCGTCCTGTTGTCGTCAATCAAACGAACTTTTACGTCAAACAACTGATGTGTAAAGTCGCTGGATGCGAAAACATCCGGATAAATTTCGGGATAGATGGCATCCATAGATGATTTCTTGCCCAGATCGATACCAAAGTTCGACGCCATATCTGCCAGCGAACTTGCCATTCCCGTTCCTCCGGCAGAAACCTCTGGCGCAAGGACGACCGTTGCCGTGTAGGCACGTGGGGTGTTCAATGCAACAACAACCCCCACAACCCCGCCAATACCCGTAAACAGCAAAAGTCTTTTCCAGTTACGTAAAACAAGGAGAGCAATGGCTACGATATCAATCTCATGGCCCGAAACAATCTTTTTGCTATTCATATAAAAACGATGTTCTGAGATTACTTTTTAACTACGTTAAGCACAGCAACAATTACAGCGGCAAGACTTGCTATACCACTGAAGATTCCAATCTTTTCGGCTGTGCTCATCTTCTTTTTCGAACTTTTCTGCGGAACTACGATATTCATGCCAGGCTCTATGTCACGTACCGAGTTGGCATGCAATTTAGTAACCGCCCCCGACTGGCTGATTCCATATATTCGGGACCGTTTGGCATTATCCGTAAACCCGCCCGCATTGTTGATATAGTAGTACAGGTTTTTGCCCTTTTCGTATGATATACCCGTGGGGTGCATAACCTCTCCGCTGACTGTTATCACATTGTTATGTTCCATGACATCCAGGAAATCATATTCCCTCAGGATTATGTCATGCTCACTACCCGGGTATTTCAAAGCCTTTTCCAGGTCGATGGAAATGGTATAGTTGGTCGCTCTCTGCTTTTTCAGTACCAGGATAGAGTCGGCCAAGGTGGCATTGAACTCATTCCCCTCCTTCATACCCTCGGTCAACATCTCGATTTGTGCCTCCAGGTTTTCCCTGTTACGCTGTTCGACTTCGTTGTAGTTCATTTGTCTTGTCAGCCTTGCCGATTTGATGTTGGCCGATGACGTAAGTCCACCCGAAGCCTTGACAAGGTCAGATAATCTGAATTCTTTCGTGCTCATTGCATATTGGCCCGGGAAGTTGAACTCACCACGCGAGTAAACAAACTGATGAGCCGTATAACCTGGACTTTTACGCACGGCGACATGATCATAGGGTTTCAGTATAAATGTTGTATCCCCTATGATGTTGAAGGATTCGTCCAGCGAGAATGTAAACGTCTCGCTCCTGAACTTTTCATTTTTCGTAGCCTTGGGATCAAGTATCCGTCTGAAGACGTCTATTTTTGCCAACGATGCAGATTCGTTCAGCCCACCTGCCTCGATTATCAAATCCCGGATTGTCGTATTGTCGCTGAACGGGTATTTGCCAGGATAGACCACTTCGCCCGAAATCTGCAGCTCACGCTCCCCAAGCATATCAGTCTTATTGGGAATGAACAGGACATCGTTGTTCTTCAGCGGAACATCACTTGCCGTACCGTTAATTATACCCATAATGTCAACACTGACCATTTCCAGGGACAGATCATCCTTCTGGCGATGTATAATGGCACGCTCTGTATATGCATCCTCGCTCAGTCCGTCAGCCGCAATCAACAGGTCCTTGACAGTCATGATAGTTCCACCCAACTGGAATTTGCCAGGATGCTTGGCAGCACCACGGACCTCGATAATATTGCTGAAACGCGCACGGATGCTGTCAATCTCCACCCTGTCCTCGTCGGCAACCTTGAAAGCATTCATCTGAAATTCATCAATAGTATGGATGCTATACTCCGTACCAGACTTGCGCAGCAGGCGCAAAGTCTTGGTATAAGCATCACCGTTGAATCCCCCACAATACCTGATCAGGTCACCAACCGTCTCACTCCTCTTCATCTCATACCACATCGGGCGCTTGACATTACCGCTGACCTGAACCAGACAGTCGTATGCACCCACCACGATAACATCGTTGTCCCGCAGTCGCACGTCACCGCTCGCGTTACCGTTCAGCAGATAATCATATACGTCAATGCTCGCAATCTGATGGCCATTGCGATACACCTTTATATCACGCAAGGTACCGATATTGCTAATACCACCTGCAGTGTATAAGGCATTAAATGCACTGGACAGACCGGAAAGCGAATAAGTCCCAGGCCTCTTTACCTCGCCCATAACCTGTACCTGAATGGTACGCGTGTCCGTAACAGACATATCAATACTGCTGCCTCCATACCGTGCACCAAGCCTGTTCCTGATAGCAGCCTTTGCCTGCGAGACACTCATCCCAGCCAACTTAATCTGTCCCACATTCGGCACTACGATATATCCGTCCGCAGAGACAGTCTCACTCACGCTCTGTTGACTTGCCCCCCAGACATTGATAGCAACCTGGTCACCAGGCCCAAGAATGTAGTTCTGCGGTGTAGCCATATTGCCACTTGCCTGGAAAGTCAGGTTGGTCGAAGAAAAGATGTTACGACCGAAAACCTGGCGCTGCTCCTCTTCGCTCGTTTCCGCAATGTCGTTGGACATATCCTCGATTGTCGAATTGTTCAGCGAGGTATCAGCCCCCGTTTCCATTTGGCGCGTTTTCGTCGTTGACGTGGAAGTCTCATCATCCGCAGCCTTCGATTTGCTACCCTCCTTCTTCGAACTCATCTCCTCGGACTTTTTCATATGTTCGGCCTTACGCCGTACACGCTGTAACTGTACCGTTGTTACACCCTTTTTTATCAGATCGGTAACAATCTTCTGCTGCGAGGTACCCTTCTCGTTTTCCTTCAGGATGTACTGCATTACCTGATCATCAGTCATAGCGCTCTGGGCAAAGCCGCTGATACTTATAGTCAGGAAGGCCGCCAGGGCAAGGATTCTGTGTTTCATGAATTTATCTCGTTTCGTTATTGTCCATGCGTGTGTATCATAACGCGCGTACGAGGCACATTATTGCACAAAGATATTACAAATACCACACAATACCCAATAAAAACGCGTATTATTTGCCAAATACCAACCACGACGTGAAAAAAGTTTGCGTTTTCTTGTACGCTTTCCATAAAATATCGTATT
Source organism: Prevotellaceae bacterium UBA6974 (assembly GCA_002450165.1). Lineage (GTDB taxonomy): Bacteria > Bacteroidota > Bacteroidia > Bacteroidales > Bacteroidaceae > Physcousia. The sequence continues at coordinate 11,999 of DJYQ01000044.1, read as the reverse complement.
TTTGTCTCCAACATCAATGGGGCTGACATGGATTTGACAGCAGGATGATGTGTTATGTAAGCATGCAGAGAGTTGGTAGCCGCTCTCTATAATCCCTGACTTCCAAAAATTTAATTGGCGAAAACACTTACGCTCTCGCTGCCTAAACGAAGTACAGTAGTTTACTGGCCCAATCCCGGCACCAGGTGCTGGGACGAGACATCGCTCAGAAGCTGTTGTTCCGAAGCGTCTGACAAAGCGGTGCAGGAAAATCGGAAATAGTTGACAGAGACGTTTCTATCTGTCGATGAAATCTACAGAAACTAAGGTTGCAGTTGGTGGTCCAGGTCTTGCTGCAGCACTAAAACCCCAGGCTGGAATAAGCATGTAGAAAGCATAGGATGTCCCTGTTTGGACGAGGGTTCAAACCCCTCCAGCTCCACTTTTTTACGCCTTAGGGTGGGGGAGAACGCTTCTTTTTGCTGATGTTAATCGGGGTACTGTGCGGGAAGGCGATGCTGTACGCAGCATCCAGCGCATGCAGGTCCACCTTCCAGTAGCTGATACCCAGCCGCACACTCACTATAGCCCTCAGCAGCTCCCTGTGCTTGCGCGGATATAGCGATGGCAACGGAAGTTCGTCATACCCATACTGTTCGCACAGACTGCACACATCCCCTATAAACCTGTCGTCCGCCCTCAGGCCGAACCACGACTTCAACACCCTGCGTATCGTAAAACGCTTGTGCTGACACCACGCCAGGCGCCTTGTGCGCTCCAGCCGTAGCCAGAGCTCCACAAAGCAGTCCATAGTATTGCTTAATTCACAATTCATAATGCGTAATTCATAATGCGTAATTCATAATTGCCACTTCGTTCTCGCCGTTGGCTCGCGACCCCTTCGGCGTTCATAATTCATAATTGAAGCTGCGCTTCGAGCCTGCTATCGCTCAGCAATACTCAAACGAGCTTAGTATTGCGCTCGCTTAATCGCAGCCTTCATAATTCATAATGTACAATTCTTAATGACACTCATGACATCTTGACCTTAATGACACACCTTGCGATATTTTCCCGCTTCCGTCTGCACGATTAGCCCCTGTTTCTTCCAGTTCTTCAGCATCTGCCTCACACTGTTGCGTGATACGTTGGCACCCTTTACGCTTACGCTGTGCTGGAAAGCACCCTCGAAGCCGAATTCCACGTCCAGACGCTCAAATATGGAATCGTTCCTGCCCATGCGCATCCGCTCATTGCTACCAACGTAGTCGCGGCTTCCGAATGCCATTTCGATACGCTCACGGAAGAAATACAGCGCCATCTCCATAAGATAGTCAGCAACTACGTCGTAAATCGCCAACACTTGCGGCGTCTGTACCTTTTGCAGCATAGACAACCACAGGTCGGGCTTCTGCTTCAACAACTGCTCGGCACCGTTCGCCCCATGTTTCAGAATCAGCTGTTCGGCCACCTTGCAGAGCATAATACAGCAAGTCATTCGCTGCGCCGTCACACAGATACGGAACCGCTGACGGGCACGGGTACGGTCATCATTCTTCATCGTCTCCAGACGCTCGTTTTCCACCCACTCACGCCCCTTGGCTTCCAGTTTGGGCAACACAACCACGCCCTGCATCAAGGGCAACAGATGGGCAATTTGCTGTATGCGTTCGCGCTGGCGGTCAGTCAGCACCCGGGGCTTGTCCTCCAATGGCGAAAACGTATTGTCCGGAGTACGGGCAACAGCAATACGGCTTTGCAAACCATCCGTATAGTTCTGGACCACACGATACAGAGCATCCGGCGTACCGCACATCGTCACGTTCCACAGCAAGTGCTCGATATGCACGTTCACAGCATCCGCACTACGAGCCTCGCGGTCGTATCTCGAACCGTCGTAGCTCTGACGCAGCATCACCGAAAAATCACTCATCGTCGAGCGCCACTTCTGCGCCACCGTATCAGCCTCGGGAGTGAACGAAAAAGCATGCTTGCCGTCCGTGTTGGCAAGTCGCTCCGCCAGATTTGCCACAGTGTTGTTCAGAGGCAGACAGCGCACAGGCAGCTTCGGTTCCTCGGGCTGCTCCTTCTTGTTCTTGGCAGCACGCTTTTTGGCACGCCACTCATCCTCCTGCGTCTGGTACATTTTGTCCATCGCAGCCACCTCGCTCATCCAGGCCTCGATAACAGGGTCGATACCACCCTTGCCGCTTGCAAAGTCACCGGCGATGTAAGAGATAAGGTTCAATCCCTTCTTCTGCCCGTGAACGTCCAGAGTCACACCCGTTGCCAACATGCCGATACATGGACACACAGCCGTCACCACAGGCATCGACAGTCCCGGACCTACGGCGTCGATACTCTCACGGATGCCCTGCGGCATTCTGGGCAGGCGATTGTAATAGAAACGCTCATCCTCCTGTACAGCCTCCTCCAGCCCCTCGCAGACAGCCGCACCGTCACCCTCGTTCATACGTTCGCGCTGCAACTGATACAGGACATCCTTCAGCCTCTTAGGCATCTGTGTGCGCTTCTCGGCCAAAGCCGAATCAATACACTTCATCTTTTGCGTCTCCGAGAAACCGTCGTAGCAAGGAATAACACTGTCCATCAGCTCACGGTCGAAACCGCAGATGTGACGCAGGTTTACTGCCAGTTCAAAGGTCAGCACATCACGGTTTGACCTCACCGGCTCCTTGCCCTCGTTATACAGGTCCCACCACTTGCGGATTATATCCGAATACGCAAGACCATTGTAATCCAATTGAGTGTTGACAGCCTTTTCTGCACTCTCCACCTTGCGTTCAGCGCCCTCGTTTTTGCGCTCTGCGTTATGCGCCTGGCACTCAACGCCTTCTATCACGAATATCTCGTCCGACAGGAACAGCAAATCTTCCTCGCTGGCCGTTGTTGTATAGAATACACGCGTGATGTCCTTCGCCTGAGCATCATAGGCAACATTCAGCAATTCAGCAGCCCACCTCAGGTTCTCCTCCTGACTGAGTTCCGCTTTGCGTCTGAACACCAGATGGTAGCCGCACTTGCGGGCACTCGTTTCCAACATCAGCAAGCCCAGCTCGTCCTTCTTCTGCAGGATGCGCTCCTTCACCGCTTGCATCTCCTCTGGCGCAATATGGTCGATGTCCATTCCTACCGATGTACTCATGCGCTTGGAACCTTTCAGGCTCCCGTCCTCGTTCGGCAGGCAGTTGTAGGCCGCCTGCAGGAGACGGTTCTTCAGGGTGTCATTTCCGCTGCGTATCGAAGCCACCAGCGCTTTCTGCTCCCCGCCGTCGCGCAAATTCAGATACTCCTCTCTCGTATGGACAGGGCGCATCATCTTCGCCCCGTCCTTGTAATATATAATATGACAACTCATCTTGATATGTACGATTTACGATGTACGATTTACGATTTACGATTTACGATTTATGATGTACGATTTACGATTTACGATTTGCTAATCAAGTCCCTAATCACTTTCCCTGCTATCGCACTCGTCTGCTGCACCAGCTTGCCCGGCAGCTGCTCCAGTTCACTGTCGTCAAGCGAGAAACAGAAGTACCACCTTCCGTCACGCCCATGCGACAGCGACGCATTGTCCTCGCGGAATATTGCCCTGTTCCTGATACGCCTGGGCAGTTCCGTCACATACACGTTTCCGTCACGCATAATCTGCACCCGACACTTGCCGTTGAACGGCTCGACCGCCACATCATCCAAGCACATGAAATCTGCGCTGCGCAATCCCTTTTCACCTTCGCCGAAAGTCATAAAACCATCGACACATACTGAACTCTCTGTTGAACTCTTTTTCTTCTTCATTTTACTGAATTGATTTGCGAGAAGAAGGTTCCGATTTTGGCGCCAACACCCCAGGTGGGATGCTCATATGAATCTCTTCTGCTTCAACTCAGGTTAATAAATAATGTTAGTCGATAGGAACGATTTCGTTAACCACTATGTCCTGATACCAGACTCCGTTTGACTCATGGGTGCTGAACCTCAGACTTGCCACCACAGTCTTGCCTACGGCAAAATTGCTCAAAGCAAGGTTCCCAAGCAAAGTACACTGGTACTCGTCCGCGTAGTCACTGCCCAGTTCGCGTAGTCGGATGTAACACTTGGCCAACTGGCCGTTCTCACTCTTTTTAGACTGTACATAGACAGGCTCTGTCTTTCCAGCCACTTTCAAAACTTTTGTAAGCATGTCGTTTAGTTTAAAAGTTAATAACTAAGGTTGCGATTTTTCAATCACGGTGCAAAGGTAAGTACTATATTCTACGGTTAGATGGCTTCTGAAATACCCCTCTCCAACATTCTCCACCTTTCTCCGAAATTCCCTATTATTCTCCGTTATGCTCCCCGTAGGGACACAAAAAAGCACCAGAACCGTATAGATTCTGATGCTTACGCCGTCGCAGCAATCTTTTGCTCGTTTCGTTTATCTCTTATAATGCTTCATAAAAGTCTTCAGGCTATACCCATCGCCATCTGGCATCCCCAGCCTCACCAGTTCGTTGTACGCCTTCTCGGCATTTTGCGGAAGCAGCACCTTTTTATCATCACTCAGTTGCGAGAGATACTTGCAAATCTCCTGAATCCCTTGACGAGCCACCAAACGTACTATCTCGTCATGAACCTGCCATTGCTGATCAATATCAATAGACGGATGGACGAAAAACGTTGGCTTCCCCTCTCTCTTCACCGGCGCAGCAGCCTTCGCCTCCATTTTCTTCTTCGCCTCCAGCTCTATGCCCAGCTGCTTCAGGATGTCAGCCTGATACAGATGTTCTACGTTCTGAATGTTGATGCCGCCAGGCTGAACATCAACGTGCGTATAGTGGGTGACACTCGTGAAATCTGTCCCCTCCTTCATTTCGTCACCGTATTAGCCTGTTGCACATTAATACCACCCGGCTGGACCGTTACGTTGTTCACCGCAGGCGTCTCTGCCACCATCTCGTCATCCAGATGATTCAGCAACTCCATGATATCCTCCGGCATCTCCAACTTTGCCGTAGCAATGAAATCCAGCAGCTGAACCTTCGCCACCTCGCGCTTGGCCTGAGTCTTGCGCTTTGACGTGTTGATGTAGATGCGGAAAGCCTTCTCCAGACCCTCCTGCGACGATTTCTTGGCCATACCGACCGAGAATTTGCCCAACTCATTCAACTTTATGTCCTTGTCCTCCAACTGCTGATGCAGGCTGTTGTTCTCCGCCTGCTGCTGTTCCAATTCATTCCTCAGGCTCTCATTCTCTTTCAGCAATGATTCATACTGCTCAAAATACCTCAGATACCCGTTCACCTTATCCATCTGCTCCTGCAGCCGCTCGCATTCACGTTCCGCCTCCAGCCTGGCCTCCCGCAACTGCTCTTTCATGTTGATTTTGTTAATTACCATAATTTTCACGATTGTTTTCAATAATTATTTAAGAGGGTTGCAAAAGTACAAATATTCCCGCTAATCTTTGCAGAGAACGGGAATAATTTTTGGTCAATGAATGCTAAACCAGGTGAGTCAACTCAGACAGAGTACCTATCCCTGGGATTCCTGATAATTTATCCTTTTCACCACATCTCCTTTCTTTTCAAGAAACTCAACAGATATGATGTGCTCGGGTTTCAACACCCAGAATGTAGCTTGAATGCTTCGATTACGTCTATGTTTACGTCCGACAGTCTTGTCACGGCGATTGATGTCGAACACCGCTTCCCAACTCTTCTCTATCATTTTCTGAATGTGGAGTGGATATTCGTCAAATGTCAACATACGCCCAGCTTCCTTGTCTAATTTGTCTGTTTCCTTTTCTATTTCTTTCCAATTATCAATGGGACATTCGTTCAATGGAGCGTGCCATGAACCAAGGTCAGACAAAAGCACCTCATTATTGGGAATCTCTATCTCCATATAAACATTAACCCCCTCTATCATATCCTTAGGACTTCTTGGCGGTTTGTTATCCTTGGCAGAGTTGTATTGATACCATGCCCACATGGGGTATTCTATGGCTTTGATGGGTGGCACTCCGATTCGTTTTCTCATCTGCTCTGCCATCCAATGATAGGCACGCACAAAGGTGGGTTCATCAGCCATTACAGGTTTGGTGCAATATGCCACGCCTTCACGTTGCAGCTGCTCATAGATTTCTATTCCCTGTATTGTCCAAAGTCTCATTCCCCACGATTCTCAAAGCCCGTTATTGCCTTATCTCGAGATTATGGCTACTGTAATCATGTATCTCTCGGCTTCATTGCTCAAGGTGATCTGTTGAGGTTGTGCTACTCAACTTTCACCATATTAATCAATAATAAATGTATCTGGTTTAAGATCGTAGAATCCTGGATAAATAATATTAATATCATCTTCTGACATTATTCCATACAATTTGAATACCCAGTAATCTATCTGCCATTGCAAATCAAGGATCTTTTGGTTATCAATAACTGATGTAGAAATTACTAATTGAATCTCCTCAACTAATAATTGAATCTTTTCCGCTATATCTTTGTTTTTTTCAGAAATAGTAGGTAATGGGAATTTCCTAATATCTGAAATCATAATTTTGGGGAATGCGCCCTTTGTGGCTTTTGGGGAATGTCTAAAATGATAGAAAGTAGCAAGTTTAGAATTTAGAATACCACAAGCCAATTCTAAAGAATAGCTATCACTATCTTTAACAACAAGAATAGCGGGATCGTTGTATAATTCATCTTCTGTTATAGCAGCGAAAATAGAAGGGTTGGTTATTTCTCGAACCAGCATACGTTTACCCATAAAATATTTCTGCTCTCTAGCCTTAGGAATCCTGGCATAGTCAATGTAAATCTCTCGATCAGTTTGCTTTCCGCTTGATTTTGCAGGAGCAGAGTTCCATTCTATTTTATATTTGCTAACGTCAAAACCTCTTAACCATTTTTTATAACCATCTATATATGTTTCCGAATGAAAAACACGATTATCGATATCGCTTTTTGACACCCCCTTAAGTTTGTCATAGGCAATTATTCCCTGTGACACATCTTCAAAAAGTGATTCCAAAGAAACTGTGTCTATTTCTATTTTTTTTACGACTCGGTTTTCTTCTGTTGTTAAAAAGAATGCTAATCCCCAATTCTGAGAAAATTCACGCTTAAGGTCATCGAGAGTAATTGATAGAGTATCTCTACTTACCAATTTACTAAACAGCATTTTAGCGTCAAGTTTGTTGTTCTCTTGATCCTCAATTAAATCACGCGTATTTCTATAGTAAACTATTTTGTCAGGATTCTGGCTTTTCTTCATTAAAATGACAGTATTCCTAACTGTCGCAGATTCAAATATTGGAATATTCGTACAATCTAATAATTCCTTGACTTCCCATGCAGATGAATGTTTATCATCAGTTTCAATTAACGATTCTCTTTGGTTTTGGGCAAACTGATTAAACAGCCATGTGTTTGGTATAATATATGCTAAGTAGCCATTATCTTTTAACAATTTATGACCAAGAGAAATGAAATAGTAGTATATCTCATAGTCTGGCATGTGCTCATATTTTTCTTCAACAGTCTTGCGATATTCATCCTTAATGGATACGCCATAAGGAGGATTACCTATGATACAATCGAACCCCTCATAATTACCCTTGTCATCAAGTACTTCAGGGAATTCATAACGCCACTCGAAAGCGCCTAAACGTGCATGACGAGTTGATACCTCAACCAATGATGAACGAAGTTTAGCTTCTTGTTTGCGTAAATCCATCAGTATCTTTGTCTCTTCTTCCTCAGGCGGAAAAAGAGAGTTGTCACGCGCGAGTATATCTGAGCAAATCTTTACCCATTTCTTGTACTCATGAGTTTCTTTGTCATAGCCCTCATTCAACTTTGACTTTATAGCAATTATGTCTTGCTCTAAAATATGCTTTTTCTCTTTAGAAGGACTATCTTTATAATCAGAAACATGGTTCTTGTAATCGTGCATAGTGATATTAGCACCTCTCAGTACATGGTCAATAGGAGCATCTAATGTGTATTTCATCACCAAAGAGTTACCACACTTGATATTAATATCAATGTTTGGCAACGTTTGTAGGTGTCGCTTGCCATCTTCACCCTTAAAATAGTAGGCATTTTTAAGTAGTTCTATCCACAAACGCAACTGACAAATCTCAGCACTATTAGGATTCAAATCAACACCAAAAAGACAATTTTCAATAAGGGTACGTTTTTCATTAAAAAGCGTTTTCTGGACCAACTGGCTTACCTCATCGTTTGGATCATATCGTAACTCACCATCTGCATCTGTAACAACCAGCTCATCATCCTCTATGTCTACACGATACTTAAATCGTCTGCCGTCAATGGTTTTCAAAACCTTAAGTTCCCATTTGATAGCAATGAGTTCATTTAGGGCAGATACAAGAAAGTGACCACTACCTACTGCTGGGTCGCACACACGAATACTGTTGATTAGCTCATTTACCTCATCGCGTTTTGTTTTATTGGTATAATCAAAATCCTCCACAAGGTCAACAAATGTACTATATGATGTTCCATATCGTTCGTTGTATTTGTCTGTTATACAACGCCTTAATGTCTCATGGCAGAGGTATGAAGTGATGTATCCTGGGGTGAAAAACGAGCCATCCCTATAGCCATTGATTTTTTCAAAAATAAGACCAAGTACAGAGGCGTTAATAATAGTCTTTCCGCTCTCACCAGCATCTGCGCCGAAATCGTAACTGTCAAGGAAACGTTTCAGATAATCAAGAATACGAATTTTACCTTTATCTACTTTACCTTTCTTATCCCTGAGGCAAGAGTTTTTCATGATAGTAACTTCACTATCACGCAAACTGCTTATTGGGAAATATCTTTTCTCAATCTCAGTAAGTTCAAAAAGTGAACTATTCAAATATGGGACTTCACCAAACCTATCTTTCATTTCGTCTGAACGTTCTTCTTCAGGAATAGCCATTACCTTGCAGAAGAGGTAATGCATCATGGCAAAGTCTGTAAGTTTTTCAAAGAAAGCATATTTCTTCTTGTTACAGTTAAATGCAATAAGTTGCGACTCGAGAAGTTTCATAAAAAGGATTCTGTTAATCCATACAATCACTAAGCCGAGAGCAGTTTCAAAACGCTCATCTACATCCTTTTCTGTAACAGTTGATTCACTTACTTCATAATCTGAAAGAAGAATATAAGCTTGCTCAAAGATGGAATAATTCTGACGTTGTTTTGGGTCTAAACGCTGGATCTGGTGCTTATCACCACGTTCCTCAAGTCCCATAATGTACAGCAATTCTGTATAGAAATTTCTATTTAGAGAGTTGTGGTCTGCAGAAAAGGGCAACTTTTGCAGATGAGTCGGAGAAAACAATTTAAACAAAGCCTTAAATCGCGGCTTTGAAACAATATCTGCTGAAGAAACATCTTTTTTAAAGGTACGTAAATCAACAAACGTATAAGAGAGTTTGTTTTTAACTTTCTCCACCTTTGGCTTGATTATCCGGTTGTAGATATAATCACGCTTTTCGCTAGTTGTATTCTCGGAGGATTTTATTTCTTGAACAAATTTCTTATCATTGCCAAACAGGTCATAAAACAATCCCTTTTCAAATATAAAATACTGGAAACCATCTGAAACAATCAGATGCTTTATGCTTGTGTTATTATTTTCATGCTCCTCAAGAATGTAGTACAAAATAAGTTCAAACAAGGCTTTTTTAACAAGATCATCCTTAGTTACCATTTCAGGACTATTTACCTTTTTGAACTCAAAGAGAACAACATTACGCTCAAGATTCTTATCCTTGATAGTGAGATCTGTTTTTCCTGATGCATTGATTTCATATGCATTAGAAGGCCACAAAGTCTGTTCAAGGAAAGTCTTAACACGTCCTTTGTTAGCCTCCTCAATGTCTGTTGGATTAAGTTCCTTGAGGAGATTATCTAATTGAGAACGAAATTTTTCTAACTCGGTTGATGAAACGGGTTGTCTCAGATACGACTTCTGAATTGATTGTGAAGGTGTCTGTATATATTTGTTCTCGTCTGACATGTCTTCTATTTTGTTTTTATTAAACAAAGGTACTCAAAATTATCCAATTACCATGCGATATTGCCATAATTAACATGATTTTAATAAATCAAGGGGATACTCATCGCATTATCGTTCCTCTCATTCACAAAAACACAAGTTTTGAAATCATGGGGGTTAGCACTACCTATCGCTTTTGTTCCTTCTCTCTCCCCTAGACGTGAGCACTTACCGATCTTCACCCAATCATCGTGAAAGCTGGGGGGGTCAGGATATAAACGTATCCAGTTTTTTGTTGCTCATGTTATTCTCTTTCTTGTTTTACTTCTTTTCTCCCTTCCTACAACTCTCCTCAAACACTTTTTGCGGTTTTCCCTTTGGAGGCAGGGCTTTCAGCAATTCGGAGGCTATTTAGTATTTCTATTTAATACCGCTTGCGTCCTTCTGTATCTCTATGATGCTTTTCTCCAAATCTTCTTGCCGTCAGCGGCAGTAGTCAAATATTCTTTGATAACTGATATTTTGTTTAACTCTTTCTCTTTCAGTATATTAATGATGTGGTGACTGATGGTTTGCTTGGAGGTGGCAAAAAGTTCTGCCATCTGTTGCTGGTTCAGCCATATCTTACCATCCTTTGCAAAGAGGGCTACTGAAGCTTTGCCGTCAGCCGTCCGATATATGATTATATTCTGTTGTTCGTCCATATATAGTTACATTACCTTCCTTAGCCTACAAATATAGTAAAATTTTGTGGACATCACATTCATGTTCTGTGCAAAATTGTGGTCATTATGTGTTCTTTAATTTGTACACACTCGCAAATGTCTTTTCTTCGACATCCACCCATGCCGTTGTTCCCTGCATGGCAGTTCCCGTACAAAAACTGGCAGCGGCGGAAGGGGAGGCATTGAGCAATTCTATATCGTGTCCAAGAATGTAGAAGTCTCCCTCGGGATGCATGAGGGATGGAATGGCGATGAGTTCGTTCCGACGCTTACGGATTGCAGCAGGAATGCTCTTTGCAACTTTACCACGAATACGACTACCAGCCTTGATGACATATCGATTATTTATGGGATAATAGTCTAAGGCTGCCTTGACTCCACTCTTGGGAGTATCCATATAGAAGGTATGTGGCTGTTCGTTCGTTTCCACCTGAGTTGATACTTCTGAAGGCTCAAAGACATCACGGCCATAGAACTTGGTGAGGAACATGATTTCGTCAAAGAACAGTTCCATATCATTCTCTTTATCAGGAGCAATGCTTGGTTTCTGAGGAATCTGCTTGTTTTCATCAAGCGAGTAGATGCCAGCCTCCAATGCTTTCTTTATGCCAAGATATTCTAAGAAAAGGACCTCGCTGGCATAGACCTCATTGGCTTTTGAGACGAAAACCAGAGCTGTGTCCCAAAAGTCTTTTTTGCTTTGGTGGTCTTTCACCCGATGTAGGAAATCGTTGCTTTGACCTATATACGCCTTGGGAGTGCCGTCTAATGATTGTCCCAGTAGAACATAGAAGCAGTATTGGTGCAGCAGTTTCTCCTTTGAAACTAATGAAAGTTGTTCGCGTGGAATCGCATATAGCTGGCAAGTACGTGTGCTGCCCATGTCGATGATGCGGGCACCTGTTAGTGTTTGATCTAACAATTTGGTATAAACGGTTAGTATAGCCATTGTCTATTCTGTTTATGATTTTGCGAAATATATTCCTTTTCTTCCTGTCCCCACCCTTTGGCAAGCATCGGGTCACGCCTTTTCATGGTCATGACATAGCCAGAAGGGTCCTTACTTTCTGTCAGGACCTCAACGACATCCACGATACAGAAATACCATTGCTCCTAATCATCGTCCCAGACGGTGCGGACCTTCTTTTCTTCAAAGATCTTTATTGCTTGTTTCTTTGTCATATTTGTACGTTTTTCTCGTCCGCAAAGATACGATTAAGCGAGCGAAATACAAAATTTCTCTCGCAAAAAATGATGTCATTAAGG